>NZ_JBAPLU010000001.1:0-355552 GCF_037083825.1 Klenkia sesuvii
CCCCCCCCCCCCCCCCCCACCAGGGACTCACTTGAGGATCTTGGTGACCCGGCCGGCGCCGACGGTGCGGCCACCCTCGCGGATGGCGAAGCGCAGGCCCTCCTCCATGGCGATGGGCTGGATGAGCTCCACCGTCATCTCGGTGTTGTCACCGGGCATGACCATCTCGGTGCCCGAGGGCAGCGTGACCACGCCGGTGACGTCCGTCGTCCGGAAGTAGAACTGGGGACGGTAGTTGTTGAAGAACGGCGTGTGCCGGCCACCCTCGTCCTTCGAGAGGATGTAGACCGAACCCTCGAAGTTGACGTGCGGGGTGATCGAGCCGGGCTTCACCACGACCTGGCCGCGCTCGACGTCCTCGCGCTTGATGCCGCGCAGCAGCAGGCCCACGTTGTCGCCGGCCTGGCCCTGGTCGAGCAGCTTGCGGAACATCTCGACGCCGGTGACGGTCGTCTTGGTCGAGTTCGGGCGGATGCCGACGATCTCGATCTCCTCGGAGACCTTGACGATGCCGCGCTCGACACGACCGGTCACCACGGTGCCGCGGCCGGTGATCGTGAAGACGTCCTCGACGGGCATGAGGAACGGCTTGTCGATCTCGCGCTCGGGCTCGGGGATGGAGGCGTCGACGGCGTCCATGAGCTCCATGAGCTTGTCGCCCCACTCGGCGTCGCCCTCGAGCGCCTTCAGCGCCGAGACGCGCACGACCGGCAGGTCGTCGCCCGGGAACTCGTACTCGGAGAGCAGCTCGCGGACCTCGAGCTCGACGAGCTCCAGGATCTCCTCGTCGTCGACCATGTCGGCCTTGTTCAGCGCCACCACGATGTAGGGGACGCCGACCTGGCGGGCCAGGAGCACGTGCTCCTTGGTCTGCGGCATGGGGCCGTCGGTCGCGGCGACCACCAGGATGGCGCCGTCCATCTGCGCCGCACCGGTGATCATGTTCTTGATGTAGTCGGCGTGCCCGGGGCAGTCGACGTGGGCGTAGTGCCGGTTCTCGGTCTGGTACTCGACGTGGGCGATGGAGATCGTGATCCCACGCGCCTTCTCCTCGGGCGCCTTGTCGATCTGGTCGAACGCGGACGCCTCGTTGAGGTTCGGGTACTTGTCGTGCAGGACCTTGGTGATCGCCGCGGTGAGCGTCGTCTTCCCGTGGTCGATGTGCCCGATGGTGCCGATGTTGACGTGCGGCTTGGTCCGCTCGAACTTGGCCTTGGCCACTGGGGTTCCTCTCTGGGTTGGTCTGGTCGCAGTGCTGCGCGAAACTCTGGTTACTCGCCGGTGGCCTTGGCGATGATCTCCTTGGCCACGTTGGAGGGCACCTCGGCGTAGGTGTCGAACACCATGGTGTAGCTGGCCCGACCCTGGGTGCGGCTGCGCAGGTCGCCCACGTAGCCGAACATCTCCGACAGCGGGACGAGGGCCCGGACGACGCGGGCGCCGGAGCGCTCCTCCATCGCCTGGATGGTGCCACGCCGGGAGTTCAGGTCGCCGATCACGTCGCCCATGTTCTCCTCGGGCGTCACGACCTCCACGGCCATCATCGGCTCCAGCAGAGCCGGGCTGGCCTTGCGGGCGGCCTCCTTGAAGGCGGCCGAACCGGCGATCTTGAACGCCATCTCCGAGGAGTCGACCTCGTGGTAGGCGCCGTCCAGGAGCGAGGCCTTGACGCCGACCATGGGGTAGCCGGCGAGGATGCCGTACTGCATGGCGTCCTGCATGCCCGCGTCCACCGAGGGGATGTACTCCTTGGGGATGCGGCCACCGGTGACCTTGTTCTCGAACTCGTAGGTGGCCGACTCGGCGGTCATCTCGAGGGGCTCGAGGGCGATCTGCACCTTGGCGAACTGACCCGACCCACCGGTCTGCTTCTTGTGGGTGTAGTCGTGGCGCTCGACGGTCTTGCGGATCGTCTCGCGGTAGGCGACCTGGGGCTTGCCGACGTTCGCCTCGACGTTGAACTCGCGCCGCATGCGGTCGACCAGGATCTCCAGGTGGAGCTCGCCCATGCCGGAGATGACGGTCTGGCCGGTCTCCTCGTCGAGGCGGACCTGGAAGGTCGGGTCCTCCTCGGCGAGCTTCTGGATGGCCGTGCCCAGCTTCTCCTGGTCGCTCTTGGTCTTGGGCTCGATGGCCACCGAGATGACCGGCGCCGGGAAGGTCATCGACTCGAGGATCACCGGCTTCTGCGGGTCGCAGAGGGTGTCGCCCGTCGTGGTGCCCTTCATGCCGTTGACGGCCACGATCTCACCGGCGCCCACGCCCGCACGCTCTTCGCGCTTGTTCGCGTGCATCTGGTAGATCTTGCCGACCCGCTCCTTGCGGTCCTTGGTGCTGTTGAGCACCGGCGACCCGGCGTCGAGCTTGCCGGAGTAGACGCGGATGTAGGTCAGCTTGCCCAGGTGCTGGTCGGTCTGGATCTTGAAGGCCAGGGCCGAGAAGGGCTCGCTCTCGTCGGCGTGCCGGAGGACCTCGGTCTCGCCGTCCAGCGCCGTGCCGACGATGGCCTCGACGTCCAGCGGGCTGGGCAGGTAGTCGGTGACGGCGTCGAGCATGGGCTGCACGCCCTTGTTCTTGAACGCCGAGCCGGTGACGACCGGGTTGACCTCGCCGGCGATGGTGGACTTCCGGATCGCGGCCTTCAGGGTCGCGACCGGGATGTCCTCCCCGCCGAGGTAGGCCTCCATGATCTCGTCGTGGAAGTCGGCCAGGTTCTCGAGGAACTTGGTGCGGTACTCCTCGGCCTGCTCGGCGAGCTCGGCCGGGATCTCCTCGACCGCGTAGTCCTCACCCAGCTTGGTCTCGCCGCGCCAGGTCAGCGCGCGCATCTCGACCAGGTCGACGACGCCGATGAAGTCGGACTCGGCACCGATCGGGATCTGCAGCACGAGCGGGTTGGCGCCGAGGCGCTCGACCATCATGTCGACGCAGCGGAAGAAGTTGGCCCCGGTGCGGTCGAGCTTGTTCACGAAGCACATGCGCGGGACGCCGTACTTCTCGGCCTGCCGCCACACCTGCTCGGTCTGCGGCTCGACACCGGCCACGCCGTCGTAGACCGCGACCGCGCCGTCGAGGACGCGCAGCGAGCGCTCGACCTCGACGGTGAAGTCGACGTGCCCGGGGGTGTCGATGATGTTGATGTCGAAGCCGTTCCAGGAGCACTTCGTCGCGGCCGACGTGATGGTGATGCCGCGCTCCTGCTCCTGCTCCATCCAGTCCATGGTGGCCGCGCCGTCGTGGACCTCACCGATCTTGTAGTTGATCCCGGTGTAGAACAGGATCCGCTCGGTGGTGGTGGTCTTGCCGGCGTCGATGTGCGCCATGATCCCGATGTTGCGGGTCTTGACGAGGTTGGCCATGTCGTGCCCTTCCTGCTTGGTTGCTGACGCGGGGCCCGGGATCGTCCGGGCGGTCGCCGCGGGTGGCGGCTGGTGGCGCTGGTGGTCTCACCAGCCGCCGGGGATCACCAGCGGTAGTGCGCGAAGGCCTTGTTGGACTCGGCCATCTTGTGCGTGTCCTCGCGGCGCTTGACCGCGGCACCGAGACCGTTGCTGGCGTCGAGGAGCTCGTTCATCAGGCGCTCGGTCATCGTCTTCTCGCGACGGGACCGGGAGTACTGGATGAGCCAGCGGAGGCCCAGGGTGGTGCTGCGGGAGGCGCGCACCTCGATGGGCACCTGGTAGGTGGCACCACCGACGCGGCGGCTGCGCACCTCGAGGGCGGGCTTGACGTTGTCCAGCGCGCGCTTGAGCGTGACGACCGGGTCGGTGTCGGTCTTGGCCCGGCACCCCTCGAGGGCGCCGTAGACGATCGCCTCGGCGACCGAGCGCTTGCCGTCGACGAGCACCTTGTTCACCAGCTGGGTGACCAGCGGCGACTGGTAGACCGGGTCGGCGACGAGCGGACGACGCGGGGCAGGTCCCTTGCGGGGCATGTCAGCTCTTCTCCTTCTTCGCGCCGTACCGGCTGCGAGCCTGCTTGCGACCGCGGACCGCCTGGGTGTCCAGGGAACCGCGGATGATCTTGTAGCGGACGCCGGGGAGGTCCTTCACGCGGCCACCGCGCACGAGCACCATCGAGTGCTCCTGCAGGTTGTGGCCGACGCCGGGGATGTACGCGGTCACCTCGACGCCGCTGGTGAGCCGGACGCGGGCGACCTTGCGCAGCGCCGAGTTCGGCTTCTTCGGCGTCGTCGTGTAGACGCGCGTGCACACGCCGCGACGCTGGGGGGAACCCTTCAACGCCGGGGTCTTGGTCTTCTCGACCTTGTCCTCGCGGCCCTTGCGGACCAGCTGCTGGATCGTGGGCATGGGTGGCCTTGAACTCCTGCCTGCGCTGGGTCGTGCTCTGGATGAGTGCGTTGGTCGTGCTTGCCGGTGTCGCCGGAGGTGCTCCGGCCCTGCTCCAGCCCCTGTCGGGACCCCGACCCGGCCCCCGCGCTCGGGCGTGTCGCCTTTGCCGTGGGCCGGTCCGCGGTCGAGCCGGACGTGGTCGCCCCTCGCGCCTGGTGCACGGCCCCCGGCTCGGCCGGAGCCGAGCGGGACCCCCTGGCATCCAGGCGATCCGAGGATCGACCGGGCACCCAGGTGCGCCGCGAGCGGAGCAGGCCCAGAGTGATCCCTGGGCACGGCTGACCACGATACCCGGGCGCTGTGACCCGGTCAAAGCCGGGTACGTCACGCCAGTGCGGGCGCCGCCTCCGGCACGGCCGACGAGGTCGGCCAGGTGCGCGGCGTGCGGGCCCGGCCACCGCGAGGGGATGCGCGCACCCCCGGGCGACGGCCGGCCGGGATCGAACCGGGCGCAACGGTACCCGCCCGCGCCGTCCCTGTCGCCCCGCCGCGACGTGCCCGGCTCGGCGGGGCCGGATGTCGGACCCTGCCCCTACCGTCGGCACCCCGCCCGCCACCGCCCACCCCGCCCCGGAGGTCACCGTGCACGTCGACAGCGCCCGCGAACTGAAGGCCGAGCTGTCCCGCCGGCTGGCGGCGGCCCCGCCCGGCGCCGTCGTGGCCAGCGACGCCCCCGGCCGGTGGAGCGGGGTCGCCCTGGGGCTGGCACCGGTGGGGCACGGCCAGGTGCACCTGGCCGTGCGGGTGCTGGCCCGCGGCGACGCAGCGCGCGTGCTCGGTGCGCTCGACGACGGCGCGCGTGCCGAGGTCGACGTCCGGGTGATCGGTCCGGTCCGACCGCAGCGCTCCCCCACCCCCGGGCAGCTCCGCCAGCGCACCCGGCCGCTCGTCCCCGGCCTCTCGGTGGCCCACCCCGCGGTGACCGCCGGGACCCTGGGGGGTTTCGTCACACGCACCAGTGCGGCCGGGTTGCTCGTGCTGTCCAACGAGCACGTCCTGGCCGCGAGCGGCGCGGCCGGCCTCGGCGACCCCGTGCTGCAGCCCGGGCCCGCCGACGGCGGCACCCCGGCCGACCGCGTGGCCACGCTGACCGCGTCCCGGGGGTTCCTGCCCACCGGGAACCTCGTGGACGCCGCCGTGGCCGCCCTCGACGAGGGCGTGGTGGCCGACCCCACCGGCTACCCGGGTGGGCCGCTGGCCGACCGCGTGCTGCCGGCCGCGGAGGTCGACCCCGCCGAGGAGGTGGAGAAGGTGGGGCGGACCACCGGGCACACCCGCGGCCGCATCACCGCCGTGGAGGTCGACGGCGTGGGGGTGCAGTACGACGACGGCGTGCACACTTTCGACGACCAGGTCGAGATTGAGGGTCTGCGGGGCTCCTTCAGCGAGGGCGGGGACTCCGGGTCGGTGATCTGGCGCAGCCGCGACCGGGCGCCGCTGGGTCTGCTGTTCGCCGGCTCGGCCACCGGTGGGTCCGCCGGCGGTGGGGTCACCTTCGCCAACCCGCTGGCCACGGTCCTCGACGTCCTCGGGCTCACCCTCGTGACGGACGCCTGAGCACACCCGGTGACCGCCGGACGGCCCACGCGGGCCGCACACGTCGTGCGGCTGACCGGGGCGCGGCCGGGGTCCGTCGTGGCTGGACGGGTCCCGCGGACCGGGGGACGATGGACCGGTGACCGACCGACCGACCGCGCGCGCGGCCAAGGCCGTGCTGGCTGCCCGGCTGGCCGACGACCCCGGCGTGACGGGGGTAGGGCTGGCCCGGCGCGAGGCGGGTTACGTGCTGCAGGTCGACCTGGCCGACCCCCGGGCCGGGGGTCGCGTGCCCGGTGCCGTCGACGGCGTCGCCGTGGTCACCCGCGTCGTGGGGCCGGTGTCCACCCTGCCCACCACCTGACGCGCCAGCGGACCGACGGGCCGCTCTCCCCGGCCGCCGCCGTGCCCCGGCCGTGCCACAGTGCACCCGGGGCGTCGACGTGGACGTCCGTCGACGAGGAGGTAGGCCCGTGCGCATCGGCATCCAGACCAGCTACTCCGGGGACTTCCGGCAGACCGCCCAGGAGATCGTCGACCTCGAGCAGGTCGGCCTCGACGTCGCCATGGTCGCCGAGGTCTACACCTTCGACGCGGTCAGCCAGCTGGGCTACCTGGCTGCAGTCACCGAGCGGGTCGAGCTGATCAGCGCGATCCTGCCCATCTACAGCCGCACCCCCGCCCTGCTGGCGATGACCGCGGCCGGGCTCGACCTGGTGAGCGACGGTCGGTTCACCCTGGGCCTGGGCGCGTCGGGGCCGCAGGTGGTGGAGGGCTGGCACGGCGTCCCCTACGACGCGCCGCTGGCCCGCACCCGCGAGGTCGTGGAGATCTGCCGGTCGGTGTGGCGGCGCGAGCGGCTGGAGCACGCCGGCCCGAAGTACACCGTCCCGCTGCCCGCCGACCAGGGCACCGGCCTGGGCAAGCCGCTGAAGCTCATCAACACCCCGGTGCGCGAGCGGATCCCGGTCATGCTGGCCGCGATCGGCCCGAAGAACGTGGAGCTCGCCGCCGAGATCGCGCAGGTGTGGGAGCCGATCTTCTTCCACCCCGAGAAGGCCGCCGACGTCTGGGGCGCCTCGCTGAACGCCGGGAAGGCGAAGCGCGACCCGGCGCTGGGCGAGCTGGGCGTCGTGGCCGGTGTGCCCGTCGCGATCGGCGACGACGTCGAGCCCCTGCTGGAGCTCGTCAAGCACGGCGTCGCGCTCTACGTGGGCGGCATGGGCGCCAAGGGCAAGAACTTCTACAACGACCTGGCCGTGCGCTACGGGTTCGCCGACGAGGCGGCGACGATCCAGGACCTGTACCTGGCCGGCCGCAAGGACGAGGCCGCCGCCGCCGTCCCCGACGAGCTCGTCCGCCAGACGTCGCTGATCGGGCCCGAGTCCTGGGTGGCCGAGCGCATCGCGGCCTTCGCGGAGGCCGGGGTGACCACGCTGACCGCCCAGCCGCTGGACGACTCCCCCGCCGGCCGCCGGCGCTCGATCGAGACCCTCGCCCGGCTCGCCCGCTGAGACGACGAGGGGCCCCGCACACCGGCTGGTGTGCGGGGCCCCTCGCGTCAGCGGGTCATGACCGCCAGTCGTACTCCTCCAGGCGCACGGCCTCGCCGCTGCCCGTGCCGAAGACGTCGGGGCTGTAGTACTGCCCGTCGTCGTAGCCGGCCATGGTGTAGACCGCGGCGCGCGCCTCCTCGGTCGGCTCGACCGTGATGTTCCGGTAGCGGCTGATGCCGGTGCCGGCCGGGATCAGCTTCCCGATGATCACGTTCTCCTTGAGGCCGAGCAGGCTGTCGCTCTTGCCCTGGATGGCCGCGTCGGTGAGCACCTTGGTGGTCTCCTGGAACGAGGCCGCGGACAGCCACGACTCCGTCGCCAGCGAGGCCTTGGTGATCCCCATCAGGACCGGACGGGCCGAGGCCGGCTCGCCGCCCTCGGACACCACCCGACGGTTCTCGGTCTCGAACAGCGTCCGCTCCACCAGCGCACCCGGCAGGAACTCGGTGGCGCCCGAGTCGATGATGGTCACCCGCTTCAGCATCTGGCGGATGATCACCTCGATGTGCTTGTCGTGGATCGACACGCCCTGGCTGCGGTAGACCTCCTGGACCTCCCGCACGAGGTGCAGCTGCACCTCGCGGGGGCCCATGATCCGCAGCACCTCGTGCGGGTCGACGGCACCCTCGGTCAGCTGCTCGCCGACCTCGACGTGCCCGCCGTCCTCCACCCGCAGGCGGGAGCGGCGCGACAGCTTCTCGTAGACGACGTCGTCGGAGCCGTCGTCCGGGGAGATGGTGAGCTTGCGGAACTGCTCGCCGTCCTCGATCGACACGGTGCCCGCGAGCTCGGCGATGGGCGCCTTGCCCTTGGGGACGCGGGCCTCGAAGAGCTCCACGATGCGGGGCAGACCGTGCGTGATGTCGTCACCGGCCACACCACCGGTGTGGAAGGTGCGCATCGTCAGCTGGGTGCCGGGCTCGCCGATCGACTGGGCGGCGATGATGCCGACCGCCTCGCCGACGTCCACGAGCTTGCCGGTGGCCAGCGACCGGCCGTAGCAGGTCGCGCAGGTCCCGAGCAGGGACTCGCAGGTCAGCACGCAGCGGACCTTGACCTCGCTGATGCCGGCGTCGACCAGCTCGGCGATGAGCACGTCACCCAGGTCGGAGCCGGCGGTCGCGATGACCGTGCCGTCGGCGGCCTCGACGTCGGCGGCCAGGGCCCGGGCGTACACGCTGGTCTCGACGTGCGCGTCCCGGGTGACCTTGCCGTCCGCGACGGTGCCGATCGGCATGAGCACGCCGCGCTCGGTGCCGCAGTCCTCCTCGCGGATGATGACGTCCTGCGACACGTCCACCAGGCGCCGGGTGAGGTACCCGGAGTCGGCGGTGCGCAGCGCGGTGTCGGCCAAGCCCTTGCGGGCACCGTGCGTGGAGATGAAGTACTCCAGCACCGACAGGCCCTCGCGGAAGTTCGCCTTGATCGGCCGCGGGATGATCTCGCCCTTGGGGTTGGCGACGAGACCGCGCATGCCGGCGATCTGGCTGATCTGCATCATGTTGCCTCGGGCGCCCGAGTTGACCATGACCCAGACCGGGTTCGTGGTGGGGAAGTTGTCCACCATCGCCTGGCTGACCTCGGCGCGGGCCCGGGTCCAGATCTCGATGAGCTCGGCACGGCGCTCGGCGTCGGTGATGACGCCGCGCTCGTACTGCTTCTCGATCTTGCGGGCCTCGTCCTCGTGGCGCTCCAGGATGCCGGCCTTGGCCGGCGGGGTCACGACGTCGTCGATGGCGATCGTGATGCCCGCGCGGGTGGCCCAGTGGAACCCGGCCGACTTGAGGGCGTCGAGGGTCGCGGCGACCTGCACCTTGGGGTAGCGCTCGGCGAGGTCGTTGACGATCGCCCCGAGCTCCTTCTTCGGCACCTGGTAGTTGACGAAGCGGTAGTCCTCGGGCAGGGCCTCGTTGAACAGCACCCGACCCAGGGACGTCGAGACCACGGCCGGCTGACCGGGCTCCCAGCCCTCGGGGACGTCCCACGCGTCGTTCTTCGGGCCGTTGTCGACGCCGAACACCTCGTCGAGGCGGATGAGCACGCGCTCCTGGATGCCCAGGGCACCCCGGTCGTAGGCCATGCGGGCCTCGGCCGTGGACCCGTAGGCCTTGGGCAGCTCGTCCTCGCCGCGCTCGTCGGCCGCGGCCTTCAGCGTGGTCAGGTGGTAGAGCCCCAGCACCATGTCCTGGGTCGGCGCGGTGATCGGACGACCGTCGGCCGGGCTCAGGATGTTGTTCGAGCTCAGCATCAGGATGCGGGCCTCGGCCTGCGCCTCGGCCGACAGCGGCAGGTGCACCGCCATCTGGTCACCGTCGAAGTCGGCGTTGAACGCCGTGCAGACCAGCGGGTGGATCTGGATGGCCTTGCCCTCGACCAGCTGCGGCTCGAAGGCCTGGATGCCGAGGCGGTGCAGCGTGGGCGCACGGTTGAGCAGCACCGGGTGCTCGGTGATGACCTCCTCGAGCACGTCCCAGACCACGGGGCGGGCGCGCTCGACCATGCGCTTGGCGCTCTTGATGTTCTGCGCGTGGTTGAGGTCGACCAGCCGCTTCATGACGAAGGGCTTGAACAGCTCCAGCGCCATCTGCTTGGGCAGACCGCACTGGTGCAGCTTCAGCTGCGGGCCGACGACGATGACCGAACGGCCCGAGTAGTCGACGCGCTTGCCCAGCAGGTTCTGGCGGAAGCGGCCCTGCTTGCCCTTGAGCAGGTCGCTCAGGGACTTCAGCGGACGGTTGCCCGGCCCGGTGACCGGACGGCCACGGCGACCGTTGTCGAACAGCGCGTCCACGGACTCCTGGAGCATCCGCTTCTCGTTGTTGACGATGATCTCCGGGGCACCCAGGTCGAGCAGGCGCTTGAGCCGGTTGTTGCGGTTGATCACCCGGCGGTACAGGTCGTTCATGTCCGAGGTGGCGAAGCGGCCACCGTCGAGCTGCACCATCGGGCGCAGGTCCGGCGGGATCACCGGGACGGCGTCCAGCACCATGCCCATGGGCGAGTTCTGCGTCTGCTGGAACGCCGCCACCACCTTGAGCCGCTTGAGCGCGCGCAGCTTGCGCTGGCCCTTGCCGTTGCGGATGGTGTCGCGCAGCGAGACCGACTCGGCCTCGAGGTCGAAGTCGGCGAGCAGCTTCTGCAGCGCCGCGGCACCCATGCCGCCCTCGAAGTACTCACCGAAGCGGTCGCGCAGCTCGCGGTAGAGGCCCTCGTCGGCGATGAGCTGCTTGACGTCGAGCTTGCGGAAGGTGTCCATGACCTCGTCGAGACGGTCGATCTCCCGCTGCGCACGGTCACGCATCTGGCGCATCTCGCGCTCGCCGCCCTCGCGCACCTTGCGGCGCACGTCGGACTTGGCACCCTCGGCCTCGAGCTCGGCCAGGTCGGCCTCCAGCTTCTGCTGGCGACCCTCCACGTCGGCGTCGCGACGGCTCTCGAGGTTGTGCTTCTCGGCGCTGATCTCGGCCTCGATCGTCGGCAGGTCGCGGTGGCGCGCCTCGTCGTCGACGGAGGTGATCAGGTAGGCCGCGAAGTAGATGATCTTCTCGAGGTCCTTGGGCGCCAGGTCGAGCAGGTAGCCCAGCCGCGAGGGCACGCCCTTGAAGAACCAGATGTGGGTCACCGGGGCGGCGAGCTCGATGTGGCCCATGCGCTCACGACGGACCTTGGCCCGGGTCACCTCGACGCCGCAGCGCTCGCAGATGATGCCCTTGAACCGGACCCGCTTGTACTTGCCGCAGTAGCACTCCCAGTCCCGGGTGGGACCGAAGATCTTCTCGCAGAAGAGGCCATCCTTCTCCGGACGCAGGGTCCGGTAGTTGATGGTCTCGGGCTTCTTCACCTCACCGTGGCTCCACTGGCGGATGTCGTCGCCGGAAGCCAGACCGATGCGCAGTTCGTCGAAGAAGTTGACGTCGAGCACTGTTACCCCTTTCCCGGGGCTAGTTCTTCACAACTGTTGAGGGTCGAGGCGCCGGGGCGGGGGTGGTGCGCACCCCCGCGCCGGCGACCGATCACACGTCCTCGACGGAGGAGGGCTCGCGGCGGGACAGGTCGATGCCCAGCTCCTCGGCGGCCCGGAACACCTCGTCGTCGGTGTCGCGGAGCTCGATGGCCTGCCCGTCACCGGACAGCACCTCGACGTTCAGGCACAGCGACTGCAGTTCCTTCAGCAGCACCTTGAACGACTCCGGGATGCCCGGCTCGGGGATGTTCTCGCCCTTGACGATGGCCTCGTACACCTTGACGCGGCCGAGGATGTCGTCGGACTTGATCGTCAGCAGCTCCTGCAGCGCGTAGGCCGCGCCGTAGGCCTGCATGGCCCAGCACTCCATCTCGCCGAACCGCTGACCACCGAACTGCGCCTTACCACCCAGCGGCTGCTGCGTGATCATCGAGTACGGGCCGGTCGACCGGGCGTGGATCTTGTCGTCGACCAGGTGCAGCAGCTTGAGGATGTAGACGTAGCCCACCGAGATCGGCTCGGGGAAGGGCTCGCCGGACCGGCCGTCGAACAGCCGGGCCTTGCCGGTGTCCTTGACCAGCCGCTGCCCGTCGCGGGTGAGGGTCGTCGAGCCGAGCAGGCCGACGATCTCCTCCTCGCGGGCACCGTCGAACACCGGGGTGGCCGCACGCGTGCCGGGGGCGGCGCTGCGGGCACCGGCGGGCAGCTTGCGCGCCCACTCGGGGTCGCCCTCGACCTGCCACCCGGTCTTGGCCACCCACCCGAGGTGGGTCTCCAGGACCTGACCGACGTTCATGCGGCCGGGCACACCGAGCGGGTTGAGCACGATGTCGACCGGGGTGCCGTCCTCGAGGAAGGGCATGTCCTCCTGCGGGAGGATCTTGGAGATGACGCCCTTGTTCCCGTGCCGACCGGCCAGCTTGTCGCCGTCGCTGATCTTGCGCATCTGGGCCACGTAGACCCGGATGAGCTCGTTGACGCCGGCGGGCAGCTCGTCGCCGTCCTCTCGCGAGAACACCCGGACGCCGATGACCTTGCCCGACTCACCGTGCTTGACCTTCAGCGACGTGTCGCGGACCTCGCGGGCCTTCTCGCCGAAGATGGCGCGCAGCAGCCGCTCCTCGGGGGTCAGCTCGGTCTCGCCCTTCGGCGTGACCTTGCCGACGAGGATGTCGCCGGGGACGACCTCGGCGCCGATGCGGATGATGCCGCGCTCGTCGAGGTCGGCCAGCACCTCCTCGGA
Organism: Klenkia sesuvii; assembly: GCF_037083825.1. Classification (NCBI taxonomy): domain Bacteria; kingdom Bacillati; phylum Actinomycetota; class Actinomycetes; order Geodermatophilales; family Geodermatophilaceae; genus Klenkia; species Klenkia sesuvii. The sequence continues at coordinate 12,652 of NZ_JBAPLU010000001.1, forward strand.
GACGTTCGGGATGTCCCGGGTGATCTCCTCGGCACCGAGCTTGGTGTCGCGGGCGTCGACCTCGAACTCCTCGATGTGGATCGAGGACAGGACGTCGTCCTGCACGAGGCGCTGCGACAGGATGATTGCGTCCTCGTAGTTGTGGCCCTCCCACGGCATGAAGGCGACGAGCAGGTTCTTGCCCAGCGCCATCTCGCCCTGGTCGGTGCAGGGGCCGTCGGCGACGACCTGGCCGACCTCGACCCGCTGACCCTCCTCGACGACCGGCGTCTGGTTGATCGAGGTGCCCTGGTTCGAGCGGCGGAACTTCAGCAGCCGGTAGGTCTGCCGGGTCCCGTCGTCGGCCATGACCGTGACGTAGTCGGCGGTGGAGTCCTCGACCACGCCGGCCTTCTCGGCCACGACGACGTCACCGGCGTCCACGGCGGCACGCAGCTCCATGCCGGTGCCGACCAGCGGGGCCTCGCTGCGCAGCAGCGGCACCGCCTGGCGCTGCATGTTGGCGCCCATGAGCGCGCGGTTGGCGTCGTCGTGCTCCAGGAACGGGATCATCGCGGTGGCGACCGAGGTCATCTGCCGCGGCGAGACGTCCATGTAGTCGACGTTCTCCGGGGCCAGGTAGTCGACCTCGCCGCCCTTGGTGCGGACGAGCACCCGCTCCTCGGCGAGGCGGCCCTGGGCGTCGAGCGGGCTGTTGGCCTGCGCGACGACGAAGCGGTCCTCCTCGTCGGCGGTGAGGTAGTCGATCTGGTCGGTGACGGTGCCGTTCTCGACCTTGCGGTACGGGGTCTCGATGAACCCGAAGGCGTTGACCCGCCCGAAGGAGGACAGCGACCCGATCAGGCCGATGTTCGGGCCTTCCGGGGTCTCGATCGGGCACATCCGGCCGTAGTGGCTGGGGTGCACGTCGCGCACCTCCATGCCGGCGCGCTCACGGGACAGACCACCGGGACCCAGCGCCGACAGGCGGCGCTTGTGGGTCAGACCCGCGAGCGGGTTGGTCTGGTCCATGAACTGCGACAGCTGGCTGGTGCCGAAGAACTCCTTGATGGAGGCGACGACCGGCCGGATGTTGATCAGGGTCTGCGGCGTGATGGCCTCGACGTCCTGGGTGGTCATCCGCTCGCGGACGACCCGCTCCATGCGCGAGAGGCCGACCCGGATCTGGTTCTGGATCAGCTCGCCGACCGTGCGCAGGCGACGGTTGCCGAAGTGGTCGATGTCGTCGACGCCGTGGTCGGGCTCACCGGCGTGCAGCTTCACCACGTACTCGATGGTGGCGACGATGTCGTCCTCGGTCAGCGTCTGCGTCGGCTGCGGGACGTCGACACCCAGCTTCTTGTTGACCTTGTAGCGGCCGACGCGGGCCAGGTCGTAGCGCTTGGGGTTGAAGAACAGGTTCTCCAGCAGCGCCTGCGCGGACTCACGCGTCGGGGGCTCGCCCGGGCGCAGCTTGCGGTAGATGTCCAGCAGCGCCTCGTCCTGCCCGGCGATGTGGTCCTTCTCGAGGGTGGCCAGCATCGTGGGCGACCACTGGAAGTGCTCGCGGATGCGGTCCTCGGTCCAGCCCAGCGCCTTGAGCAGCACCGAGACCGGCTGGCGGCGCTTGCGGTCGATGCGGACGCCGACGGTGTCGCGCTTGTCGACGTCGAACTCCAGCCACGCACCGCGGCTGGGAATGACCTTGGCCGAGAAGACGTCCTTGTCGCTGGTCTTGTCCAGGGTCTTGTCGAAGTAGACGCCCGGGGAACGGACCAGCTGGGAGACGACGACGCGCTCGGTGCCGTTGATGACGAACGTGCCCTTGTTCGTCATGATCGGGAAGTCGCCCATGAACACCGTCTGGCTCTTGATCTCGCCGGTGGTGTTGTTCATGAACTCGGCGGTGACGAACAGCGGCGCCGCGTAGGTCATGTCCTTGTCCTTGCACTCCTCGAGCGACGCCTTGACGTCCTCGAAGCGCGGGTTGGAGAAGGACAGCGACATCGAGCCGCTGAAGTCCTCGATCGGGGAGATCTCCTCGAGGATGTCGGCCAGGCCGCCGACGGCGGTCTCCGCCTCCTCGGGGGACAGCGTCGCCTTCCACTCCGGGCTGCCCACCAGCCAGTCGAAGGAGGCCGTCTGCAGCGCCAGCAGGTCCGGCACCTCGAGGGGCTCGTGGATCTTGGCGAAGGAGACGCGGAGGGGGGCGCCGGGGATCTTCTGCGCGGCGGTACCGGCGGTGTGCGCGCTGTTCTGGGGGTCGTCCGGGATGATCTGCTCGGTGCTGGTGGTGTCCGTGCTGGTGCTGCTGGAGCCTGCCAAGATGCGTCCTTCCAAGGACCTCACGACGTGCGGGCGGTCGGTGCGGGTCGTCGTCGGCGGTGTCGGCGCTGCGACTTCGACGGCCGATGAGCACCCGTTCGACGTGGTCAGCGCGGGGGCGGCCCGTCGTGTTCCCGGGGCACCCCTGGTGACCCGGCTCGGCGGGCAGGCAGTCAGAGGGCAGCGCAACAGGAGACCCTACCCGCATCCGGGACAGATGTCCACGTCGGGTCGAGGGGCCTCGCGGCTCCGCGGGGAATGATGCCAGCGACCTCGCGCCGACGACACCCGGGCGCGCCGAAGCGGCCCGGGCGCTGTGCTCAGCTGCTGGTCAGGAGGGTGAGCTCGCTGATCTTCCAGCCGTCGTCGGTGTCGGTGACGGTCACCCGCACGGTCTGCGTGCACGACTGGGCTCCGTCGGAGGTGACGGTGCACTCCGACCCGGCGGGCGCGGCCTGCGTGCCGGAGTTCACCGAGGACACCACGTACTGCCCGAAGACCACCAGCGTCGCCTGGTCCTGCGACTGGTTGACCTGCTGCAACCCGACCTCGAGCACGTCGTAGCTGGTGGTCGCCGACACCTGCTCGTAGGTGCTGATGATGCCGCCGGAGGACAGGTCGGTCTCGTACTGGTCCCGCAGGTCCCCGGTGAGGACGTCGAGCTTGCGCTGCACGCTGCCCTCGGAGTCCTGGTAGTCGTAGGCGTAGACCGCCTGCACGCCCTCCCGGGCGGCGGTGAAGATCGCCGGGTCGACGGTGGTGGGGTGCAGCCGCTCCCACAGCAGCCACCCGCCGCCGGCCGCGGTCAGCACGCACAGCACGGCGAGCACCAGGGCGAGGGTGCGGGGTCGGCGGCGGTCGGGGGCGGCACCGTCCCGTCCCCGGCCGGTGCGCGGCTCCCCCGCGCCGCGCCGGCGACCGCGGCCGCCGGCGGGTGCGGCTCCGTCCGCCGACGGGCGCGCGCGGTCGGCCAGGGCGGTGGCTCCCCCGCGCACCCTGCCGGTCGACCCGCCTTCCGTCCCGCGGCTGCGCGCGCGGGGCGAGGGCGACGGCGTGGGCGTGGGCGAGGGCGGGGGCGACGTGCGGGTGGTCGGCGCATCGCGGGTCGGGGCCTCGGCAGCGGCCGCGTCCTCCTCGGCGCGCCGGCTGCCGGCCACCCGGGGGCGCGGAGAGGGCCGGGCCCCACCGGCCCGGGGGCGCGGGGAGGGGCGGGGCCGACGCCCGGTGCCGCTCCCGGGGGTGCTGCCGTCGGGGGTGCTGCCGTCGGGGGTGTCGGTCATCGCCGGGTCACCGTCCTTGGATCCCGGACAGCAACCACCGGTCGCCGTCCTTGGTGAGGTCCACCTCGATGCGGTAGCGCTGCACCTGCGCCTGCTCCGAGGCGCTGCTGGTCTGGGTGGACTGGATGACCATGTACACCGTCGCGCTGCTGTCGTCGGCGGCGCCCACGGCGGCGCCCACGACCTCGGTGTTGACCACGGCCTGGGCGGTGGTGATGTCCTGCCGGCGGCTGTCGAGCTGGTCGACGGACTCGGTGCGCAGGTCGCCGGTGGTGACCGCCTCGATCTGGGCGATGTCGTCGTCGAGGGTCAGGTAGTCGAACGAGGCGACGTCGACGATGCCCGCCCGGGCGGCCTGCAGGGCGTCGACGTAGTCGTCGGTGGACACCGACGACGTGCCGGGCCGGGTCACCCACAGGAACGCGGCGCCGGCGAGCAGCAGCACCAGCAGGCCGGCGAGGACCGGGACGAGGGGCAGCGAGAGCCGGGACCCGTCCCGGGAGCGGGCGGGGGCCCCCACCGGCTCCTCGGCGGCTCGGGTCGCGTCGTCGGTGCCGTCGTCGGCGCGGTCGTCGGTGCGGTCGTCGGAGCCGCTGCCGGCCGCGTCGTCCTCGGGCTCGACCAGCCGGTCCTCCGCCGCGTCCCTTGCCGGGTCCTGCGCGGTGCGCTCCGCCGAGTCCGCCGCTGTGTCCTCCGCCGAGTCCGCCGCTGTGTCCTCCGCCGGGGCCTTCGCTGTGTCCTCCGCCGGGGGCTCGGTGTCCGGGTCGGCCGGCGCGGGCTCGCGCGAGCCCGCCCGGGTCTGGTCGGCCACGGGGCGCTCCTCTCGGTCAGGCGGTGGGGTCAGGCGGTGGGGTGGGACGGTGGGGCCGGGCGGTGCGGTCCGGTGGACGGCGGGTCGGTCGGGCAGTGCGGGCGGTGGTCCCGTCCGGGCCGGGCGACCGGTCGCCGGCTGCACCGTGGGGCAGGTCACCGTAGCGGGCCGGCCCGACGACCGGTGACCACCGGGCGCCGGCCGGGCGGGTCAGCCGCCCGTCGTGGCGAACGGCGAGGCCGCGAGCAGGCCACCCAGGACCTCGCCCAGCACGCTCGCCGCGGTCGACCCGCCGGCCGCGGTGCTGCCCTGCGGACCTGGCGAGGCCTGCCCGCCGGTCCCGCCGATGTTCTGCTCGCCGCGGATGTTGGACCCGGTCTCGTCGACGCCGTCGGAGGGGTCGGGGTCCACCCCGGCGACCACGTCGCAGCGCACCTGCGAGGTGTCCAGCGCGGCCACCGCTGCCGGCGAGGGCGTCGACCCGGTCGAGGCGTACCCGCTGGTGCACGGCTGCGGGTCGCCGGAGTTGAGGACGAAGCCGAAGTGCACGCGCATCATGCCGTCGGCGTCCCGGCGCACCGCGCTGAAGCCACCGGTGACCACCTCCGGGTAGGTGACCAGCAGCTGCTCGACGCCGTCCAGGCGCGGGGTGGTGACGTCGTTGAGCACGTCGACGTTGCGGATCAGCGAGCCCAGCCCGGGCCCGGCGTCGGTCACCAGCTGCTGCAGCGCCGCGCCCGCGTCGGGGGCGTTCACCACCAGGCTGCGCAGGTCGGGGTCGCTGCTGACCAGCGTGTCCGACAGCAGCCTGAGGTCGGCGGCCCACTGCTGGATGGCCGAGCGCGACTCGGCCTGGGTCTCCAGCACCGTCTGCCCGTCGGTGATGAGCTGCAACGTCTGCGGCAGCGACTGCTCGGCTCGGGTGAGCAGCAGGTTGCCGTTGTCGATGAGCCGGGCCAGGTCGTCACCGGCGCCGTCGAAGGCCACGCCCAGCTCGTCGACGACCGTGCGCAGGTTCTCCGTGTCGATGGAGCCGACGAGGGCGTCCACGTCCTGCAGCAGCTGCTCGACCGGCACCGGGATGGACGTGCGCTCCACCGGGATGACCGAGCCGTCGGCGAGGAAGGGCCCGTCGGCGGTGTCGGGGCGCAGGTCGACGTACTGCTCGCCGACTGCGCTGCGGTTGGCCACCGCGGCGCTGGCCGACGCCGGGATCTCGGGGGCGTCGCGGTCGATGGACAGCTCGACCTCGACGCCGTCGTCGGTCAGCCGCATGTCGCTGACCCGACCGACCGCGACCCCCCGGTAGGTCACCTCCGCGTTGACGAAGATGCCGCCCGAGTCGCGGAACTCCGCCGCGACCTGGTACCCGCCGCCCAGCAGCAGCCGGTCGAGGCCGACGTAGCGGAACCCCACGTAGCTCATGCCCAGCAGCGCGACGACCGCGAAGGCCAGCAGCTGCAGGCGGGTGGTCCGGGTGATCACGGGGTGCCTCCCGTCGTGAGGCCGGGGATGGCGGGCAGACCGAGCAGGCCGGTGCCCTCGCCGGACAGCGGCGTGCTGGGCAGCAGGGCCGTCAGGTCGGGCAGGGTCGGCAGCGTGAACCCGGGTGAGGAGGTGGCCGTACCGCCCGACGAGCCGCCCGGCCGGGTGGGCTGCCCGTTGCCGGGGCTGCCCGGCTGCCCGCAGCTGCCACCGGCCACGTCCGCGGCGGGCAGCAGCTGCAGGGCGCCGGTGGTCTGGTCCACCACGTACCGGCAGAACAGCTCCTGCAGGTCCAGGTTCAGGTCGGCGGTCATGTTGGTGAACAGGGCGTAGCCGCCGGTGCGCTGGTCGGCGCGGTACTGCAGCGCCGTCAGCGAACTGGCCGGGAACGGGTAGGTGAGCAGCAGGTCCAGCGAGCCGGCCAAGTTCGGCCCCGCCGCCGCCAGCTGGCTGAGGATCGGCTGCAGGTCCTGCAGGTTGGCCACCGTGTCGGCACCGGTCTGGTTGATGACCCGGGTGCCGACGTCGCCGAGCTGGGCCAGCGACTGCAGCATCGACACCAGCAGGCCGCGCTGGTCCTCCAGCACCGCCAGGCCGGGGCCGATGGTGTCCAGCGCGGTGGTGAGCGTGCCGGTGTTGGCCGCCAGCGTCGAGGCCAGCGCGTCGACGCTGTCCAGCGCGCGGTTGATCTCCTCGCGCTGCACGTCGAGCCCGCCGATGAAGGTGTCGAGCTGGTCGAGGGTGTCGCGCACGGCCTCGGTGCGGCCCTCGAGCGCCTGGCCGAGCTCGGAGGTGATGGTCTGCAGCTGGGTGAGCCCGCCGCCGTTGAGCACCAGCGAGAGCGCGCCCAGCACCTCCTCGACCTCGACGTTGCGGTTGGTGCGGTCGAGGGTGATGAGGGACCCGTCCTCCAGCTGCCCGGACGGCGCCTCCCCGCCCGGCGCGGCCAGCTCGACGTACTTCTCCCCCAGCAGCGACGACTGCTGGATCATGGCGACCGCGTTGGCCGGCAGGTCGACGTCGCCGTTCACCTCGACGGTCACCACCGCCGTCCAGTCGTCGCCCAGCTGGACGTCGGTCACCTTGCCCACCGGGACGTCGGCCACCCGGACACCGGACTGCGGCACCAGGTCGAGCACGTCGGTGAACTGGATCTGCACGGAGTAGGGGTCGTCGCCGACGTCCGCGCCGCCGGGGAGGTCGATGGAGTAGGCCCCGCGGAACCCGCACCCGCTCAGCAGGACGGCGGCGCAGGCGAGGGCGGCGGCGCGCCGCGGGAGGGCGCTCACGACCCGGCTCCGGGCACGAGGGGCAACCCGGGCAGTCCGGCCAGCGAACCGCCGCCGCCGGGGCCCGCCGACGGCGAGAAGATCGCGGTCAGCACCTCCTGCAGGTCGGGGACGCCGTTGCCGTTGAGGTCCTGCAGCGAACCGCTGTTGGTGGGGTCACCGGACAGCAGGCGGGCGCACACCTGGTCGATCGGCGGCAGCTGCAGCAGCGCCGTCACGTCGTCCAGGTCGACCCCCGCGAGCTGCAGCCGGCCGGCCTGGCCGAGCAGCTGGCAGACCACGATGTCGGCGTTCTGGCTGCCGAGGGAGTTGTCGCGGGTGTCGAGCGTGCCGTAGTCCGGGTTGTAGGCGTGTGCCAGGTTGCCGATGGCGGCCGGCGCCACCTCGAGCACCTGGGCCAGCGCCGACCGCTGCTGCACCAGGGTGAGGGTGATCCCGGCCAGCCGGTCGACGTTGGTGGTCAGCAGGGCGCTGTTCTGCTGCACGAAGGTGGCGACCTGCCCCAGCGCGGAGCTCAGGGTCGCGATGGCCGCGGCCAGGTCGTCGCGCTCGCCGGCCAGCTGGTCGGCGACGGCGGCCAGGTTGGTGTTGAACTGGCCGACCTGCGCGTCGACCGTGGCCAGCGCGCTGGTGAAGGTCTGCAGGTTCTCCACGGAGGCGAACAGGTCGTCGCGGTTGTCGGCCAGCGTGCGCACCGCCTGGGAGAAGCCGGTGAGGGTGGAGTTGAGCGCGGCGCCGTTGCCGTCGAGGTTGGCCGCGCCGGTGTCGACGAGGTCGGACAGCGCGCCGTCGCGGTTGGCCCCCGTGGGCCCGAGGGCGACCGACAGGTCGTCGAGGGCGCCGTACACCTCGTCGAGCTCCACCGGGGTCGCGGTGCGCTCGATCGGCACCTCGGCGCCGTCGGCCAGCCGCGGCCCCCCGTCGTACACCGGGGCGAACTGCACGTAGCGGTCGGCCACCAGCGAGGGAGCCAGGACGACGGCGTCGGCGTCGGCCGGGATGGCGTAGTCGTCGTCGATGAGCATGTCCACCCGGACGCGGTCGCCCGCCGGGACGACGTCGGTGATCTCGCCGACCTCGATGCCCAGGACCCGCACGCCCGAGCCGGCGTAGAGGCCCACGGCCTGGTCGAACCAGGCCGTCACCCGGATCTGCCCGGCCGGGCGCAGCACGGCCCAGCCGAGGGCACCGACCAGGACGACGGCGGCGGCCAGGGCGACGAAGCGCTGCAGGCGGGCGGTCACGGCGAGCACCCCACGAGCCCACCCGAGCCGCCGGCCACGGTGCCGCACAGCACACCTCCGACGACGCCGGGGATGAGGTTGTCGACGAAGCTGTCGAACCACCGCCCGTTGCCCAGCGTGTTGGTGAAGACCGTGACGAAGGGTGCCAGGGCGGCCACCGTGTCCCCCAGGTTCTGCCGGTTGCGCTCGAGGATGTCGGTCACCGTGGACAGCTGCGCCAGCGCCGGCGTCAGCGCCGCGGTGTTGTCCTGCACCAGGCCACTGAGCTGGGCCGACAGGGTCTGCGTGGTGGTGAGGACCGAGTCGATCAGCTGCCGACGTTCCTGCACCTCGGTGAGCAGGGTGTTCGCGTCCAGGATCAGCTGGGTGAACTCGCCGTTGCGGTCGGCCAGCACCTGGGTCACGTCGCGGGTCGCGGTCAGCAGCTGCTGCAGCTGGGCGTCGCGGCTGGCGATGGTGTCCGACAGGCGGGACAGGCCCTCCAGCGAGGTGCGCACCTCGTCGGGGGTGTCGGCGAAGGTCTCGCTGAGCACCTCGAAGGACTGGGCCAGCTGGCCGGTGTCGATGTCGTCGACGGTCTGCGCCAGGCCGGTGAAGGCCTCGACGACGTCGTAGGGCGAGGCCGTGCGCTCCAGCGGGATGCGGTCACCGGGGTCCAGGGCCGTCTCCCCCCGCGGCACGAGCGCCAGGTACTTCGCGCCCAGCACCGTCTCGATCTTGATGGCGGCCTCGCTGCGGTCGCCCACGAACGCGTCCCGCACCCGGAACTCGACGGTGACCGCGCCGTCCTCCAGCGACAGGCTCTCGACCTGTCCGACCTTGACCCCGGCCACCCGCACCGGGTCGTCGGGCCGCAGGCCCGCGGCCTCGCTGAACTGGGCGGAGTAGACGGTGCCGCCGCCGATGAGGGGCAGTGACTGGGCGTTGAAGGCCAGCAGCACGAGCAGGGCGATGACCGACAGGCTGACCGCCCCGATGGTCACCGGGTTGCGGTCGCGGAACGGCTTGGACTCGCGGGCCATCAGCTGCACCCCGCCGACTGGTTGGCCGCGCCGCCGGGCGGCAGCTGGGTCTGGCCGACCACGGGGAGGGTGACCAGCCCCGACGCCGAGCACAGGTAGAAGTTGAACCAGCTCCCGTTGACCGCGGTGCGGGTGAGGAGGTCGACCTTGGTGGGGGCCAGCTGGAGGAACCCCTCGAGCTGGTCGCCGGTGTCGGCCAGGTTGGTCGACAGCTGGCCGAGCGCGGTGATGTCGGCAGCCAGCGGCGGGCGGGCGTCGGTGAGGAACTGCGACGTGGTGGCGGCCAGTCCGTCGATGGTCTGCAGGGAGTCGAAGATGGCGTCGCGGTCGGTGGCCAGGCCGGAGACGAACTGCTGCAGGGAGACGACGAGGTCGCTCAGCTGCTGGTCGCGGGCCGCCACCGTGCCGACGACGGTGGTGAGGTTGTCGATCACGCTGCCGATCACCTGGTCCTTGTCCGCCAGCGAGTTGGTCAGGGACCCGACGTGGGCCAGCAGGCTCTGCACCGTGCCGCCCTCGCCCTGGAACACCTGGATGAGCTCGTAGGACAGGCGGTTGACGTCGTCGGGGCTCAGCGCCTGGAACAGCGGCTGGAACCCGCCGAAGAGCACGGTGAGGTCCAGCGCCGGCTTGGTCTGCGCCACCGGCACCAGGTCGCCGGCGGCCAGGGTGGCCCCGCCCGAGCCCGCCCCCTCGGTGAGCGAGACGTAGCGCTGACCCACCAGGTTGCGGTACTTGATGGTGGCCTCGACCGAGGTGGGCAGGGCGACGTCGGAGTCGACCTCGAAGCCGACCAGGGCCATCGGGGAGTCCTGCTCGTCGGCCAGCCCGATGCTGGTCACCTGGCCCACCCGCACGCCGGCGATGCGCACCTCGTCGCCCTCGACGAGACCGGCGACGTCGGTGAACTGGGCCCGGTAGCCGGTCTGGTCGCCGTAGCCGGCGTTGGTGATGGTGGCCAGCAGGACGTAGCTGGCCAGGATGGTCACCAGTGCGAAGACGACCAGCTTGACGATCGGTGCGGTCAGGCCCCTCACGGCACCATCACCTGGGTCCCCCGCAGCAGCGGTGCGAGGCTGGAGGCCGCGAGGTCGGAGACCCGGGCGGGGTCGACGCCGGTCTGGTAGCCCAGCAGCGAGCGGACGAAGTCCAGCTCCGCCGTCGAGCCCGCCAGGCTGCCTTCGCGGCTGCCGTCGGTCAGCCCGTGCGGGAACGCCGACGCCAGCGAGATGTCGGTGCCCAGGGACGCCCCGTCGCGGCCGGTGCGGGGGTCCTCGAACGGGATGTCGGTGGGGCTGGTCCCGCCCAGGCAGACCGGGTTGCCCGACACCGGGTTGTCGGCGGAGTCCACGCCGTCCAGCGGGGGGACGGGGCAGTAGTACTCGCCCTGGGCGGCCGCGGCGATGACCCCGTCGATGTCGTCCAGCCCGCGGCAGTCGGGCCCGGACACGTCGTCGTAGGCGGGCTGGTCACCGGGCACGTAGGGGTTGCGCGGGGGCAGCGTGACGGTGAGGTTCAGGTTCAGCGCCGGGTCGCCGTCACCGCCGAACGCCTCGGAGATCATCGGGTTGAACCGGGTCAGCCCGTCGAGCAGGCACGGGTACTCCGGGGAGTACCGGGCCAGCAGGGACAGCACGGGCCGGGAACCCTGGGCGAGCTGGATCAGGGACTCCTCGTTGTCCTGGAGGAACCCGGCGGCGGTCTGCGCCGAGGAACCCACCACGGTGAAGGTGCGGCGCAGCTGCTCGCTCTGGTCCACGACCGTGGCCGCGGTGACCGAGAGGTTGTCCAGCACCGCGAGGACGTCGGGCGCGGCCGCGTCGTAGGTGTCGGCGACGTCGGCCAGCAGCGAGACGTCGGCCTGCAGCTCGGGCAGCACCGTGTTGAGCTGCCCGACGTAGCTGCCGGTGTCGGCCAGGTTCTCCCCCAGTGCGTCGCCGCGCCCGCGCAGCGCGTCGGCGACCGCGCCCAGGGTGTTGGCCAGGTCGGCCGGGTCGACCGCCTGCAGCAGCGGCAGCAGGTCGTCGATCACGCGCTCGAGCTCGATGGCGTTCTCGCTGCGGTCCTGCGGGATGACGTCACCGGCGGCCAGCCGGTCGGGGCTCGGGTCGTCGGGGATGACCAGCGAGACGAACCGCTCGCCGAAGAGGGTCTTGGGCAGCAACCGGGCATTGACGTTGGCCGGGATCTCGGCCAGGTGCTCGGGCTGGATGGCCAGCTCGACGGTGGCGCCCTCGGCCGAGGCCGACACCGCCCGGACCTCGCCCACGATGACGCCGCGGACCTTGACGTCGCTGGCCGTCTGCAGCTGGTTGCCCACGGTGTCGGTCTGCAGCTCGACGGTCACCGCGTCGCTGAACGCCTTCTGGTAGGTGGCCACCGCCAGGCCCAGCAGCAGCACGATGACCAGCAGGAAGGCCAACCCCTGCAACCGCTGCACCACCACCGCACCCTTGCCGCGGCTCATCCTGCGATCCTCACCGTCGTCGTCGACCCCCAGATGGCCAGGGACAGGAACAGGTCGATCACCATCACGGCGACGATGGAGAACCGCACGGCCCGGCCCACGGCCAGGCCCACGCCCGCCGGGCCCCCGCCGGCGCGGTAGCCGTAGTAGCAGTGGCTCAGGATGATCACGACGCTGAAGACCAGCACCTTGACGAACGACCAGAGCACGTCCTGCGGCGGCAGGAACAGGTTGAAGTAGTGGTCGTAGGTGCCGGCCGACTGCCCGTACACGGTGGTGGTGATGGTGCGGGTGGCGAAGTAGCTGGTCAGCAGCCCGATCACGTACAGCGGGATGACCGCGACGAACCCGGCGACGATGCGGGTGGTGACCAGGAACGGCAGCGAGGGCACCCCCATGACCTCGAGGGCGTCGATCTCCTCGTTGATCCGCATGGCCCCGATCTGCGCGGTGAAGCCGCAACCGACGGTCGCCGACAGGGCCAGGCCCGCCACCAGCGGGGCGATCTCGCGGGTGTTGAAGTAGGCGGAGAGAAAGCCGGTGAACGCCGAGGTGCCCAGCTGGTCCAGCGCCTGGTACCCCTGCAGCCCGACCTCGGTGCCGGTGAAGAAGGACAGGAAGGCGATCACGCCGACGGTGCCGCCGACCACGGCGAGGGCCCCGGTGCCGAAGCTGACCTCGGCCAGCAGCCGGAAGGTCTCCCGCTTGTAGCGGCGCAGCGTGCGCGGGGTCCAGCCCAGCGCACGGCCGTAGAAGCTGACCTGGTCGCCCAGGTCCTCCAGCGTCGTCATGGGACGGCGGTAGACCGTGCGCACGATCCGTCGCGTGCGCACCTTGACCCGGTCGACGGGCGAGAGGAGGGCCACGGTCAGGACCCCTTCGGCGGCACGAGCTGGAAGTAGATCGCGGTGATCACGAAGTTCACGGCGAACAGCAGCAGGAACGTGATGACGACCGACTGGTTGACCGCGTCGCCGACGCCCTTGGGCCCACCCCCGGCCCGCAGGCCCTTGTAGGAGGCCACGATGCCGGCGATGAGCCCGAACACCAGGGCCTTGATCTCGCCGGACCAGAAGTCGGCCGTCTGCGCCAGCGCGCTGAACGACGCCAGGTAGGCCCCGGGCGTGCCGCCCTGCAGGATGACGTTGAAGAAGTACCCGCCGGTGACGCCGACGACCGACACCAGCCCGTTGAGCAGGACGGCGACGAGCATCGCGGCCAGCACGCGGGGCACGACCAGGCGCTGGATCGGGGAGATGCCCAGCACCTCCATCGCGTCGATCTCGTCGCGGATCTTGCGTGCGCCCAGGTCGGCGCAGATCGCCGAACCACCGGCACCGGCGATGAGGAGCGCGGTGACGATCGGGCTGGCCTCGCGCAGCACGGCGAGCACCGATGCCGACCCGGTGAACGACTGGGCGCCCAGCTGGCGGGTGAGCGAACCCAGCTGCAGGGCGATGACGGCGCCGAAGGGGATGGCCACCAGCGCGGTTGGCAGGATCGTGACCGACGCGACGAACCAGGTCTGCTGGATGAACTCGCGCAGCTGGAAGGGCCGGCGGAACACCGCCCGGACGACGTCGAGGGCGAAGGCGAACAGGTTGCCACTGGCCCGCAGCGGACGCGTCGGCGAGAGCTTCCCGTCCAGCAGACCCGGGGCCTTCGGCTTCTCACCCGGGGTCGCCGTCACGAGCGGCCTCGCGGGTCGGGGACCACGAGGTCGGCGCCGTCCTCGGTGCGCCACTCCCGCTCGGCGCCCGCCGTCGGCTGGTAGGCACCCGAGTCGGCGAGCGCGAGCAGGTCGGCCGGCAAGCTGGCCCGGATCGCGTCCGCGGTGGCCGGGTCGTAGGTGTGCAGCATCCGCGCCACCCGCTCCTGCCGCCGGCGCACGGCCTTGCGCTCGGGCAGCCCGGGGCTCGGCTCCAGCTGCGGGGGCACGGCGTCCCCACCCGAGGCACCCTTGGGACCCACCCCGTTGTGCGCGTCGCCGCCGCGGGCCTCCAGGGCGGCCATCTCGGCCTCGACCTGCGCGACGTCCTTCTCCTCGCTCATGCCGATCGGTCCCTCGCGGCGACCGTTGAGGAACTGCCGGACCACCGGCTCCTGGCTGGTCAGCAGCTGCTCGCGCGGACCGAACATCGCCAGGTGCCGCCGGAAGAGCAGGCCGAGGTTGTCGGGGACGGTGCGGGCGGTGCCGATGTCGTGGGTGACGATGAGGAACGTGGCGTCGATCTGGGCGTTCAGGTCGACGATGAGCTGGTTGAGGTAGGCCACGCGGACGGGGTCCAGGCCGGAGTCGGGCTCGTCGAAGAGGATGACCTCGGGGTCGAGCACCAGCGCCCGGGCGATGCCGGCGCGCTTGCGCATGCCGCCGGAGATCTCGCCCGGCAGCTTGCCCTCGGTGCCGGCCAGGCCGACCATGTCCATCTTCTCCATGACGATGGAGCGGACCTCGGACTCGCTCTTCCTCGTGTGCTCGCGCAGCGGGAAGGCGATGTTGTCGTAGAGGTTCATCGACCCGAACAGCGCGCCGTCCTGGAACAGGACGCCGAACAGCCGGCGGACGTCGTACAGCTCGCGCTCGGAGCAGCTGACGATGTCGGTGTCGGTCATGACGATCGACCCGCGCTCGGGCTTGAGCAGACCCACGAGCGACTTGAGGAAGACCGACTTGCCGGTGCCGGAGGGGCCCAGCATCACCGAGATCTCCCCCGGCGGGAGCGTGAGGGTGACGTCGCTCCAGATGTTCTGGCTGCCGAAGGACTTCGTGAGTCCCTGCACGTGCACGGCGACGCCCACGGACGACCTCCTCCACCGGCTGCGGTGCCGGCACCTGCCTGCTGCTGCGGGCCCCGGCATCATGCGGCCGCACCGGCGACCGCGCATGTCTACTGGGGAGTAACGACGACCGAGGTTAGTGGTTACGCAGGTCACGGCAATCACGTGGCCCCCGTCTCACCCCAACTCGTGACCTGTCACCACGCAGCGCCGTACCTCGGACACGCAGCAGGAGCCGCACCCCGCGGGGGTACGGCTCCTGCTGGTCGTGCTGTCACCCGCGGGCGACGTGCCCGGCGTGCGCCGGGCGGGGTGTCACTTGACGGTGACGGTGGCGCCGGCGCCCTCGAGGGCGGCCTTGGCCTTGTCCGCGGCGTCCTTGGCGACCTTCTCCAGGACGGGCTTGGGCGCGCCGTCGACCAGGTCCTTGGCCTCCTTGAGGCCGAGCGAGGTCAGGCCGCGCACCTCCTTGATGACCTGGATCTTCTTGTCGCCGGCAGCCTCGAGGATGACGTCGAACTCGTCCTGCTCGGCGGCGGCCTCGGCGCCACCGCCACCGGCACCGCCGGCGGCGGGCGCAGCGGCCATGGCGACGGGGGCGGCGGCGGTGACCTCGAAGGTCTCCTCGAACTGCTTCACGAAGTCCGACAGCTCCAGGAGGGTCATCTCCTTGAAGGCGTCGAGCAGCTCGTCGGTGGACAGCTTGGCCATGTCTTCTCCTACTGGTCAGTCGTCGCTGGCCGCGGTCGCGGCGTCAGCGTCGGTGTCGGGGGTGGTGGGTGCAGCAGCGGTGTCGTCGGCAGCGGCCTCGGGGGCCTCGGCGGCCTCGGGAGCGTCGCCCGCGGGCTTCTTCTCCTTGAGCGCCTCGGCGAGACGGGCGACCTGGGACAGCGGGGCCTGGAAGAGCCCGGCGGCCTTGGTGAGGTTGCCCTTCATCGCACCGGCCAGCTTGGCCAGCAGGACCTCGCGGGACTCGACGTCGGCGAGGCGGGTGACCTCGGCGGCGTCGACCGTACGACCCTCGACGACGCCGCCCTTGACCACGAGGGCCGGGTTGGCCTTCGCGAAGTCGCGGATCGCCTTGGCGGCCTCGACCGGGTCACCGGCGATGAACGCGATGGCGGTCGGGCCGGAGAGCAGCGGGGCCAGGTCGGTGTGGCCGACCGAGTCCGCCGCCCGCTTCGTCAGGGTGTTCTTGACGACGGCGTAGCTGCTGCCCGCACCGAGGGAACGACGCAACTGGGACAGCTGCGCCACGGTCAGCCCGCGGTACTCGGTGAGCACCGCCGCACTCGAGTCCTGGAACCGGCTGGTGATCTCCGCGATCGCCGCATCCTTGGCCTGCGTGGGCATGGGCCTCCTCTCTCAGTCGGGGCGACCACCGGAGGAGGCACGGTGCGCATCGATCGAGGGGCCCGGAGACGGGAGACGCCCCGGCGCAGGGCGCACGGGGCGTGGGCAGGCACGAGGCCTGGCGACGAACCGTTCACCTGCGCGGGCCGCCCGGACGGATCCGGGACCTTCGATCGCACGCGGACGTGCGACGACCAGCGGTCTGGGGGGAACGCGGAGAAGAGTACACGCCCGCCCGCCGCGCCGGTGACGGCCATCCGCCGGGCCCCCGCCGAGCGAACACCGCAGGATCTACCCCGACGCGCCGACCGCACGACGCCGACCGCACGACAGGAGCCCACCCGCATGAGCAGCACCCCGCGCACCGTGCGCAGCACCGACCGCTCGGTCGCCGGCCGGCTCGCCGGCCTGGTCGGCGAGGTCTTCGGCGGGCAGGTCCCGGTCCGCATCCGCGCCTGGGACGGCAGCGAGGCCGGCCCCGCCGACGCCCCGGTCGTCGTCCTGCGCAGCCGTACCGCCCTGCGCCGGCTGCTGTGGGACCCGAACGAGCTGGGGTTGGCCCGCGCGTACGTGGCCGGGGAGATCGACGTCGAGGGCGACCTGGCCGAGGGGCTCTCCCGCGTCTGGGCCCTGGTGCGGGAGCGCCCGCCGTCGCTGCCCGGGGTGCGCGACCAGCTGCGCTGGGGCCGCACGGCCCTGCGGCTGGGCATCGTGGGCCGGCGCCCGGCCGCCCCGCCGGAGGAGGCCGTCCTCTCGGGCGAGAAGCACACGACCGACCGCGACAGCGACGCGATCAGCTACCACTACGACCAGAGCAACGACGTCTACCAGGCGCTGCTCGACGAGCACATGGCCTACTCCTGCGCGTACTTCCGCGCCGACCCGGCGACCGACCCCGGCGCGGCCGACGGCAGCTACACCGTCACCGACGCCCAGCGGGACAAGCTCGAGCTGGTCTGCCGCAAGCTGGGCCTGCAGCCGGGCATGCGACTGCTGGACGTCGGCTGTGGCTGGGGCTCGATGATCCTCTACGCGGCGCAGCACCACGGGGTGCACGCCACCGGCGTGACCATCTCGGCCCAGCAGCGCGACCACATCGAGAAGGTCGTCGCCGAGCGCGGCCTGGCCGACCGGGTCACCGTGCGGCTGCAGGACTACCGTGACGTGCCGCTGCCGGCCGAGGGCCCCTACGACGCGATCAGCTCGATCGAGATGAGCGAGCACGTGGGCCAGGAGCAGTACCCGGTCTACGCCGCCACGCTGCACCGCCTGGTCAAGCCCGGCGGCCGGGTGCTCGTGCAGGCCATGAGCCACCCCAGCGCCCCCGGCGGCGGCGCCTTCATCGAGCGCTACGTCGCCCCCGACATGCACATGCGCCCGACCTGGCAGACCGCCGAGATGCTGGCCGCCCCCGGCCTGGAGCTGCGCGACGTCGAGAGCATCCGCGAGCACTACGACTGGACCGTGCGCGCCTGGGGCGTGCGCCTGGAGGAGCGGTGGTCCGACGTCACCGCGATCATCGGCGAGGCCGGCGCCCGCATCTGGCGGCTGTACCTGGCCGGTGGCGGGCTGACCTTCGCGGAGAACCGCATGGGCGTCGACCAGCTGCTGTTCGCCAAGCCGACCCCCGCGGGGCGCAGCGGCATGCCCGAGACCCGGGGCGCCTGGTACGAGGGCCTCGGCGCCCCCCACCGGGCCCGCTGACCGGGCCCGGCGCAGTGGTGGGCATCGACTGGGGGGCCTGGGGCGGTGGGGTCGCCGTGTCCCTGGCCGCGCTGCTGGTCGTGTTCACCGGCACCTGGCTGGTGGCGCTGCGGGTGGGCCGGCACTCGGTGGTCGACGTCGTCTGGGGCCTGGGCTTCGCGGTCGTCGCCCTCGTCGGCCTGCTCACCGCCCGCGCCGGCGGCCACGGCGACCTCGGCCGGCAGCTGCTCGTGCTGGGGCTCACCACGGCCTGGGGGGTGCGCCTGGCCGTGCACATCGGCCGGCGCAACGGCGACCGGGAGGACCCGCGCTACGAGCAGATCGCGGCCCGGGCGACCGGCTCGGTGGCCGCCCACCTCTACCGCCGGGTCTACCTGCCCCAGACCGCCGTCCTGTTCGTGGTGTCGCTCCCCCTGCTGGTGGCCGCCTTCCAGGACGGCGCGGCCACCTCCGGCTGGCCGCTGGTCGTCGCCCTGCTGGGCGTCGTCGTCTGGTCGGTGGGGTTCACCTTCGAGACGGTCGGGGACTGGCAGCTCGAGCGGTTCCGGGCCGACCCGGCCAACCGCGGCCAGGTCAACGACCGCGGCCTGTGGCGGTACACCCGGCACCCGAACTACTTCGGCGACGCCTGCGTCATGTGGGGGCTGTGGCTGCCCACCGCCGCGCACTGGTCGGGCTGGGTGGTGGTCATCTGCCCGGCGCTCATGACGCTGAACCTGGTCAAGGGCTCGGGCGCGGCGATGACCGAGAAGCGCATGACCAGCACCCGCCGGGGCTTCGCCGACTACGTCGAGCGCACCAGCGCCTTCCTCCCCTGGCCGCCCACGCGCCCCTGAACGCCGAACGCCCCCGCAGCTCGGGCTGCGGGGGCGTCGTGCGCGGTGCCGGGTCGATCAGAGCTGGGAGGCCTCGTCGACCAGCAGGTTGCGGGTGCGGTTCGGGTCGACCGGGATGCCCGGACCCATCGTGGTGGAGATGGTGACCTTCTTGACGTAGCGCCCCTTGGCGGCCGAGGGCTTGGCGCGCAGCACCTCGTCGAGGGCGGCGGCGTAGTTCTCCACCAGCTTGGCCTCGTCGAAGGAGACCTTGCCGATCACCAGGTGCAGGTTCGACTGCTTGTCGACGCGGAAGTTGATCTTCCCGCCCTTGATGTCGTTGACGGCCTTGGTGACGTCGGGGGTCACCGTGCCGGTCTTGGGGTTCGGCATCAGGCCACGGGGGCCGAGGATGCGGGCGATGCGGCCGACCTTGGCCATCTGGTCCGGGGTGGCGATGGCGGCGTCGAAGTCCAGGAAACCGCCCTGGATGCGCTCGATCAGGTCGTCGGAGCCGACGACGTCGGCACCCGCGGCCTCGGCCTCGGCGGCCTTGTCGCCGGTCGCGAAGACGATGACGCGGGCGGTCTTGCCGGTGCCGTGGGGCAGGTTGACGGTGCCGCGGACCATCTGGTCGGCCTTGCGGGGGTCGACCCCGAGCCGGATGGCGACCTCGACGGTGGCGTCGTACTTGGTGGTCGAGGTCTGCTTCGCCAGCCCCGCCGCCTGCAGCGGGCTGTACAGCTGCGCGCTGTCGACGAGCTCGGCGACCTTGCGGAAGTTCTTGCCGTGCTTGGCCATGGTGGTGCTCCTGTCCACCCGCGGTGCGGGCGATCGCGTGGTGTGCGGGCCTGGCCGGCCCTCCCACGACTGCTGGTTACTGGACCGTGATGCCCATCGACCGGGCGGTGCCGGCGATGATCTTCTCGGCGTGGTCGAGGTCGTTGGCGTTGAGGTCGGCCATCTTGGTCTGGGCGATCTCGCGGACCTGGTCACGCGTGACCGTGGCGACCTTGGTCTTGTGCGGCTCGCCCGAGCCCTTCTCGACACCGGCGGCCTTGAGCAGCATGCGCGCGGCCGGCGGGGTCTTCGTGACGAAGGTGAACGAACGGTCCTCGAAGACCGAGATCTCGACCGGGATGACGTTGCCGCGCTGCGACTCGGTCTCGGCGTTGTAGGCCTTGCAGAACTCCATGATGTTCACGCCGTGCTGACCGAGGGCGGGGCCCACGGGCGGCGCGGGGGTGGCCGCACCGGCGTTGATCTGGAGCTTGATGACCGCGGTCAACCGCTTCCTGGGGGGCATGACTTCCTTCTATCTGAGGTGACGTGACTGCGTGGTCTTGGTTGGAAGGCCTCGGTGCAGGGTCCCATGCCGCGCGGAGCGTGGGATGGGGAGCACCGAGGTCCTACAACTTCTGGACCTGGCTGAAGGACAGCTCGACCGGGGTCTCGCGGCCGAAGATGGAGACCAGCACCTGCAGCTTCTGCTGCTCGGCGTTGATCTCGTTGATGGTGGCCGGGAGGGTCGCGAACGGGCCGTCCATGACGGTGACCGACTCGCCGACCTCGAAGTCGACCAGCGGGGAACTGGGCGCACCGGGGGCCGGGGTCCCCGTCTCGGGGGCCGACGGCGCCTTGGCCGTGGTGGCCGGCACGAGCAGCTTGACGACCTCGTCCAGGCTCAGCGGGGAGGGGCGCGAGGTCGCGCCGACGAACCCGGTCACCCCGGGGGTGTTGCGCACCGCACCCCAGGAGTCATCGGTCAGGTCCATGCGGACCAGCAGGTACCCCGGCAGGACCTTGCGGTTGACCTGGACCCGCTTGCCGTTCTTGATCTCGGTGACCTCCTCGGTCGGCACCTCGATCTGGAAGATGTAGTCCTCCATGTCCAGGCTGGTGATCCGCGACTCGAGGTTGGTCTTCACCTTGTTCTCGTAGCCGGCGTAGGAGTGGATCACGTACCAGTCACCGAACGCGCTGGCCAGGGCCTTGCGCATGGCCTCGGCCGGGTCCTCGTCCTCCTCCTCGGCGGTCTCGAGGACCTCCTCGGTGAGCGGGTCGTGGTCGGGCGCGGGCTCGACGGCGGTGTCGCCCACCAGGGCGTCGTCGACGGCGCCGCGGGCGTTGCCGGTGCCACCGGCCACGGCGTCGGCCATCGGGTTGTCGGCGGTCAGGTCGCCGGTGTCCACCGAGCCCTCGGCCGCACCGGACTCGCGCACGCCGGTCTCGGCGTCGACGGCACCGGTGGCGGCGTCGACGGCGGCGTCGGCCGTCGGGTCCTCGGTGGCGGCGTCGACGGCCTCGTCGGTCTCGCGGGGGTCGGTCACGGGGTGGGTCTCTTTCCTGTGCGTCGGCGGTGCGTGCTCGGGAGGTGTGCGGCGGTCAGCCGAAGACGGCGATGACGCCCTGGGCGAAGAGGATGTCCAGCCCGGCCACCAGCGCAACCATGAAGGCGACGAAGACGATGACCACGGTCGTGTAGGTGATCAGCTCGCGACGCCCCGGCCAGATGACCTTGCGCAGCTCGGCGACGACCTCGCGGAGGAACCGGCCGATGCTGCGCTTCTCGCGCAGCTCGGCGGCCCGGGCGCGCTCGGCCTCGGCCCGGGTACGGGTGCCTTCACCCTTGCCGGCGCCACCGGAGCTCACCGCGCCGACGTCGCCCCGCGCCGGACGGGTCGTGCGGGCCTCGCTGGCCGGACGCCCCCCGGGCCGGTCACGACGGCGCACGCGGGGCGCCTCGGGCTCGTCGCCCTCGTCGTCGTCGGCGGTGATGGCGCCGCGCCGGCGGCGGGTCGGCGGGGCCACCACCTTGTCCTCGGCCTCGGCGGCCTCCTCGGCCACCTCGGCCTCGGCTGCCTCGAGCTCCGCGGCGTCGTCGACCCCGGGGGCCTCGGCGTCGATCTGCTCGTCGGTGAGCTCGCGGTCGGCGTCGTCGGCGGGCTCGGCGCCGGGACGGCGGCGGACGCGCTCGTCCTCGGTGCCCGGCTGCTCGTCGCTCACTGCGCCTCGCCTCGTCGTCGGTGGTGGGTTCCGTGCCGCCCCGGCCGGGACGGCCCGCCGGCGGACCGGCGGAGGGGCAGGGGTGACAGGACTTGAACCTGCAGCCTGCGGTTTTGGAGACCGCTGCTCTGCCAATTGAGCTACACCCCTAGGCATCCGCACGGGGCGGACACCGGGGGTCGAGACCTGCCGCGGCGCGCGGAGGTACCGGTCGGTGAGGAGAGGTACCGGGGCACGCCGGTGGCAGGGTGCACGAACCCCGAGCGAGAAGTGTACGTGACCGCCGACGGCACCGGCCACCACGTGCCGAGCAGCGTGCTCGGGGGACCCAGGGACCCACCCGGGTGCCGCCTCGCCCGCGGCCGGCGCGGCGGCTGACACGATGGGCCCATGAGCGCCCCGACCGCACCGGGGGCCGGCACCCCGGGGCCCCTGCCGCCGCCCCCCTCCCCCGCCGAGCGGCGGGTGTCCCGCCGGGTCGGGGCGATCGCCGAGTCCGCCACCCTGGCGGTCGACGCACGGGCGAAGGCGTTGCGCGCAGCCGGGCGGCCGGTCATCGGCTTCGGTGCGGGCGAGCCCGACTTCCCCACCCCCGCCCACGTCGTGGAGGCCGCCGTCGAGGCAGCCCGCAACCCCGTGCACCACCGCTACTCCCCCGCCGGGGGGTTGCCCGCGCTGCGCGAGGCGATCGTGGCGAAGACGCTGCGCGACTCGGGCGTCCGGGCCACCCCGGCCGACGTGCTGGTCACCAACGGCGGCAAGCAGGCGGTGTACGAGGCCCTGGCCACGATGCTCGACCCCGGTGACGAGGTGCTGCTGCCGGCGCCGTACTGGACCACCTACCCCGAGGCGATCCGGCTGGCCGGCGGGGTGCCCGTCCCCGTGGCGGCCGACGAGCAGTCGGGCTACCTGGTGTCGGTGCGCCAGCTGGAAGCCGCCCGCACGGCCCGCACGAAGGTGCTGCTGTTCTGCTCGCCGTCCAACCCGACCGGCGCGGTGCACCCGCCCGATCAGGTCGAGGAGATCGGTCGGTGGGCGTGGGAGGCCGGCCTCTGGGTGCTCACCGACGAGATCTACGAGCACCTGACCTACGGGGACGTGCAGGCCCCCTCGATGCCGGCCCTGGTGCCCGAGCTGCAGGCGCGGTGCGTCGTCGTGAACGGGGTGGCCAAGACCTACGCCATGACCGGCTGGCGGGTCGGCTGGCTGCTGGGCCCGGCCGACGTGGTGCGGGCGGCCACCAACCTGCAGTCGCACGCCACGTCCAACGTGGCCAACGTCTCCCAGGTGGCGGCCCTCGCGGCACTGACCGGTGACCAGTCGTCGGTGGCCGCCATGCGGGCGGCCTTCGACCGGCGGCGGCGCACCGTGGTCGACATGCTGCGCGAGATCCCCGGGATCGCCTGCCCCGAGCCGCAGGGGGCCTTCTACGTGTACCCGTCGGTGAAGGCGCTGCTCGGGCGGGAGATCGCCGGCCGGACGCCGACCACGAGCGCCGAGCTGGCCGAGCTGGTGCTGGCGGAGGCCGAGGTCGCCGTGGTGCCCGGGGAGGCCTTCGGCACACCGGGCTACCTGCGCCTCTCCTACGCCCTCGGGGACGACGACCTGGTC
Organism: Klenkia sesuvii; assembly: GCF_037083825.1. NCBI lineage: Bacteria > Bacillati > Actinomycetota > Actinomycetes > Geodermatophilales > Geodermatophilaceae > Klenkia > Klenkia sesuvii. The sequence goes on from NZ_JBAPLU010000001.1 coordinate 35,821, forward strand.
GAGGGCGTCACCCGCCTCCAGCGGCTGCTGGGCACCGCCGGCTGACGCCTGAGGCGCCCAGCGGGGGCCTCAGAGCTGCACGACGGCTCGCGCCAGCAGGAGGACCCCCTCGCCCCCCGGCGCACGCTGCGCGCGCACCGGGGACCTGCGAGGGGGCCGTCAGAGCTGAACGACGGCTCGCGCCAGCAGAAGGACCCCCTCGCCCCCCGGCACACGCTGCGCGCGCACCGGGTCCCTGCGAGGGGGCCGTCAGAGCTGCACGACGGCTCGCGCCAGACTCAACACCTTGTGGCCGTTGTTGGTGACGGTGAGGTCGACGCGGACGCGGTCGTCGTCCAGCAGGGCGGCGACCCGACCGGCGACGACGACCTCGGCGCCGGTGCCGTCGTCGGGGACGACGACCGGGCGGCTGAACCGCACCGAGTACTCGACAAGCGCGCCCGGGTCGCCCGCCCAGGCGGTGACGGCCCGGGCCGCGAGGCCGGCAGTGAGCATGCCGTGGGCGATGACACCGGGCAGCCCGACCTCGGTGGCCACGCGTTCGTTCCAGTGGATGACGTTGAAGTCACCCGAGGCACCGGCGTAGCGGACCAGGTCGGCCCGGGTGACCCGGGAGCTCTGCGCCGGCAGCTCGGTGCCCACCTCGACGTCGGCGAACCGGACGACGGCGGCCATCAGGCACCGCCCCGGGCGACGAGCATCGCACTGGTGCGGCAGACCGGCTCGCCGTCCTCGGTGGCCAGGTCGACGCCGGTGGTGAGCATGTCGTTGCCCGCCACGCTGCGCACGGCCTCGATCGAGGCGGTGGCGACCAGCCGGTCACCGGCCCGGATGGGGCGGTGGTGGACGAACTTCTGCTCCCCGTGCACCACGCGGCTGTAGTCGATCGCGACGTCGGGGTCGTCGAGGACGACGTTCCCGGCCCCCAGGCTCAGCACGATGGCGAACGTGGGCGGGGCGACGACGTCGGGGTGCCCGGCCGCGCGGGCGGCCACGGGGTCGCGGTAGACCGGGTCGTCGTCACCCAGCGCGCGGGCGAACTCGGCGATCTTCTCCCGTCCGACCTCGTACACGGCGGAGGGCGGGTAGCTGCGCCCGACCAGTGATGCGTCCAGCGTCATGCTCCCCGCCCTCCAGGCGATCCGTGCGACCTGCGGTCAGCGGGTCTCGCGGTGGACCGTGTGCTTCTTGTCCGTGGGGCAGTACTTCTTCAGCTCGAGCCGGTCGGGGTCGTTGCGCCGGTTCTTGCGGGTGATGTAGTTGCGGTTCTTGCACTCCTGGCAGGCCAGGGTGATCTTGGGACGGACATCGGTGGCTGCCATGAGCGTTTCCTCGCCTTGTTCTGGTCGTGGCGCTGGGGATACCCCCACACGCCGACGGACCCCGGCAACGGGGTCCGTCATGGGTAGCGGCGACCGGACTTGAACCGGTGACACAACGATTATGAGCCGTTTGCTCTACCAGGCTGAGCTACGCCGCCGGGTTGACCTCGCGACCCAGGTCTCGCGACCGGACCGGCTGGTCGGAGCCCCTTTACGGAATCGAACCGTAGACCTTCTCCTTACCATGGAGACGCTCTGCCGACTGAGCTAAAGGGGCCTGCGTGCTGCGCGAGGAACACTACCCGGACCTGTCGGACGCGGTTCGTGCGGCCCCTCGCGGAGCGTGCTCGGGAACTCTAGCAAACGGTCACGAGCGCACGAACAACCGGCGGTGCGGCGCGCCCGGGGTGGCCGACCGCACGCCCGTGCGGGCCAGCAACCAGGCCTCCAGCCGGTCGTCGGGCAGCGGCCGGCTGACCAGGAACCCCTGCAGCTTGTCGCAGCCCATCTCGGTGAGCAGGTCGCGGGTGACCTCGTCCTCGACACCCTCGGCGACCACCCGCAGCCCGAGGTTGTGGGCCAGCTCCACGATGGACCGGGCGATGAACGCCTCGCTCTGGCTCGTGGACATGCCCAGCACGAACGACTTGTCGATCTTGAGCTCGTCGATGGGCAGCTGCCGCAGCTGGGACAGCGACGAGTACCCCGTGCCGAAGTCGTCCATCGACAGCCGCAGCCCCAGGGAGTGCAGGTCGGCCAGCACGGTGGAGTTGCGCACCGAGTCGTCGACGACGATGCCCTCGGTCAGCTCCAGGGTCAGCAGCGAACCCGGGACACCGTGCCGGCGCAGCGCCGCCCGCACGCGGTCGACCAGGTCGGGCTCGGCCAGGCACTTGGCCGAGAGGTTGACCGCCACCGACAACGCGATGTCCTGCTCGAGCCACCGGCGGCAGCGTTCCAGTGCCAGGTCCAGCACGTAGTCGGTGAGCGCCCCGATGCGGCCGATCTGCTCGGCCAGGCCGATGAAGTCGTCGGGCGGGACGTTGCCGTACCGCGGGTGCGCCCACCGCACCAGGGTCTCGACCGACACGATGTCGGAGGTGCGCGTGTCCACGATCGGCTGGAACACCACCGTGATCTGCTTCTCGGCCATCGCCGACTCCAGCTCGGTGCCCAGCTGCAGCCGGCGCAGGCTCTGCTGGTCCAGCACCGGGTGGTAGCTGGCCACGCCGCCGGACGCGTGGCCGGCGAGCAGGGCGACGTCGGCCCGCTGCATCAGCGTGCCGGGGTCGCGTCCGTGCACCGGGGCGGCGGCGACCCCGAGCGTGAGCAGCACGTCCAGGTCCAGGCCGGCCACCCGCACGCGGGTGGCGGCGGCGTCGCGCAACCGGCGGGCGGCCCGCTCGGTCGCCGGCAGGCTCAACCCCGGCAGCAGGACGGCGAACTGGCCGCCGTCCATGCGCGCCACCAGCGCTCCCGGCGGCGCCTGGTCCCGCAGCAGCCCGGCGGTCACCATCAGCAGCTCGTCGCTGGCCGCGTGGCCGAGGGTGTCGGTCACCTCGGTGTAGTTGTCCAGCGAGGCGAGCACGACCCCGACGCGGACCTCCTCGTCGTCACCCCCGAGCAGGGCCTGCATCTCGGTGGCCAACCGCTGCCGGTTCGGCAGCCCGGTCAGGCTGTCGTGGTCGGCGTCGTAGCGGATGCGGGTCAGCAGCTGCTGCTGGCGGATCGCGGCGTTGACGTGGGTGAGCATCGACTCCAGCGCAGCCCGGTCCCCGGACTCGAACGACACCACGTCGCTCTGCCGGTCGCAGACCTCGAGGTACCCGTACTCCCCCGCGGCGGTGGTGATGGGCGCTCCCAGGACCTCCCGCGCCCCCCGTCGTCGCAGCGCAACCGCCTCGGCCGTCGTGGCCCGGACGGCCGACACCAGCACGGGTCCGGCCCGGTCGGGATCGACGGCCCGTGCGCGGATCTCGTCGTCGGGGTCGCTCGGACCCTCGTACCAGGGGTCAGCCTGCGCGGCGCGGTCGATGACCAGTCGCGGTTCGTCGTCCAGGTAGGGCGGCAACCAGATGGCCACCCGATCGGCGTTCAGCAGCTCCCGCACGGCCGCGACGATCTGGCGCAGCCCGACCTCGTCGGGGGCCACCTCCTCGACGGTGCGCGCGAAGTCGTACACCTGCTGGAGGCTCCGGCGTTCACGGTTGACTCGAGCAGTCTGGCGGAAGAGCAGCAGGACGGCAGCCACCAACGGGAGGACGACGAGCAGGGCCCACGTCGTCTGCTCGAGGAGCAGCAACCCCACCACGGCGACACCGACGCCGAGGACGGGGAGGACCAGGGTCGGGGCGATGGTGGCGTTCAGGATCTCCAACCCGGAGCGCCCGGTCGTCATCGCGATGGCCACGGCGACGAGCCCGGCACTGAGCACCGACGACGCGACCAGTGCGCAGGTGAGGGCCAACCACGACAGGGGTTGGGTCAGCTCGACCGGCGGGAACACCCGCAGCACCAGCACCGCCGTCGCGACCTCGAGGACCGCGACGGCGAGGTTGAACACCACCTTGGCCGGCGCGTAGCGCTGGTACCCGAGACTCACGACCAAGGCCGCCACACGAGCGACCGCGGTCCACAGGCCACCGATCTCGAGCAACCCGACCACGACGACTGCCTCGATGGTCGACAACGTCCAGGTCTGGCGACCGCGCTCGATGTAGATGGGCGCCGTCTCCGCGACCAGCGCACCCAGGAAGACCACCCCGATCAACCACGGGTTGGCCGGGACGGCCGACGGGGCCAGCGCCGGGACCCCGACGAGCACGGCCAGGGCCGCCACGAGCGCGGTGGGGAGCCACGACCGCCGCAGCAGAGCGGGCCCTCGCGTGGCCATGGGGGTGCGGACTTCGGCCAACGTCAGCCTGTCTGTCGGGAGCGGCGTCGGCGCGAGGCTAACAGCGAGTGACCGTGAGGACGGGCCTCACTCACTCCTCAGGGGTGGCCGCCAGCTCGACGGCCACCCCTGGGAACGGTGCGGAGGAGCAGGGCTCAGCTCACTTCCACTTGTTGCCGAGCTTCCACTTGTTCCCGGCCTTCCACTTGTTGCCGCGGCCGGTGCTGGACATGGTGACGGTGCTCGACATGACGCCTCCTCAGGCATGGGTGGACTGCTCGAATGCGGCAGCCGCCCACGCGGGGGCAGAGCTAGGTCGGCACGGACCGCTGCGAGAAGACTCCGCTGTGTCACCCATTCGGGCAAGTCGCGGACACCCACCGGGGTGCCGCGCGGACGCGTCACCACTCTGCGTGCAAAAGTTGTTACCCACCGTCACCCGGTGAGGTGACACCCGGTCGGGGGTGAGAACCAGCCACGCAGGCACCCCACCCGGGCCGGCGATCCCCAGCCGCTGCGATCCGGCCCCCACGGGTGCCGTCGGGCTCTACAGTGCGCCCGTGCGCGAGCGGTGGGCCGGGTCGGAGCAGGGGTCGAGCCTGCCCTTCGTCCTGGTCTGCTGGCTGGTCGCAGCACTGATGACGTTCGGGGCGATCGCCGCCTCCGACGCCTTCCTCGAGCAGCAGCGCGTGCAGTCGGCGTGCGACGGCGCCGCGCTGGCCGCGGCCAACCAGACCGGCCCCGCAGCCGCCTACACCCGCGGGGTCACCGGCTACCTGCCCCTGGACCGGACGTCGGCGGAACTCGCCGTCGCCGACCAGCTGGCCGACGGCGGCACCCGGCTCGACGCCTGGTCGGTCACGGTGGACGGCGTCGAGGCCACGGTCACCTGCACCCGCTCGGTGCAGATCGCCTTCGGGTGGTTGTTCCTCGGCGGCGCCCCGTTGCAGCGCACCGCGGTGGCCAGCGCCCAGGCCCCCACAGCCTGAGGACGACGACGGCCCCCGACCAGGGGTCGGGGGCCGTCGCACCAGGCGTGGCGGGTGAAGGATTCGAACCTTCGTAGGCTAAGCCGACGGATTTACAGTCCGCTCCCATTGGCCACTCGGGCAACCCGCCGTGTGCTGTGGTGCCCGACGAGCGTACAAGACCGGTCCGGGCCACCCACGAGGTGGCCCGCGACCACGAGGAGGAGAGTCCCGACATGGCAGATGCGTCCTTCGACGTCGTGAGCAAGGTCGACCGCCAGGAGGTCGACAACGCCCTGAACCAGGCGGGCAAGGAGTTGTCGCAGCGGTTCGACTTCCGCGGCACCAACGCCGGTATCGCGTGGGCCGGCGAGGAGGGGGTCACCCTCACCGCCGACACCGAGGAGCGGGTCGCCGCCGCGCTCGAGGTGTTCAAGGAGAAGCTGGTCAAGCGCGGCATCTCCATGAAGGCCGTCGACGCCGGCGAGCCCCAGGCGTCGGGCAAGACCTACAAGATCTCGGCCACCATCCAGCAGGGCATCGCCTCGGACAAGGCCAAGCAGATCGCCAAGACGATCCGCGACGAGGGCCCCAAGGGCGTCCAGGCGCAGATCCAGGGCGACCAGCTGCGGGTCAGCGGCAAGAAGCGCGACGACCTGCAGGCCGTGCAGCAGCTGCTGAAGAGCAAGGACTTCGAGATCGCCCTGCAGTTCGACAACTACCGCTGAGGACCGGCCCCCTCGCCCCGGCGAGGGGGCCGGCCCAGCACGTCACCGCCGGGCCATCGCCTCGAGGCGGGCGATGCGCTCGGACATCGGTGGGTGGGTGGCGAACATCGACGCCATGCCCCCGCCGCGGAAGGGGTTGGCGATCATCAGGTGGCTCTGCGTCACCAACCGCTGGTCCTGCGGCAGCGGGCGGGCCGCCACCCCCCGCTCCAGCTTGCGCAGCGCCGAAGCCAGGGCCAGCGGGTCCTGCGAGAGCTGGGCCCCGGAGCTGTCGGCCTGGTACTCCCGGCTCCGGCTGACGGCCATCTGCACCAGCCCGGCGGCGAGCGGGCCCAGCAGGACCAGCAGCAGCCCGCCGAGGGCGTTGCCACCGCCGCGGTCCTCCGACCGCCCGCCGAACAGGCTGGAGAACATGGCCATCTGGGCGACGAAGGTGATCGCGGTGGCCATGGCCCCGGCCACCGAGCTGATCAGGATGTCGCGGTTGTAGACGTGCGAGAGCTCGTGCGCCAGCACCCCGCGCAGCTCCCGCCGGTCCAGCAGCTCGAGGATCCCCTGCGTGCAGCAGACCGCGGCGTTGCGCGGGTTGCGTCCGGTGGCGAAGGCGTTGGGCTGGTTGGTCGGGCTCACGTAGAGGCGGGGCATCGGCTGCCGGGCCTCGGTGGCCAGTTCCCGCACGATGGCGTACATCTGCGGCGCCTGGGTCTCGGTGACCGGGAAGGCCCGCATCGACCGCAGCGCCAGCTTGTCGCTGTTGACGTACGCGTAGCCGTTGATGCCCAGCGCGACGACCAGGGCCACCACCAGCCCACCGCGCCCGCCCAGCAGCGCGCCGATGGCCAGGATGATGCCGGCCATGAGGCCCAGCAGCAGCGCGGTCTTCAGTCCGTTGCTCCAGCGGTGCACGCCCGCTCAACGCGGCGGGCGGGGACGCCGTTCCCCGCCGACCCACCCGCCGACCCACCCGCCGACCTCGGCACGTTTGCCGACCCGCACGTCGAGCAACCACACCGTCATGAGCACCGACACCGACACCGGTGAGCAGGAACTCCTCCGGGCCCACGCGGGCACCGACGGCGGCGCACCCGTCGGTGCCGACGCGCTGAACCACGCCTCGGGCCTGGGCACCCACGAGCTCGTCGCCCAGGTGGCCGCCGCGCAGCCCGAGGCCGTCGCCCTCGTGGTCGACTCCCTCACCGGGTCCGACGCCCACGGCCGCGACGTCACCGAGCTGCTCCAGCTGGTCGTGCGCACCGCCAAGGCCGCCATCGACGACTGCGACTCCGCCGGCGTCACCGTCGTCCAGGAGGGCACGCCGTTCACCTCGGCCTGGACCGACGAGCGCACCCTGGCCGTCGACCGCGACCAGTACGACGTCGACGACGGCCCCTGCCTGCACGCCGTCCGCCAGCAGACCTGCGTGCGGGTGACCGTGAGCGAGGCGATGGAGCTGTGGCCCGACTTCACCCGGGGGGCCCAGGCCGACGGGGTGCTGGCCTTCCTGGCGTGCCCGATCGTGGTCGACGACGAGCAGTTCGGCGCCCTCAACCTGTACGGCCGGTCGCGCGACGGGTTCAGCGACGACGACGAGGCGCTGGCCGTGCTCATCGGGCGCATCGCCTCGGGTCTGGTGGCCGGTCAGCTGCGCCAGCACCGGTCGGCCACGCTGGTCTCCCAGCTGGAGGAGGCCATCGCGTCACGGGCGGTGATCGAGCAGGCCAAGGGGGCCATCGCCGTCGTGCGGCAGGTCTCCCCCGACGACGCCTTCGGCATCCTGCGCTCGGTCAGCCAGGACACCAACGTGAAGCTGCGCGAGGTCGCCGCCCGCACCCTGCGCGAGTTCGGCGCGCTGCTCGGCTGACCAGTGCAAGTGAGGGCAGCCTGTGTGCTCCCTCACTCTGCCCTCCCGACGGCGCCCTGTCCCGTCACGGGAACGTAACGTCGGCCGGTGGAGGTACACCCCTGATGACCCACAGCACCCCCGAGCAGTCCACCGTCGACGCCCCGTCGTCGGCTCCGGGCGGGCTCGTCAAGAGCGTCGTCGCCCTCGACCGGGTCGTGATCCGGCTGGCCGGTGACTCCGGTGACGGCATGCAGCTGACCGGCAACCGGTTCACCAGCGAGACGGCGTCCTTCGGCAACGACCTGTCGACGCTGCCCAACTTCCCGGCCGAGATCCGGGCGCCCACGGGGACGTTGCCGGGTGTGTCCAGCTTCCAGCTGCACTTCGCCGACCACGACATCATGACCCCCGGGGACGCCCCCGACGTGCTGGTCGTGATGAACCCCGCCGCGCTCAAGGCCAACCTGGCCGACCTGCCCGGCGGCGGTCTGCTCATCGCCGACTCCGACGAGTTCACCGCGCGCAACCTGGCCAAGGTCGGCTACGCGGAGAACCCCCTGACCGACGGGTCGCTCGACGGCTGGCAGCTGGTGAGCGTGCCGCTGACCTCGATGACCACCGACGCGCTCGCCGACTCGGGCCTGGGCAAGAAGGAGGCCGAGCGCAGCAAGAACATGTTCACCCTCGGTCTGCTGTCGTGGATGTACCACCGGCCGACCGAGGGCACCGTCCGATTCCTCGAGCGGCAGTTCCGCAGGAAGCCCGAGATCGCCGCGGCCAACATCGCCGCCTTCCGGGCCGGGTTCAACTACGGCGAGACCACCGAGGCGTTCGCGGTCTCCTACGAGATCAAGCCTGCCCCGATGGCGCCGGGCACCTACCGCAACATCTCGGGGAACCAGGCCCTGGCCTACGGGCTGGTCGCGGCCGGGCAGCGCTCGGGCCTGCCGGTGTTCCTGGGTGCCTACCCGATCACCCCGGCCTCGGACGTGCTGCACGAGATGAGCAAGCACAAGTCCTTCGGCGTGCGCACGTTCCAGGCCGAGGACGAGATCGCCGGCATCGGTGCCGCGCTGGGCGCCAGCTTCGGCGGTGCGCTGGGCGTCACGACGACGTCCGGACCGGGTGTGGCGCTGAAGGCCGAGACGATCGGGCTGGCGGTGATGACCGAGCTGCCGCTGGTCGTCGTCGACGTCCAGCGCGGTGGCCCCTCCACCGGTCTGCCGACCAAGACCGAGCAGTCGGACCTGCTGCAGGCCATGTTCGGCCGCAACGGCGAGGCCCCGGTGCCGGTCGTGGCACCGCGCTCGCCGGCCGACTGCTTCGACGCAGCCATCGAGGCCGCCCGGATCGCGCTGACCTACCGCACCCCGGTCTTCCTGCTGTCCGACGGCTACCTGGCCAACGGCGCCGAGCCGTGGTCGGTCCCGGCCGCGGACACCCTGCCCGACCTGCAGGTGGAGTTCGCGACCGAGCCCAACGGCGAGGACGGCGAGTTCCTGCCCTACCTGCGCGACCCCGAGACGCTGGCCCGCCCGTGGGCGGTGCCCGGCACCAAGGGTCTGCAGCACCGCATCGGCGGGCTGGAGAAGGCAGACGGCACGGGCAACATCTCCTACGACCCGGCCAACCACGACTTCATGACCCGCACCCGGCAGGCCAAGGTCGACGGGATCGCCGCGTCGCTGCCGCCCACCGAGGTCGACGACCCCGACGGCGACGCGAAGGTCGCCGTCATCGGCTGGGGCTCCACCTACGGGCCGATCGGGGCCGCCTGCCGGCGGATCCGCCGCTCGGGCCGCTCGATCGCCCAGGTCCACCTGCGCCACCTCAACCCGATGCCGGCCGACCTGGGCGAGGTGCTGCGCTCCTACGACCGCGTGGTGTGCCCGGAGATGAACCTCGGCCAGCTGGCCCTGCTGCTGCGCGCGAAGTACCTCGTCGACGTGCACAGCCACACCCAGGTGCGCGGGCTGCCCTTCCGGGCGGCCGAGCTCGCCGCCGTCCTCCAGGACGTCATCGACAGCACCGGACCGGAGGTCCAGTCGTGACCACCCACCCCACCTCTCCCGCGATCGACGAGCACGTCCACGAGCTGGGCATGCCCGCCTTCGACCAGCGCATCGCCGACGCCGTCGCCCGCTCGGTCGAGCTCGGCGGCGAGAAGCAGACGCAGCTCAAGGCCAAGGACCTCAAGACCGACCAGGAGGTCCGCTGGTGCCCCGGCTGCGGTGACTACGTCATCCTCAACGCCGTCCAGTCGTTCCTGCCCAGCCTGGGCATCGCCCGCGAGGACATGGTGATCGTGTCCGGGATCGGCTGCTCGAGCCGGTTCCCGTACTACATGAACACCTACGGGATGCACTCGATCCACGGGCGTGCCCCGGCGATCGCCACCGGGCTGGCCACCTCCCGCCCCGACCTGTCGGTGTGGGTGGTCACCGGCGACGGCGACGCGCTGTCGATCGGCGGCAACCACCTCATCCACACGCTGCGCCGCAACGTGAACCTGACGATCCTGCTGTTCAACAACCGGATCTACGGCCTGACCAAGGGCCAGTACTCCCCCACCTCGGAGGTCGGCAAGGTCACCAAGAGCACCCCGATGGGGTCGCTGGACCACCCGTTCAACCCCGTGTCGCTGGCGCTGGGCGCCGACGCCACCTTCGTGGGGCGGGCCATGGACTCCGACCGCAAGGGGCTCACCGACGTGCTGCGGCAGGCCGCCGAGCACCAGGGCACCGCGCTGGTGGAGATCTACCAGAACTGCAACATCTTCAACGACGGCGCCTTCGAGCTGCTCAAGGACCCGCTGACGGGCACCCAGTGGTCGATCCCGCTGGTGCACGGCGAGAAGCTGGTCTTCGGCCCCGACGGCGCCTCCTGCGTGGTCGCCGACGGCTGGGGCGGGCTGCGGATCGCCGAGACCAACCAGGTCGAGGAGGCCGACATCGTGGTGCACGACGCCCACCGCACCGACCCGGCCTACGCCTTCGCGCTGTCGCGGCTGTCCAGCCAGGACCTCCGCTACACCCCCATGGGCGTGTTCCGCTCGGTGCAGAAGCCGACCTACGACGCGATGATGACCGACCAGCTCGAGGACGCCCGCTCCGGTCAACCGGCCGACCTCGACGCGCTGCTCCGCGGCTCGGACACCTGGACGGTCGACTGACCTTGCGCCGGCGCCCGGCCCGGCGCACAGTGTCTCTGTGATCGCGAGGAACAGGTACTTCCGGGCCGGGCACAGGCACCCGTGAGCGCCGCGGTGGACGACGGGGTCCGGGTGGGTGCGCGGTCGGCGACGGGCCGGCTGGTCGAGGACGTCGTCCTCGGCGCGCGGATCGGTGCGATGCGTGCCGGCGGGTACGCCCTCGCGCTGCGCGGTGACCGCGTGGCCCGCCTGCTGCACCGACCGTGGCGACTGGACCCCTACCCGGTCTACGCCCAGCTACGGGCCGCCCAGCTGGCGCGCGGTCCGGTGCGCAGCGGCACGGGCCTCACCGCCGTCGCCACCCACGCCTCGGTCGAGGCCGTGCTGCGCGACCGCCGGTTGGGGGTGCGGCTGTCCGACGGCCGCAGCCGGCTCAGCCAGGGCGACGCCCCCTCCCTCATGGAGCCGGTCGACCTGTCGCTGCTGACCGTCGACCCGCCCGACCACACCCGGTTGCGCCGCCTGGCCCAGCCGGCCTTCGCGCCCCGCCGGCTGGCGCACTACCGCGCCGTCGCCGAGCAGGTGACCACGGAGCTGCTGGACCGCGCGCTCGCCCGCCGGGGCCCGTTCGACCTGGTCGCCGACCTGGCCTCGCCGTTGCCCATCCGGGTCATCTCGGCGCTGCTGGACGTCCCCGACGTCGACGCCGAACGGTTCGCCCGCTGGGGTCTGGCCTTGGGGTCCTCCCTGGACGGCGTCCGGTCCCCCGCCCACGTGCGCGAGCTGACCCGGGCCACCGACGGCATGCGGGCGCTGTTCGGCCAGCTGCTCGAGCAGCGCCGGGCGCACCCCGGCGAGGACGTCATCTCGACCCTGGCGGGCGCGGTGGACGGCGGCACCGCCACCGCCGACGAGGTGCTGGCCCTGGCCCAGCTGCTGCTGGTCGCCGGGTTCGAGACCACGACCAACCTCATCGGCAACGCGGTGCAGGCCATGCACCGCACCCCGGGCCAGTGGACCGCGCTGGCCGCGGACCCGTCACTGGCGGCGGCCGCGGTCGAGGAGACGCTGCGCTACGACTCGCCGGTCCAGCTCACCGCCCGGTTCGCGCACGAGGACGTCGAGGTCGGCGACCTGCGGCTGTGCCGGGACAGCGGCGTGCTGGTGCTCCTGGCCAGCGCCAACCGCGACCCGGCCGTGCACGCCGACCCCGACCGGTTCGACCTGCACCGCGAGCAGGCCGCGCCGCACCTGGCCTTCTCGGGCGGTGCGCACTACTGCCTGGGTGCCCCGCTCGCCCGGTTGGAGGGCGAGGTGGCCCTGCGGCTGCTGGCCGAGCGCATGCCCCGATTGCGCCCGGCCGGCTCCCCGGTGCCCCGCGTGGCCACGGTGCTGCGCGGCCCCCTGCAGCTCCCCGTCACCGCCTGAGCGCGGTCGCGTGGGTCACCCCGCGTCGCTGCTCCTCCGTCCGCGTCGGGACGTGCCCGACGGGGCGTTCGCGGCGCTCGACCCACCCGACAACACCGCGCTGAGGACGGCGAGCGCGGTTCCCAGCTCGTCCCGGCCGGGCGCTGCCCACCCGACCACGAGGCCCGCCCGCGCATCGACCAGCCGCTGCTCGGCCAGCGTGCCCACCGCCACGTCGTGGCCGGCCAGCTCGTCGGCGACCGCGGCCTCCGTGGCCCGGTCGGGCAGCGGGACGACGAGGTGCGCCCCGGCCGCGTCACCCACCGTGGTGCGCCCGGCGCTGGTCACCGCGGCCCGGACGAGGCCGCGGCGGTCGGCCAGCTCACGGCGCAGCCGGCGGAGGTGGCGGGCCAGGTCCCCCGAGGCCGCGAGGGCCGTGAACACCCGCTGACCGGCCCGCCCGGGTCGCTGGCCGGTGGCGGTCCGCCGCTCCAGCAGCCCGGCGCGCACCCCCGGCGGGGCCACCAGCCAGCCCAGGCCGAGCGTCGGGGTCAGCACCTTGGACGCCGTCCCCAGGTGGACGACGACGTCGGGGGCGAGTGCGGCCAGCAACGGCAGCGGGGCCACGTCGTAGCGCAGCTCGCCGTCGTAGTCGTCCTCCCACACCGTGAAGCCCTCCGCCCGGGCCCGCGCGACCAGGGCCGAGCGGCGGGCCGCGGGGAGCCGTCCGCCGAGCGGGAACTGGTGCGCCGGCGTGCAGTACACCGCGTCGAGCCCGGCGGGCACGGCGTCGACCACCAGCCCGTCGTCGTCCACCGGGAGCGGCACGACCTGCACCCCGGCGGCCCGCAGGGCACCGACGGCCCGCCGGTAGCCGGGGTCCTCCACCCCGACCCGGGCACCCGGGCCGAGCAGGGCGGCGAGCTCGGCGACGGCGGCCGACGTGCCCGCAGCGGCGAGCACGGCGGCCGGGTCGGGCGCCAGGCCCCGGTGGCGCAGCAGGTGCTCGACCACGGCGGCCCGGAACGCCGGGTCCCCGGCCGCCTCGTACCCGACGTCGGCGGGCCGGTCGCCGGCGGCCCGCCACGCCCGCCGCCAGGCCGCGGGGTCGAGCACCTCGGTGCACGGCGCGCCCGGACGCAGGTCGAGGACCGCCGCACCGGGCGCCGTCGCGGTGACCGCCGTCGCCGGGGCGGCCAGCGGGCTGCCCACGACGAAGGTGCCCACCCCGTGCCGGGCGGCCACCCAACCCTCGGCCAGCAGCTGGTCGTAGGCGGCGGCCGTGACCGTGCGGCTGACCCCGAGCTGGCTGGCCAGCTCGCGCGTGGAGGGCAGGCGGTCCCCGGCCCGCAGCCCCGGACCCGCGCGGAGTCCAGCGGCCAGCTGCACGGCCAGCGGCACCCGCGAGGTGCGGTCCAGCACGACCGGGACGTCGGCCACGGCACCTCCTGCAGTGGACTGCTCGAACAGCAGCGGATTGGCCGTTCCAGGATGCCACGGGTCACCGGAGGATCTCCTCGTGAGCACGCCGCTGTCCCCCACCGCCCGCTCGACCGTCCGCCGCAACGCCGTGCGGGCCCGCACCGACCGCGCCGACCTCCACGCGGTGCTCGACGCGGGGCTGGTGGGCCACCTCGGGCTCGCGCTGCCCACCGGGCCCCTCGTGCTGCCCACCGGCTACGGCCGGGACGGCGAGACGCTGTACCTGCACGGATCCACGGGCGCGGCCACCCTGCGGGCCGCCGCCGCCGGGCTGCCGGTCTGCTTCACGGTCACCCACGTCGACGGCGTCGTCTACAGCCGGTCGGCATTCCACCACTCGATGAACCACCGCAGCGCCGTGGTGCAGGGCACCGCCCGGCTGGTCACCGACCCCGACGAGCGGTGGCACGGCCTGGCCGTGCTCACCGACCACCTCGCACCCGGGTCCTGGGACCACAGCCGGCGACCCGACCGCAAGGAGCTGATCGCCACCGCCGTCCTCGCGCTGGACCTCACCGAGGCCAGCGTCAAGGTCCGCACCGGACCGCCCGGGGAGGACGAGCGCGACCTGGCCCACCCCGCCGCGGACTGGGCCGGCGTCCTGCCGCTGCACACCGTCTGGGGCCGACCCGAGCCCTGCCCGCAGCTGCCCCCCGGGACGCCGGTGCCCCAGCGGGTCAGCTCACGGGCGTGACCCGCAGCAGCTGGTCAGTGCCGTCGCCGTTGTCGGTGGTCAGGTACAGCGCGCCGTCGCCCCCCAGCTGGGGCGAGCGCACCCGGCCGTAGGTGCCCTCCAGCTCGGGGATGCGGAACTGCTCGACCAACGAGCCGTCGTCGGCCAGCCGGAGCGCGAGCACCCCGGTGTCCTTCTGGACGCCGAGCAGCAGCAACCCGTCGTAGACGCCCCACTGCTCGCCGTCGAGGAACGTGATGCCCGAGACGGCGATGGTGGGGTCGCCCGAGGACCAGACGGCCTCGATCGCACCGGGGATCTCGGGGTCGGTCATCGGCACGCTCTCGTCGTACACGCCCTGCCCGACCGGGTCCCACCCGTAGTTGCCGCCGTCGGTGGCCAGGTTGACCTCGTCGTCGACCTGGCTGCCCTGCTCGGCGGTGTAGACCGCCCCGGTGCCCGGCTGCACCGCGATGCCCTGCACGTTGCGGTGCCCGTACCCCACGACCGCGTGCGAGGTGGGGTCGGTGAGCTCGAGGAACGGGTTGCCCGCCGAGGGCTGCCCGGTCTGCGGGTCGACCCGCAGCAGCTTGCCGGCCAGCGACGAGAGGTCCTGCGGGTTGGTGCCGACCGCGTTGTCCCCGGTGCCGATCAGCAGCCGACCCTCGGCGTCGAAGCGCAGCCGGCACCCGCCGTGCCGGCCGGTGTCGGCGTTGACCGGGATCTCCCCCACCAGCGGGTCGGCGGTGCGGGTGGCCTCCGACCAGTCCTCCGCCACGGTCCAGGCGGTGACCTCGATGCCCGGCCCGCCGTCGGCGCCGCCGTCGGCGACACCCATGCAGGTGTAGAAGCGGCGGCTGTCGGCGAAGCCGGGGTCGAGCACGAGGCCCATCAGCCCGGTCTCGCCCTGCGCCCACAGGTCGTCGAGGTCGGCGGTCAGCTGCTGGGCCGAGCCGTCGGGCAGCACGGCGGTGAACCCGCCGCCGCGCTCGTCGAGCAGCAGGGTGCCGTCGGGGGCCTGGGCGACGTCCCAGGGGTGGTCCAGGCCGTCGAGGACCACCTCGACGTCCAGTGCCGGGGCGTCGGCGGGGGCCGACGTGGCGGCCGCGTCCGCGTCGGAGGACCCGGACGAGCAGCCGGCCAGCAGCACCAGGCCGGCGAGGAGGGCGGTCGGGCGGGCAGCGCGGCTGGTGGTCATCACCACCACTGTCCCCGAGGTGCGGGCACCGCGCAGGGTGCCCCGCGAGCGAGCGGTCGGGCTAGGCGCTGCGGGTGACCACGTACTCGCAGAGGGCGTCGAGTGCCTCGCGGACCTCGCCCTCGGGCACCCGGCCCAGCCGGGCCCGGGCGCGGTCGGCGTAGGAGTGCAGCACCTCGGTGGCCCGGGCCAGCGAGGCCGAGGAGCGCAGCAGCGCGAGGGCCTCGGCGTGCTCGGCGTCGTCGGTGAGCGGCCGGGCGACCAGCTCGCGCAGCCGGGCCTCGGCCGGGTCGTCCCCGGCCAGCACGAACAGCACCGGCAGCGTCGCGATGCCCTCCCGCAGGTCGGTGCCGGGCAGCTTCCCGGAGGTGCCGCGTTCGCCGACGATGTCGATGAGGTCGTCGGAGAGCTGGAAGGCGACCCCGACCTCCTCGGCGTAGGCGGTGAGGTCGTCGACCACGGCCGGGGAGACCCCGGCGAAGCGGGCGCCGAACCGGGCGGAGGTGGCGACCAGGGATCCGGTCTTGTCGGCCAGCACCGACAGGTGGTGCGCCACCGGGTCCTCCCCGGCGGCCGGGCCGACCGTCTCGCGGATCTGCCCGGTGACCAGCCGCTCGAACGTGCGGGCCTGGATGCGCACCGCCTCGGGCCCCAGGTCGGCGAGCAGGTCCGAGGCCCGGGCGAACAGGAGGTCACCGGTCAGGATGGCGATGCTGTTGTTCCACCGGCTGTTGGCGCTCGGGGCCCCGCGCCGCACGGCGGCCTCGTCCATGACGTCGTCGTGGTAGAGCGTCGCCAGGTGGGTGAGCTCGCAGACCACGGCGGCCGACACGACCTCGTCGGCGCCGGGGTCGCCGAGCTGCGCGGCCAGCAGCGCGAGCACCGGGCGGAACCGCTTGCCGCCGGCGGTCACGAGGTGCGCCGCGGCCTCCGCCACGAACTCGTGGTCGCTGGCCACGGCGGTCTGCAGCGCGGTCTCGACGCGGGCCAGACCGGCCGACAGCGCCTCCCCCAGCGGGCCCTCGGGCAGCCACGAGCCCATCGTGGAGGCCGGCCGACCAGGCCGGTTCCACGTCTGCGTCTGGCTGCCGTCACCGGTCGGGGTGTGGGCGCGGGATCCGCTCATCGCCGGTGAATCTAGTCTCCGCAGGCCGGGACGCCGACGGCTGCCCCGCCGGGCTCGTCGCCGGGAGCGCCGTGGATCCTCAGCCCACCAGGCCCGCGGCCCGGTCGGCCAGGTCGAGCACCGAGCCCGGTACGACACCCAGCACCAGCGTGGCGGCCACCGTGACGGCCAGCACGACGGTGGTGGGCAACCCGGGCACCCCGACCGTGGGCCCGTCCTCGGCCGGCTCCGAGAAGTACATGACCACGACCAACCGCAGGTAGAAGTAGCCGGCCACCGCGCTGGTGACCAGCGCGACCACCACCAACGGCCAGGCCCCCACCTCGGTCGCGGCCCGGAACACCGCGAACTTCCCGGTGAAGCCGCTGGTGAGCGGGATGCCGGCCAGCGCCAGGAGCAGGAAGGTCATGGTGCCCGCGGTGAGCGGTGAGCGGCGGGCCAACCCGGCCCACCGGGCGATCTGCGTGGCCTCCCCGTCGCCGTCGCGCACCAGGGTCACCACGGCGAAGGCGCCGACCGTGGTCAGCCCGTAGGCCAGCAGGTAGAACAGCGTGGCCGACAGCCCGGACCCCCCGAGCCCGAGCACGCCGGTGAGGAGGAACCCGGCGTGCGCGATCGAGGAGTAGGCCAGCATCCGCTTGACGTCGGTCTGGGTCAGCCCCAGGACGGCGCCGACCACCATCGACACGATCGCGATGCCGTAGACCAGCGGCCGCCAGGTCCAGTCCGCCGTCCCGAAGGCGACGTAGAGCAGCCGCAGCACCGCACCGAAGGCCGCGACCTTGGTGCAGGCGGCCATGAAGGCCGTCACCGGGGTGGGGGCGCCCTGGTAGACGTCCGGGGTCCAGGTGTGGAAGGGGGCGACCGAGGCCTTGAACATGAGGCCGACGACCAGCAGGCCCAGGCCCAGCACGAGCAGGGTGCCGGTGCCCTCGGCGGTGACCGACGCCCGGATCTCCGACAGCCGGATGCTGCCCGTGGCACCGTAGACCAGCGCCAGGCCGTACAGGAAGAACGCGGAGGCGAAGGCGCCGAGCAGGAAGTACTTGACCGCGGCCTCCTGCGACAGCAGCCGCCGCCGGCGGGCCATGCCGCACATCAGGTAGAGCGGGAGGCTGAGCACCTCGAGCGCGACGAACATGACCAGCAGGTCGTTGGCCGCGACGAACAGCATCATGCCGCCCACGGCGAAGGTGGCCAGCGGGTAGACCTCGGTCTGCACCCGCTGGTCGGTGAGCAGCTCCCGGTCTCGGGGGCTGCCGGCCGGCACGGCGGCGGAGGCGACGAACGCCGACCCGGCCGGGTCCAGGCCGCGCTCGGCGAACAGCAGGACCGACAGCGCGCCCAGACCGGCGACGGTGGCCTGCAGGAACAGCCCGGCGCCGTCGACGGCCAGCGCGCCGGCCGCGGTGACCTCGGCCCGGCCGGCCAGCAGCAGGACGGCGACGACGCCGCCGACCATGCCCACCAGCGCCAGGGCGACCTGCGCGGGCTGGCGCACGTGCCGGGGGGCGAAGGCCTCCACCAGGACGCCCACGAGGGCGGCGCCGAAGACCACCAGCAGCGGGCTGAGGGCGGCCAGGGAGAGGTCCGGAGCCTCGATCATCAGTTGGCCCCCTGCTCGGCGGTGGCGGGCTGGGTCCCCGCGGGGTCGGAGCCGACGTCGCCCATGGTGGCGCTGACGGCGGGGTTCACCAGGTCCAGCAGCGGCTGCGGGTAGACGCCCAGCCCGATGACGAGGGCCACCAGCGGGGCGACGACGACGAGCTCGCGGCGACGCAGGTCGGGGAACGGCCGGGTCTCGACCAGCCCGCGCACCGGCCCGTGCACCGCGCGCTGGACCAGCAGCAGCACGTAGAGCGCGGCCAGCACGATGCCGACGGTGGCCAGCACGGTGAACACCGGGCGGGCCGGGAAGGCCCCCAGGAGCACCAGGACCTCCGACACGAAGCTGTTGGTGCCCGGCAGGGCCAGGCTGGCCAGCCCGGCCACCAGGAACACCCCGGCCAGCACGGGGGCCTTCGTCGCGATGCCGCCGTAGTCGGCGATCCGCCGGGAGCCGCCCCGGCTGACCACCATGCCGACCACGAGGAACAGGATCCCGGTGCTGATGCCGTGGTTGACCATGTAGAGCACCGCACCGGAGCCGCTCTCGACCGTGAAGGCGAAGATGCCCAGCGCGATGAACCCGAAGTGGGCGATCGAGGTGTAGGTGACCAGGCGCTTGATGTCGGACTGCCCGATCGCGACCAGGGCCCCGTAGAGGATGCCGGCCACCGCCAGGCCCAGGATCCACGGCGCGAAGGTGCGCGAGGCGTCGGGGAACAGCGGGAGGCAGTAGCGGATGAAGCCGAAGGTGCCGACCTTGTCGAGCACCCCGACCAGGAGCACCGCGCCGCCGACCGGGGCCTCGGCACCGGAGTCGGGCAGCCAGGTGTGGAAGGGCACCAGCGGCGCCTTGATGGCGAAGGCGACGAAGAAGCCCAGGAACAGCAGCTTCTGCACCCCGGGGTCGATGTCCAGGGCGCGCAGCGCGTCGAAGGCGAAGGTGCCCTCGCCGATCTGGGAGTTGCTCACCACGTACAGGCCGATGACCGAGGCCAGCATGACCAGCCCGCCGAGCAGGCTGTACAGGAAGAACTTCATCGCGGCGAACTGCCGGCGCGGTCCGCCGAAGCTGCCGATGATGAAGTACATCGGCACGAGCATGGCCTCGAAGAAGACGTAGAACAGGAACACGTCGGTGGCGGCGAAGACGCCGACCATCATCGACTCGAGCACCAGCAGCCAGGCGAAGTAGGCCTTCATCGGCCGGCCGCCGGGGCCGGTGTCGCGCCAGGACGCGACGACGACCACGGGCACCAGCACACCGATGAGCAGCAGCATCACCAGCGCGATGCCGTCGACACCCAGGGCGAACTGCACCCCGAAGGCCGGGATCCAGTCCACCGCGGTGGTCAGCTGGAACCGGTCGCCACCGGGGTCGAAGGCCACCGTGGCGAGCACGGCCAGCACCAGCACCAGGAGGCTGGTGCCGAGCGCGACCTGCTTGGCGACGGCGTCGCGGTCCCGCGGCAGCGCTGCCACGGCCGCACCGCCCACCGCCGGCAGCACGACCATCGCCAGCAGCCAGGGGACGTCGCTCACGACCGGGTCTCCTTCGTCGACGGGGTGGTGCTCATCCGGCCGCCACCGCCAGCAGGGCCCCGGCGACCAGCACGGCGCCGCCGAGCATGCCGAGGGCGTAGGTGCGCACGAACCCGGTCTGGGCCCGACCCAACCGCGCGGAGGACCCCCCGAGCCCGGTCCCGATGCCGGTGACCAGGCCGTCCACACCGCGGTCGTCGACCTGCACGGCCGCGCGGGTCAGCCAGGCGCCCGGCCGCATGAACACCGCCTCGTTGACGGCGTCGGCGTAGAGGCCGTTGCGGGCCGCGCGCACCGGCAGCGACACCCGCGCCGGTGCCGTGGTGGGCACCGCACGGCGGCCGACGGCCAGCCAGGCGACCAGCGCCCCGGCGGCCACCACGACGGTGACCACGACGCTGACCACGACGGGCGGGACGACGTGGGCGACCTCCTCGGGCTGCCCGAACACCGGGGCCAGCCAGTCGGCCAGCGGGGCGACCTGCACCAGCACGAAGCCGGCGGCGACCGACCCGACCGCGAGCACGACCATCGGCAGCGTCATGACCGCAGGCGACTCGTGCGGGTGGACGCCGTCCTCCCAGCGGGGCCTGCCGAAGAAGGTCATGAGCACCAGGCGGGTCATGTAGAACGCGGTGAGCCCGGCGCCCAGCACGGCGACCCCGCCGAGGAGCCACCCGGCCGCTCCCCCGCGGTCGAACGCGGCCTCGATGATGGCGTCCTTGGTCCAGTAGCCCGAGAGGAACGGGAAGCCGATGAGGGCCAGGTAGCCCAACCCGAAGGTCACGAAGGTGGTCTTCATCCTCGTGGCCAGGCCGCCGAAGCGGCGCATGTCGGTGCGGTCGCCCATGCCGTGCATGACCGACCCCGCCCCGAGGAAGAGCCCGGCCTTGAAGAAGCCGTGGGTGAGCAGGTGGGCGATGCCCGCGGCGTAGCCCACCGGCCCCAGGCCCACGGCGAGGAACATGTAGCCGATCTGGCTGACCGTCGACCAGGCCAGCACCTTCTTGATGTCGTCGTAGGCGCACCCGGCGACCGCACCGACCATGATCGTGATCGCACCGATGACCGCCACGACGGTCTGCGCGACGGGGGCGGCGTCGAACACCGGCGCCGAGCGGGCGATCAGGTACACCCCGGCGGTGACCATGGTCGCCGCGTGGATGAGCGCCGAGACCGGGGTGGGGCCCTCCATGGCGTCGGGCAGCCACGCCTGGAGGGGGAACTGGCCCGACTTGCCGCAGGCCCCCAGCAGCAGGAGCAACCCGATGGCGGTGACGGTGCCGCCGCCCAGCAGGCCGACCGACCCGAGCACGCCCTCGTAGGACGTCGTGCCCAGCTGGGTGAACATGACGAAGATCGCCAGGGCCAGGCCGACGTCGCCGACCCGGTTCATGATGAACGCCTTCTTGGCCGCGGTGGCCGCGGCCGGGCGGGTGTACCAGAACGCGATGAGCAGGTAGGACGCCAGGCCCACGCCCTCCCAGCCCACGTAGAGCGCCACGAAGCTGTTGCCCAGCACCAGCAGCAGCATCGCCGCGACGAAGAGGTTCAGGTAGGCGAAGAACCGGCGCCGGGCGGGGTCGTGGGCCATGTAGCCCACCGAGTAGACGTGGATGAGCGCGCCGACCCCGGTGATGAGCAGCGCGAAGGTCATCGACAGCGGGTCCAGCAGCAGCCCGGCGCCGACGTCGAGCTGCCCGGTGGAGACGAACGTGAACAGGTCGACGCCGACGCTGCGCTCGTCGAGCCCGGCCAGCTCGACCGTGCCGAGCACGGCCAGCACGAACGACGCGGTGACCGTGGCGATGGCCAGCAGGTGGCCCCACCGGTCGGTGCGCCGACCGCCCAGCAGCAGGACGGCGGCCCCGGCCAGCGGCAGGGCGATGAGCAGCCAGGAGACCGACAGCAACCCGGTCGCGGGCACGGGATCCATCGCAGCCCCCTAGTACTTCAGCAGGTTGGCGTCGTCGATCGAGGCCGACCGGCGGGTGCGGTGGATCGACATGATGATCGCCAGCCCCACCACCACCTCGGCGGCCGCGACGACCATCACGAACAGGGCGATCACCTGGCCGTCGACCGTCCCGGTGGACCGGGCGAAGGTGACCAGCGTGAGGTTGACCGAGTTGAGCATCAGCTCGATGCACATGAAGACGACGATCGCGTTGCGCCGCACGAGCACCCCGACCGCGCCGACGGTGAACAGCACCGCGGCCAGCACCAGGTAGTTGGTCAGGCTCATGCCAGCGGCCCGCCGGTGCCGCGGGTGGTGCCCAGCGCGGCGTCCGGGCCGCCCCTGGGCGGGTCGGCGGGCGGCAGCTCGTCGACCACCTGGGGCTCGACGCCGGTGGCGAAGCTGGCCGGCGCCGGGCTGCCGTCGGGCAGCCGGCCCGGGGCGGCGATCGAGTTGGCCCGGGCGTACACACCGGGGCCGGGCAGGGTCTGCGGGTGCTCGGTGAGGAACCGGGCGCGCGACTTCTCCTTCTGCCCCTGCCGGGAGCCGGGCTCGCGCTCGGCGTGGTTGAGCACCAGCGCCCCGATGGCCGCGACGATCAGCAGCGCGCCGGTGACCTCGAAGGCGAGCAGGTGCCGCCCGTAGAGCACCTCGGCGACGGCGGCCACGTTGCCGTCGGCCGCGCCGCCCGCCCCGCCCTGCACGGCCTCCAGCCCGGCCACCGGGAGGTCTTCGGTCGCCCGGGCGATGCCCGCCCCGACCAGCACCGCGAACCCGGCGCCGAGCAGCACGGCAGCCACCCGCTGCCCGCGCAGCGTCTCGACCACGGAGTCGGCAGAGTCCCGCCCGACCAGCATCAGCGAGAACAGGAACAGGATCATGATCGCGCCGGTGTAGACGATGATCTGGATGGCGCCCAGGAACGGCGCCGACTGCACGACGTAGAACACGCCCAGCACCAGCATCGTGTTGACCAGGAACAGCGCCGAGTGGATGGCGTTGCGGGCCAGCACCATGCCCAGCGCCCCGGCCAGCGCGATCGGCGCCAGCACCCAGAACGTCACCGTCTCCCCGGGGCCGCCGGTGCTGTCGGCGGCCGCGGCGAGCAGGGTGGCGGGCACCGTGGCGCTCACTGCGTCGTCCCCGAGGCCCCACCCGGTGCGCGCAGGTAGTAGTCCTTCTCGTCGTCACCCAGCCGCATCGGGTGCGGGGGCTGTTCCATGCCCGGCAGCAGCGGGGCCATCAGCTGCTCCTTGGTGTAGATGAGGCTGCCGCGTTCGTCGTCGGCGAGCTCGAAGTCGTTGCTCATCGTCAACGAGCGGGTCGGGCAGGCCTCGATGCACAACCCGCAGAAGATGCAGCGCAGGTAGTTGATCTGGTAGACGCGGCCGTACCGCTCGCCCGGGGAGAAGCGGGCCTCCTCGGTGTTGGTGCCGCCCTCGACGTAGATGGCGTCGGCCGGGCACGCCCAGGCGCAGAGTTCGCAGCCGACGCACTTCTCCAGGCCGTCGGGGTGCCGGTTGAGCACGTGCCGCCCGTGGTAGCGCGGCGCGGTGACCTTGGGTTCCTCCGGGTACTGCTCCGTGGTGACCTTCTTGAACATGGTCGAGAAGGTCACGCCGAAGCCCTGGGCCGGCGCGGGGAGCCGGCTGGTGCGCGGGGCCGGCGCCGACCGGGTGCCCCCGCCCTGCTCGACCTCGCCGCCGCGTCGGCGCTCGGGGGTCAGGTCAGGCATCGTCGTCCTTCCGGGGGGTCGGGCTGGGGCGGCGGCGACCGGTGGCGACCGGGGCACCGGTGGCGACCGGTTCCCGACCGGTCAGCCGCGGGGAGGGCGGCACGACCAGGTCCATCGGCGGGATGGGGAAGCCGCCCTCCGCCCGGGCCGGGCCGCTGCGCTGGGCGGGCCGGTGCCGCGCGCCGGGGGCCCGTACGGGGGGCAGCACCTCGGGCTCGGTGGGGTTGGTCGACCCCGCGGCGGCGTGCAGCGCGGCGATCCGGGTGTCGGCGTTGCTGCGGCGCGAAGCCACCAGCAGCACGCCCAGCACCAGCGCGGCCAGCGGCAACCCCACGTAGAGCGCGACCTCCCCGCTGTCGAGGTCGTACTCCCGCGAGACCGTGCGCATCGTGGCCACGGCCATGATCCACACGAGGGCCGTGGGCACCAGGACCTTCCACCCGAAGCGCATGAACTGGTCGTAGCGCAGCCGGGGCAGCGTGCCGCGCAGCCAGATGAACACGAACAGCGCGGCGACGACCTTGAGCAGGAACCACAGCAGCGGCCACCAGCCCGAGTTGGCGCCGTCCCAGATCGAGATCGGCCAGGGCGCCCGCCAGCCGCCGAGGAACAGCGTCGCGGCCAGCGCGGAGACGGTGACCATGTTGACGTACTCGGCGAGGAAGAAGAGGGCGAACTTCAGCGACGAGTACTCGGTGTGGAAACCGCCGACCAGCTCGGACTCGGCCTCGGGCAGGTCGAAGGGCGCCCGGTTGGTCTCCCCCACCACCGCGATGACGTAGACGACGAAGCTGACCGGCAGCAGCACGGCGTACCAGCTCGGACCGTCGAAGGTGAGCCCGAAGAAGTCCAGCCGGTTGTCCCCGGCCTGGGCGGCGACGATCTCCGAGGTGCTCATCGTGCCGGCGTAGAGGAACACCGCCACGATCGACAACCCCATGGCGATCTCGTAGCTGACCATCTGCGCGGCGCTGCGCAGGCTGCCCAGCAGCGGGTAGGTCGACCCGCTCGCCCAGCCCCCCAGCACGATGCCGTAGACGCCCATCGCCGAGCAGGCCAGCACCACGAGGACGCCGATGGGGGCGTCGATGAGCTGCAGCGGGGTCTGCTCGCCGAAGATCGAGACCATCGGGCCCAGCGGGATGACCGAGAAGGCCAGGAAGGCCGGGATGGTGGCGATGACCGGGGCCAGGAAGTACACCGGCTTGTCGGCCATCGCCGGGATGATGTCCTCCTTGAAGGCCAGCTTCAGCCCGTCGGCCAGGCTCTGCAGCGAGCCCCCGGGGCCCACCCGGTTGGGGCCCGAGCGTTGCTGCATGCGCGCGACGACCTTGCGCTCGAACACGATCGCGAACAGCGTCATCACGACCAGCAGCGCGAACACGCCGACGATCTTGACCAGCACCAGCCACCAGACGTCCTGCCCGAAGTCGGCCAGGGTCGGGCTCATGCGGCACCTCCGGCGGTGACGGTGACGACGCCGCCGGGGGCCGCGCCGAGGTGGGTGCGCACGTGGCTGCCCGGCGACCGCATCGGCAGCCACACGACGCGGTCGGGCATGTCGGTGACCCGCGCCGGCAGGGTGATGGCGCCGGCCGGGCCGGTGACGGTGACCGGCTCGCCGTCGCCGACCCCGAGCCGGACCGCGACCTCCTTGGCCAGCCGCACCACCGGGGGGCGCGCGGTGCCGGCCAGCGCCGGCTCGTCGCGCTGCAGGGTGCCGTCGTCGAGCAGCTGGTGCCACGAGGCGAGCACCGCCTGGTCGGGCGCCAGCCGCGGGCTGCCGGCGGGGGCGACGTCCAGCCCGCGGACCTCGCGGGCCCGACCGGCACCGCCGAGGGCGACCAGCTCGCGTCGGGCGGCGTCCACGGTGGTCAGCCCGAGCGCGACCCCCATCGCCTCGGCCAGACCGGTGAGCACGCGGGCGTCGGTCAGCTGGCCGCTGCCGTGCAGCGTCGCGTCGAAGGGACGCACCCGGCCCTCCCAGTCCAGGTAGCTGCCGGCCTTCTCGGGTGCGGCGGCCACCGGCAGGACGACGTCGGCGTGCGCGGTGACCGGTGAGGGCAGCAGCTCGAGGCTGACCACGAACCCCGCGGCGGCCAACGCGGCCTCGGCCAGTGCGGGGTCGGGCAGGTCGGCGGGGTCGACGCCGCCGACCAGCAGGCCGCCGAGCCGGCCGTCGCGGGCGGCCTGCAGGATGCCGGTCAGGTCGCGGCCGGCCCGCCGCGGCAGCTCGACGCCCCACGCGGCCTCGACGTCGGCACGGTCGGCGGCGTCCTCGACGGCCCGCCCGCCGGGCAGCAGGGTCGGCAGCGCGCCCACCTCGACCGCGCCGCGCTCACCGGCCCGGCGCGGCACCCAGGCGATGCGGGCACCGGAGGCGGCGGCCAGCGCCGATAGCGCCGAGAGCGCCCCGGGCACCTCGGCCAGCCGCTCGCCGGCCAGCACGACCGCGCCCTCGGCGCGCAGCGCGCCGGCCGCCTGCGCGCCCACCCCGCCGGCGGACTCGGTGGCCAGTGCCCGCAGGACGGCGGCCTCCAGCCCCGGCGGCGTGGCCAGCAGGGTGGCCGACAGCTTCTCGTCGGCGGTGGTGGCGAACGGGGCGACGTCGTAGACCGGCAGGCCCCGCTCGCGCACCGCCCGGCGCAGCCGCAGGAGCACGATCGGCGACTCCTCCTCCGGCTCGAACCCCACCATCAGCACGGCGGGCGCGGCGGCCAGCTCGTCGTAGGTGACGGCGCCGGCGCCGGGGGCGGTGCCGGCCACGTGCGCGGCCAGGAAGGCCAGCTCCTCGGGCGAGTGCGCACGCGCCCGGGCGTCGACGTCGTGGGTGCCCAGCGCGACGCGGGCGAACTTGGCGTAGGCGTAGGCGTCCTCGACGGTGAGCCGGCCGCCGGGGAGCACCCCCACCCCGCCGTCCGCGCGGGCCGCGGCCAGGCCGGCGGCCGCGGCGGCCCAGGCCTCGGGCCAGGACGCGGGCTGCAGGACGCCGTCCCGCCGGACCAGCGGGGTGGTGAGCCGCTCGTTGGCCGCGGCGTAGCGGAAGGCGAACCGGCCCTTGTCGCAGTTCCACTCCGTGTTCACCGCCGGGTCGTCGCCGGCCAGCCGGCGCAGCACGGTGCCGCGGCGGTAGTCGGTGCGCTGCGCGCAGCCCGAGGCGCAGTGCTCGCAGGTGCTGGCCTCGCTGCGCAGGTCGAAGGGCCGCGAGCGGAACCGGTAGGCCGAGCTGGTGAGCGCCCCCACCGGGCAGATCTGCACGGTGTTGCCCGAGAAGTAGGACTCGAACGGCTCGTCGGTGTAGATGCTGACCTGTTGCAGCGCGCCGCGGTCGAACAGCTCGATGAACGGGTCGCCGGCCACCTGCTGGGAGAACCGGGTGCACCGGGCGCAGAGCACGCAGCGCTCGCGGTCCAGCAGCACCTGCGAGCTGATCGGCAGCGGCTTGGGGTAGGTGCGCTTGGTGCCGGTGAACCGGCTCTCGGCGTGCCCGTTGCTCATCGCCTGGTTCTGCAGCGGGCACTCCCCGCCCTTGTCGCAGACCGGGCAGTCCAGCGGGTGGTTGACCAGCAGCAGCTCGAGCGTGCCGGCCTGGGCGCCCGCGGCGACCTCGCTGGTCAGCTGGGTCTTCACCACCATGTCGGGGGTCACCGGCACGGTGCAGGAGGCGACCGGCTTGCGCTGGCCCTCGACCTCGACCAGGCACTGCCGGCAGGCGCCGACCGGCTCCAGCAGTGGGTGGTCGCAGAACCGCGGGATCTGGACGCCGATCTGCTCGGCGGCCCGGATGATCAGCGTGCCCTTCGGCACCGCGACGTCGAAGCCGTCGATGGTCAGCCGGACGTGGTCCTCGGGCGTGTGCGCACCCGGCACGGCGGGGACCTGGGCCGGTGCTGGTTCGGGGGTGGTCATGCCATCGCTCCCACGGGCTCGAGCTTCAGCGTGCGACCCAGCCGGCCCTGTTCATCGGGCGGCAGCAGGGCCACGTAGTCGTCGCGGAAGTACTGGAGGGACGACGCGATGCAGCTGGTGGCGCCGTCGCCCAGGGCGCAGAACGAGCGGCCCAGGATGTTGTCGCAGGTGTCGGTGAGCAGGTCCAGGTCGCGGGCGGTGCCGTGCCCGGCGACCAGCCGTTCCAGGATCTGGACCAGCCAGTAGGTGCCCTCCCGGCACGGGGTGCACTTGCCGCAGCTCTCGTGGGCGTAGAACTCGGTGAACCGCAGGGTGGCCTCGACGATCGAGTCCGTCTCGTCGAAGACCATGAGCGCGGTGGTGCCGAGCATCGAGCCGGCTGCGGCGACGGAGTCGAAGTCCAGCGGGACGTCGAGGTGGTCGGCGGTGAAGTAGGGGGTGCTGGACCCGCCCGGCGTCCAGAACTTCAGCTCGTGGCCGGGCCGCACGCCGCCGGCCATCGCCAGCAGCTCGCGCATGGTCGTCCCCATCGGCGCCTCGTACTGGCCGGGGTGCACGACCCGGCCGGAGATCGAGTAGATCTTGGGGCCGGGTGACTTCTCGGGGCCGAACTCCTTGAACCAGGCCGACCCGCCGCGCACCACGTACGGGACGCTGGCCAGCGTCTCGACGTTGTTCACCACCGTCGGGGCGCCGTACAGACCGGCGACGGCGGGGAACGGCGGCTTGAGCCGGGGCTGGCCGCGGCGGCCCTCCAACGAGTCCAGCAGCGCGGTCTCCTCGCCGCAGATGTAGGCGCCGGCGCCGGCGTGCACCACGACGTCGAGGTCGAACCCGGAGCCGTGGACGTCGCGGCCCAGGTGACCGGCGGCGTAGGCCTCGGCGACGGCGGCCTGCAGCCGGCGGTGGGCGTGCACCGCCTCCCCGCGCACGTAGATGACCGCGAAGGAGCAGCGGATCGCGTAGGAGGCAATGGCCACGCCCTCCACCAGCGCGTGCGGGTCGGCCATCATCAGCGGGAGGTCCTTGCAGGTGCCCGGCTCCCCCTCGTCGGCGTTGACCACCAGGTACTTGGGCTTGGCCGCCGGGCCGGTCGGGGTCTCCCCCGGCGTGGGCTGCGGGATGAAGCTCCACTTCATGGCGGTGGGGAAGCCGGCGCCACCCCGACCGCGCAGGCCGGAGTCCTTGACGAGGGTGACCAGCTCGTCGGGGGTCATGCCCAGGGCGGTGCGCCAGGCGGTGTAGCCCTCGGTGCGCTCGTAGGTCTCGATGGTCCAGCTGCGGGGCTCGGCGAAGCGGCTGGTCAGCACGGGGGTGAGCGGCACGGCGTCAGACCTCTCGCGGGACCGACGTGCCCGACCCGGACTGGGCCTGGCCGTCGACGTCGGGTGCTGGGGCGTCCCGGTCGGCGGCCTCGCGGCCGGCCGGCTCGGGGCGGTCGGGGTGGTTCTGCGCGGCGCCGGAGCGCTCGGCGGGGTTGTCGGCGGCGGCCACCTGGGCATCGGCGGCCTGCTCCCCGGGTGTCTGCCCCCGGGAACTGCCGGGGGAAGGGAGCCCTTCCGTACCGGACTGGGCCTCCCCGTGCTGGAAGGGCTCCCTTGCCTCGGCAGGTTCGACGCCGGGCATCGGCGGGGCGGTCTCGCCGCGCTCGGCGGCCAGCCGGACCCCGCGCAGGGTGGGGACGCCGGCGCTGGGCCCGTCGACGGCAGCGCGCTCGGCAGCGGCGTCGGCGTGCTGGCTGAACCCGGCCAGCTGCCGGGACACCCCGCGGAAGTCGGTCAGCGGCGCCCCCCGGGTGGGCGCGGGCCGCTCGCCGCGGCGCAGCGCGGCGACCAGCGCCAGCGCGGCGTCGACGTCCTGCTGGTCGTAGAACTCGTAGTCCACGGTCACGACCGGGGCGTAGTCGCAGGCGGCCAGGCACTCGGCGTGCTCGAGGGTGATCGAGCCGTCGGCGGTGGTCTCGTCGTGGTGCACGCCCAGCTCGGCCGCGACCGCGTCGTAGATCCGCTGACCGCCGAGCACCGCGCACAGCGTGTTGGTGCAGACGCTGACCAGGTGCCGGCCGGTGGGGTGCCGCTTGAACATCGTGTAGAAGGTCGCCACCGCGCCGACCTCGGCCTTGGTGAGGCCGAGCTCCTCCGCGCACAGCGCGACGCCCTCCGGGGTGACGTAGCCCTGGACGGACTGGACCAGGTGCAGCATCGGCAGCAGCGCCGAGCGCGGCACCGGGTACCGGGCCATGATCTCGCGGCACTCGAGCCGGGTGGTCCCGGTCAGCGGCGGCAGGTCCTCGACGGTGCCGGGAACGGCTGACGAGTCCAGACCCGTGACCGCCGTCCCCTCGGGGCTGCCGGGCAGCGCGCTCATCGGTCGACACCCCCCATGACCGGGTCGACGGAGGCGATGGCGGCGATGACGTCGGCGATCATGCCGCCCTCGCTCATCGCCGCGGTCGCCTGCAGGTTGGTGAAGCTGGGGTCGCGGACGTGCACCCGGAAGGGCCGGGTGCCGCCGTCGGAGACCACGTGGAAGCCGAGCTCGCCGCGGGGGCTCTCGATCGCGGTGTACACCTGGCCGGCCGGCACCCGGAAACCCTCGGTGACCAGCTTGAAGTGGTGGATCAGAGCCTCCATCGACTGGCTCATGATGTGCTGCACGTGGTCGAGGGAGTTGCCCATGCCGTCGGGCCCGAGCGAGAGCTGGGCGGGCCAGGCGATCTTCTTGTCCTCGACCATGACCGGGCCGGGGCGCAGCCGGTCCAGGGCCTGCTCGATGATCTTCATCGACTCCCCCACCTCGGCCATGCGCACCAGGTAGCGGCCCCAGGCGTCGGCGGTGTCGGCGGTGGGCACCTCGAAGTCGTAGGTCTCGTAGCCGCAGTAGGGCTCGACCTTGCGCAGGTCCCACGGCAGGCCCGCGCTGCGCAGGATGGGCCCGGTGACGCCGAGCGCGACGCAGCCGGTGACGTCGAGGTAGCCGACGTCGCGCAGCCGCCGCTGCCAGATCGGTTGGCCGGTGAGCAGCCGGTGGAAGCCGGCCACCCGCTCGGGCATGATCGCCAACCACTCGCGGATCCTGTCCTCGATCCCAGGGGGGAGGTCCTGCGCCAGCCCGCCCGGGCGCACGTAGGCGTGGTTCATGCGCAGCCCGGTGATCTCCTCCAGCAGGTCCAGCACGAGCTCGCGCTCGCGGAACCCGTTGGTCATGCCGGTCAGGGCGCCCATCTCCATGCCGAAGGTGGCCAGGCCGACCAGGTGGGAGGCGATCCGGTTGAGCTCCATGACCAGCACGCGGATGGTGGTGGCCCGCTCGGGCACCTCGATGCCCAGCAGCTTCTCCACCGCCAGGCAGTAGGCGGTCTCGTTGAACAGCGGCGCCAGGTAGTCCATCCGGGTCACGAAGGTCGTGCCCTGGGTCCAGGTGCGGTACTCGACGTTCTTCTCGATGCCGGTGTGCAGGTACCCGATGACGACGCGGGCCTGGGTGACCGTCTCGCCCTCGAGGTCGAGCACCAGCCGGAGCACCCCGTGGGTGGAGGGGTGCTGCGGGCCCATGTTGACCACCAGTCGCTCCTGGGCGAACTGGTCGGCGCCGCCGAAGGTCAGGTCCCAGTCGCCCCCGGTGACGGTGAAGACCCGCCCCTCGGTGGTCTCCCGGGAACCGGCGTAGGGGTCGGCGTGCGGGTCGGTGGTGGTCACCGGTAGGACCGCCTCTCGTCCGGGGGCGGCGTGCTGGCGCCGTGGTACTCCACGGGGACACCGCCCAGCGGGTAGTCCTTGCGCTGGGGGTGGCCCTCCCAGTCGTCGGGCATGAGGATGCGGGTGAGCGCCGGGTGGCCGTCGAAGACGATGCCGAACATGTCGAAGGCCTCGCGCTCGTGCCAGTCGGCCGTCGGGTAGACCCCGGTCAGGCTCGGCACCCGGGGGTCCTCGGCGGAGACCGCGACCTCCAGCCGGATGCGGCGGCGGTAGGTCATCGACGTCAGGTGCACCACGACGTGCAGCCGCTCGCCGGCCGGCCCCCCGGAGTCCAGGTAGTCCACCCCGCTGACGCTGCTGCACAGCTCGAACCGCAGGGCGTCGTCGTCGCGCAGCGCCTGGGCCAGCACCAGGAGGTGCTCGCGGGCCACGAACCAGGTGATCTCGCCGCGGTCGACGACCACCCGCCGCACGGCGGCGTCGTAGACCTGCTGGCCGACGGCCTCGGCGAGGGCGTCGGCGACCTCGTCGAACCACCCGCCGTAGGGCCGGTCGGTGGAGTGCAGGGTGACCGCGCCACCGGGCTCGACCCGGACCAGACCGCCGAAGCCGGAGGTGTCACCGGTGCCGGTGACCCCGAAGGCGCCGGTGCGGAAGGGCCCCTCGCTCACCGCTGCTCCCCGGGGAGGACGACGGCGGCCCCGCCGCGCTGCTCGAGGGCGAACTGCCCGGTGCGGCCCTCGGCGGCGGCCTGCTCGTAGGCCTTCCGGGCGGCCTTGTCCACCCGCACGGTGGAGGGCATCGCCACGTGCAGGTCCTTCGCCGTCCCGTCCGCCTGCGCGGCGGCCAGCGCGGCCGCGCGCTTGGGCCCCAGCGGCTCGTGCTGGATCTTGTGGTGCAGCTTGAGGATCGCGTCCATGAGCATCTCGGGGCGCGGCGGGCAACCGGGCAGGTACATGTCGACCGGCACGACGTGGTCGACGCCCTGCACGATCGCGTAGTTGTTGAACATCCCGCCCGAGCTGGAGCACACGCCCATGGCCAGCACCCAGCGCGGCTCGGGCATCTGGTCGTAGATCTGGCGCAGGACCGGGGCCATCTTCTGGCTCACCCGGCCGGCCACGATCAGCAGGTCGGCCTGGCGTGGCGAGGCCCGGAAGACCTCCATGCCGAAGCGGGCCAGGTCGTAGCGGCCGGCACCGGAGGCCATCATCTCGATCGCGCAGCAGGCCAGCCCGAAGGTGGCCGGCCACAGCGAGGACTTGCGGGTCCAGTTGACCAGCTTCTCGACGCTGGTCAGCAGCACCCCGGACGGGAGCTTCTCCTCGAGGCCCATGTCAGTCCCACTCCAGCCCACCGCGACGCCACTCGTAGGCGAAGGCGATGAAGATCGTCGCGACGAACAGGA
Source organism: Klenkia sesuvii (assembly GCF_037083825.1). Lineage (NCBI taxonomy): Bacteria > Bacillati > Actinomycetota > Actinomycetes > Geodermatophilales > Geodermatophilaceae > Klenkia > Klenkia sesuvii. The sequence continues at coordinate 68,466 of NZ_JBAPLU010000001.1, forward strand.
ACATCGAGAGCAGGCCCCACACGCCCAGGGCGTCGTTCGCGACCGCCCACGGGTAGAGGAAGACGATCTCGATGTCGAAGATGATGAAGAGCATCGCGGTCAGGTAGTACTTGACCGGGAAACGACCGCCGGTGAGCGGCTGGTCGACCGGCTCGATGCCGCACTCGTAGGCCTGCAGCTTGGCCCGGTTGTACCGGCGCGGACCGATGAAGGGGGCCGCGGTGACCGAGAACAGCGCGAACCCCGCCGCCAGCACGAAGAGGCCGACCAGCGGGGCGTAGGTCTCGAGCATCAACGCCTCCCCCGGTTCCGGACCCGCTTGTGAACTGGTTCACAAGTCGACACGTCAGAACCCTATGCCCCAGGTCACAGTTCCCGGAAGGGACCCCCGCCCGGCGCGCCGCGACCGAGGGTGGACACCTGCCCCGAGCCGGTGACGGGACCGACGCCGAGCGGGCCCTACCGCGCGGGCGTCAGGCGGTGCAGGACGTCGAGGGTGCGGTCGACGGCGTCGCCGTCCCGACCGTCGGAGAGGTTGCCCATCAGCCGCAGCGCGATCGCGACCGCGGCCGGTCGCTTGAGCCCGTGCGCGGTCGCGAAGCGCACCAGCTCGGGCCGGGCGAGGCCCTTGAGGAACAGCCCGCCGAGCCGGTGGTGGGCGCCGAACTCCCGCCGCAGCAGGTCGGGGTAGCCCCGCAGCACGGCCTCCCGGGCCGGGCCGTCGGGTCTGGCCAGCGCGGCCCGGACGACGCCCGCCCCGGTGCGGCCGGTCTCCATCGCGTAGCTGATGCCCTCGCCGTTGAACGGGTTGACCGTGCCGGCCGAGTCACCGACCAGCAGCAGCCCGCGGGTGTAGGCCGGGCGGCGGGACAGCGAGGTGGGCAGCCCGGCACCCCGCAGCGGGGTGCCGGGGCGGTCGGGGTCGATGCCCCACGAGGGCGGCAGTGAGGCGATCCAGCGCCGGTAGACCGTGCGGGTGTCGTCGTCCCCCGCGTACCGGGTGTCCAGCAGGCCGAACCCGACGTTGGCCGTGCCGTCGCCCATGGGGAAGAACCAGCCGTAGCCGGGCATCGACGCGGCGTCCGGGCCCGACGCGGTGAGGTCGAAGGAGATGTCGAGGTAGGGGTCGTGGGTGCGCGGGGTGGTGAGGTACTGCCGGACGGCGACCCCCAGCGGCACGTCGGTGCGCCGGTTCAGCCCGACCGCCTTGGCCAGCCGGCCGCTGAGGCCCTCGGCGGAGATGACCAGCGCGGCGCGGAACTCCTCGCCGTCGGTGGCCCGGACCCCGCAGACCCGGCCGGCGTCGTCCAGCAGCGGCTCGGCCACGGTGACCCCGAACCGCACCTGCGCCCCGGCCGCCACGGCGTGCCGGGCGAGCTGGGCGTCGAGGTCGGCACGGGTGCGGATGAGCCCGTCGGCGGGCCAGCGGGCCAGCCGCGGCCAGTCGACCTCGACCACCTGCCCGCCGCCGTGCACCCGCAGGCCGCGGTGGCGCACCCAGCCCTCGTCGGTGGTGTCGATGCCCATCGCCGCGAGGGCGGCCACCCCGCGCGGGGTCAGACCGTCACCGCAGACCTTCTCGCGCGGGAAGTGCGCCTTCTCGAGCACCAGGACGTCGAACCCGGCCGAGGCCAGCCAGTACGCCGCCGACGAACCGGCCGGGCCGGCGCCCACCACCACGACGTCGTACCGCTGCTCTGCCACGCGACGAGCCTAGGTCGGGGGCCTCAGGACGGCGGCGGCGCCACCGGGTCGGTCGGGCTCGGCGCCGGTGCGGGCGGCGCCGGCTCGGACGGGACCGGGTCCACCGGGGTGGGCGGCGGGTCGACGGGACCGGGGTCGGGCGTGGGCGGGAACGTCATGCCGTGTGCTGTGCCCCGCACCACACAGCCCGAACCCCGACGATCACGGACCCCAGGACACCGACGCTCGGCGTGGCGCGCGCACAGCTCCGTGATCAACAGCAGGGTGGGCGGGGCGGTCAGGCGGGCTTGACCCCGCGGTGGAGGGCGACGATGCCGCCGGTCAGGTTGCGCCAGGCGACGTCGGTCCAGCCCGCGGCCTGCAGCTTCGCCGCCATCGGGGCCTGCGCCGGCCAGGCCCGGATCGACTCGGCGAGGTAGACGTAGGCCTCGGGGTTGCTGCTCACCGCGCGGGCGATCGGCGGCAGGGCCCGCATGAGGTACTCGAGGTAGACGGTGCGCCACGGCGTCCAGGTGGGCGTGGAGAACTCGCAGACCACGAGGGTGCCACCGGGCCGGGTGACCCGGGAGAACTCCCGCAGCGCGGCGTCGGTGTCGGCCACGTTGCGCAGCCCGAAGGAGATGACGACGCCGTCGACGCTCGCGTCGGCCAGCGGCAGCGCCATGGCGTCCCCGGCCACCATCGGCACCGGGCGGTGCCGGCCGGCCCGGAGCATGCCCTGGGAGAAGTCGCAGGCCACGGCCCGCACCCCACCGGTGGCCAGCTCCACCGTGGAGACCCCGGTGCCCGCCGCGACGTCGAGCACGGTCTGGCCCGCGCGGGCCCCCAGCGCCGCGCGGGTGGCCCACCGCCAGCCGGCGTCCAGACCGCCGGAGAGCACGGTGTTGGTGACGTCGTACTTGCCGGCCACCCGGTCGAACATCGCAGCGACCTCGGCGGGCCGCTTCTCCAGCGTCGCCCGGTAGCCGGCGTGTGCCCGATCTCCTGGTTCCACGCCCGACGACGATACGGCGGGGGTGCCTATCGTGGAGGCCGTGACCAGTGCGGCGACGACCACGCAGCGCGTGGTCACGACCCCGCTGGGGCGCCGCCGCAGCGACCTGCTCACCAAGCTGCCCGCCGCCGGCGCGCTCGCCTGGGTCCGCGACGGCGAGGGGCTGGTCGGCTGGGGCGAGGTCGACCGGCTCGAGGTGACCGGCCCCGGGGCCCTCGAGCGGGCCGCCGCCTGGTGGGCGCAGCGCTGCGCGGCCGCCGACGTCGTCGACCCGGTGGGGCTGCCCGGGTCGGGTCCGGTGCTGTTCGGCTCGGTGGCCTTCGACCCCGACCGCGGGACGTCGGTGTTCGTCGTCCCGGCGGTGGTGCTGGGCCGGCGCGACGGCCAGACCTGGGTGACCACCACCGGTGACGACCACCCCGAGGTCACCGAGTTCCCCGCCCAGGCCGCCGACGTCTCGATCGGCCGGTTGACCTACACCGACGGCGCCCTGGACCCCGTCACCTGGTGCGGCCGGGTGGCCGAGGCGGTGCGCCGCATCGCCGCCGGCGACCTGGACAAGGTGGTGCTCGCCCGCGACGTCGTGGTCACCGCCGACCACCCCCTCGACCCGCGTCGTCTGCTGCTGCGGCTGGCCGCTCGCTTCCCCTCGTGCTGGACCTTCGCCGTCGAGGGGCTGCTGGGCGCCACCCCCGAGCTGCTGCTGCGCCGCACCGGGGACGTCGTGGAGTCCCGCGTGCTGGCCGGCACCGCCGCGCGCAGCAGCGACCCCGCCGCCGACACCGCCCTGGGCGCGAGCCTGGCCGGCAGCGCCAAGGACCACGCCGAGCACCGCTACGCCATCGACTCGCTCGCCGCCTCGCTGCGTCCTTTCTGCGCCGACCTCGAGGTGCCCGCGCGCCCGGCGGTGCTCACGCTGCCCAACGTGCGGCACCTGTCCAGCGACGTCCGCGGCCACCTGTCCGCCGATGCCCCCGGCCTGCTGGAGCTGCTGGCCGCCGTGCACCCGACGGCCGCCGTCGGGGGGACGCCGACGCCGGCCGCCGTGGAGCTCATCCGCGAGGTCGAGGGCATGGACCGCGGCCGGTACGCCGGGCCGGTCGGCTGGGTCGACGCCCGCGGGGACGGCGAGTTCGGGTTGGCGCTGCGGTGCGCCCAGCTGACCGGGGGGGACGGCGGCGCGGAGGCCCGCCTGTTCGCCGGGTGCGGCATCGTCGGCGACTCCGACCCGATGGCCGAGCTGGCCGAGACCCAGGCCAAGCTCGCCGCCGTCCAGGCCGCCCTCCAGGACTGACCCCGGAACTGGGAATGATTCCCATTAGCTATTAGGGTGGGCGCCATGCTCCCCGGCCTGCCCTCCCGCCCTGCTCACCTGCCGCCCGACGTCGTCGACCGGCTCCGCCGCTGGGTGCGCACGTCCCTGGACCTGGACCTCGACACGGCCGTGCTGGTCACGCAGCTGACCTGCCGCGACGCCGGGTGCGCGCCCGTCGAGACCGTGCTGGCCGTGCTGCGGCCCGGGGAGACCGTTCAGCGCACGATCTCCTCCCCCGCCGAGCTGGTGTCGGTCGCCGACGTCCAGCGCGCGTTCGGCCTCGCCGCATGAGTGCCCCCACCGCCGACAAGGTGCCCGTCACCGTCCTCACCGGCTTCCTCGGCTCGGGCAAGACCACCCTCCTCAACCGCATCCTCACCGAGCAGCACGGTCAGCGGATAGCGGTCATCGAGAACGAGTTCGGCGAGGTCGGCATCGACGACGCCCTGGTCATCGATGCCGAGGAGGAGGTGTTCGAGATGAACAACGGGTGCATCTGCTGCACCGTGCGCGGCGACCTCATCCGCATCCTCGGCACCCTGATGCGCCGCAAGGACCGCTTCGACCGCATCCTCATCGAGACCACCGGGCTCGCCGACCCGGCGCCGGTCGCGCAGACCTTCTTCATGGACGACGAGATCGGCGGCCAGCTGCGCCTGGACGGCATCGTCACCCTCGTCGACGCCGCCCACCTGGTGCAGCACCTCGACGACGAGCGGCCCGACGGCGTGGAGAACGAGGCCGTCGAGCAGATCGCGTTCGCCGACCGCATCGTGCTGAACAAGACCGACCTGGTGGACGCCGGGGAGCTGGCCGAGGTGCGCGCCCGGATCAGCGGGATCAACCGGCTGGCCGACGTCCTGGAGGCAGTGCAGGCCGACGTCGACCTCTCCGCGGTCCTCGACGTCGGCGGGTTCGACCTGGCCCGGGCCCTCGACCTGGACCCGGCCTTCCTCACCGAGAGCGAGCACCAGCACGACCAGACCGTGACCAGCGTCGGCGTCGAGCTCGACGGCGAACTCGACATCGACCGGCTCAACGCCTGGCTCGGCCGGTTGCTCTCGACCAAGGGTGTGGACATCTTCCGCAGCAAGGGCATCCTCGCCGTGCGCGGCATGCCCGAGCGCTACGTGTTCCAGGGCGTGCACATGCTGCTCGACGGCACCCAGGGCGCCCCGTGGGGCGACGCGCCGCGCAGCAACCGTGCCGTGTTCATCGGGCGTGACCTCGACCGGGCCGAGCTCACCGACGGGCTGCGCGCATGCCTGGCCGAACCGGTGCCGGCCTCGTGACCACCGCCCTGGCCCGGCCCGTGCTCTGGACCGCCCGGGTCGACGAGTCGGTGAGCGCCGTGGGCTGGTCGGCCGGCGACGTGCGGGTGGCCGTGGCCGACCTCGGCGGAGCGGTCACGCTGCTGGACGGCCGCGACGGCGCCGTCGTCGCGACGGGCCCGACCCACGACGGCGGCGCGCTGGCCCTGGCCTGGCAGCCCGGCGGCGAGGTGCTGGCCACCGGCGGTGCCGACGGGCGGGTCGTGCTGCTCGGCCCGGCCGGCCCGTGCGTGGTCGAGGTCGGCGGGTGGGTCCAGGCGATGCGCTGGGCCCGCAGCGGGCGTCACCTGGCGGTGGCGACCGGCCGCACCGTGGTGCTGCTCGACCCGGCCGGCGCGGTGCTGGCCCGGTGGGGTGGTCAGCCCAGCACGGTCACCGACGTGGTGTTCAGCCGCGACGGCTCCCGCCTCGGCGTGGCGGCCTACGGGGGGCTGCGCTGGTACGCCGTCTCGGCCTCCGGGGCGTCGGCCGCGGCGGACCCCGTGCGCGTGTTCGACTGGAAGGGTTCGCTGCTCACCGCCCGGGTCACCCCCGACGGCCGCTGGGTGGCCTCGGGCAACCAGGACTCCAGCGTGCACGTGTGGCGACTGTGGACCGGTGAGGACGCCCAGATGGCGGGCTACCCGCAGAAGGTCGACGTCCTCGCCTTCGACCGGCTCAGCCGGTGGATGGCCAACGGCGGCAGCACCGAGGTGCACCTGTGGGACTTCTCCGGACGCGGTCCGGTGGGGCGGTCGCCGTTCGTGCTGCCCGGGCACGACGCCCTGGTCAGCGCGCTCGCCTGGCAGCCGACCGGCAGCCTGCTCGCCTCGGCCGGCCGGGACGGCGGCATCGCCCTGTGGCAGCCCTCGACCACGGGGATCACGGGGCGTCGTCCGCGCGCCCGGTTCACCGCTGGGGCACGGGTCACCGGGCTGACCTGGCAGCCCGGGGGCGGCGCCGTGGTGGCCGGCACCGTCGAGGGCGCCGTGCTGGCGGTGGCGGCATGAGCACGCTGCCCGTCACCGTGCTGTCGGGGTTCCTCGGCGCGGGCACGACGACCTTGTTCAACGGGGTGCTGGCCAACCGCGAGGGGGAACGGGTGGCGGTGGTCGCCAGGACGTGAGCGAGGTCGACCTCGACGCCGATCTGCTGCACCCTCCGCGCGGGGTGGGGCCTCAGGACAGCGCGGCGTGGGCGGCGTCGCGGAGGCGGACGGCGAGGTCGGCCTCGGCGCGCTGGTCACCGCGCACCACGACCACCCGCGGGCCCCCCAGCGCCAGCGCGCCGCGCAGGCCGTCGGGGTCGTGCACCGCGGTGGCGGCCCAGCCCAGGGCCCGGGCCACCGCGACGAGGTCGCGCCCGTGCGGGGTGCCGAACACCCGGCGGTAGCCCGCGGCGTGCTCGGCCCGGCCGGGCTCGAGCTGGGCGAAGATGCCACCGCCGTCGTTGTCGGGGACGACGAGGGTCAGGTCGGGCACCCGTTCGCCGTCGCCGAGCAGCAGCCCCTGCAGGTCGTGCAGGAACGTCAGGTCCCCCATCAGCGCGTACGCCGGACCGCCGCCGGCACCCTGGTGGGCCAGTGCGGCGCCGATCGCGGTGGAGACCGTGCCGTCGATGCCGGCCACGCCCCGGTTGGCCAGCACGGTCAGGCCGGCGCGGGGCACGGCGTAGCGGTCGACGTCGCGCACCGGGTTGGAGGAGCCGAGCACCAGCAGCGCACCGGCCGGCAGCGCGGCGACCAGGTCGCGAGCCAGCCGCGCCGCGGTCAGCCGCGGGTCGGCGTCGAGCACCTCGTCGACGGCCGCCCCGGCGCGCTGGGCGGCCTGCGCCCACTCCTGCGCCCAGCCGTCGGGGACCACGTGCCCCGAGACGTCGCGGCCGCCCACGACCGCGCCCGGGTCGGGCAGCACGCCGGCGACCCGGTGGGTGCCCCGGCCGGCGTCGGGCCAGCCGGGGTGGGGCGTGACGGTGTCCACGACGACGTCGGGGTGGGCCAGCAGCGCCGACACCGGCCGGCTCAGCGTCGGTCGGCCCACCACCACGACCCGGTCGGGCCGGTGCTCGGCGGCCCAGGCCCCCGACCCCAGGAGCAGCGCCGCGCCGCGCACCGAACCCGACCCGCCCCAGGTGCCGCTGCTGGGCTCGCCCAGCACGGGCCACCCGCGCTGCTCGGCGATCACCGAGGTGCCGCGGCCCAGGGCCACCGGGGCGTCGCCGGCGACCACCAGGGTGCGGCGGGACCGCGCGGGCCCGGGCGGGGCACCGGCGGGCGGGGTGGCCAGCATGGGCCCGGGCCCGGTGCCCGGGGTGGCCGCCGTCCAGGGCGCACCGTCGGGGCGACCGGCCCACGCACCCGCGGGCGGGGCCGGCCGGGGGTCGTGCCCGTCGGGCAGCAGGGGCTCGCGCAGCGCCAGGTTGAGGTGCACGGGCCCCGGGTCGCCCGACAGCGCGCCGGTGGCCACCAGCAGCGCCCGGGCCGCCACCGAGCGCCAGTAGCGGTTCTGCGCGGCCTCCCGGCCCTCCTCGGGCACGCCCAGGTCGGTCGCCCAGCGGACGGCCCCGCCGTACAGGCCGACCTGGTCGACGGTCTGGTTGGCGCCGGTGCCGCGCAGCTCGGGGGGCCGGTCGGCGGTGAGCAGCAGCAGCGGGACGCCGGCGTGCGCGGCCTCCAGCGCCGCCGCGTGCAGGTGCGCGGTCGCCGTCCCGGACGTGGTGAGGACCGGGACCGGCCGGCCGGCGGCCTTGGCCAGGCCGAGGGCCAGGAAGGCGCCGGTGCGCTCGTCGATGCGCACGTGCAGCCGCAGCCGGCCCGACAGCTCGGCCTGGTGCAGCGCCAGGGCCACCGGGGCCGAGCGCGAGCCGGGGCAGACGACGGCGTCGGTCACCCCGCCGCGGACCAGCTCGTCGACCAGGACCCGGGCGAAGGCGGTGGAGGGGTTCACGCGGCACGCACCCGCTCGAGGCGGGCCAACCAGCGGCGCTCGGTGTCGGGGTCGGCGGCCGGCAGACGGTCCGGGGCCACCGCCCGCACCGGCAGCGCCCCGTCGACCGGCAGCAGCGGCTCGGTGGTGACGTCGTGGTCGAACAGCGCGACGGTGGCCAGCCCGCAGGCGAAGGGCAGCTCGGGCAGGGCGGCGGCCAGGGCGACCCCGGCGGCGATGCCGACCGAGGACTCCAGCGCCGAGGACACCACGCACGGCAGCCCGTGCGCCCGCGCGACCTCCAGGGCCGCGCGCACGCCGCCCAGCGGCTGCACCTTGAGGACGACGACGTCGCACGCCTCGCGCAGGTCCACCCCGGCCGGGTCCGCGGCCCGACGCACCACCTCGTCGGCGGCCAGGCGGACGTCGACCCGCCGGCGCAGCGCGGCCAGCTCGGCGACGGTGGCGCAGGGCTGCTCGACGTACTCCAGGTCGTACCGGCCCAGCACGGCGATCCGCTCGGCGGCCCGGTCCACCGACCAGGCGGCGTTCGCGTCGACCCGCACGGCCCCACCCGCGCCCAGGGCGTCGCGCACGGCCTCGACCCGGGCCTCGTCGTCGGCGTCGGTCTGCCCGGGCTCGGCGACCTTCACCTTGGCGGTGCGGCAGCCCGACGCCGTCACGATCGCGTGGGCCCGCTCGGGCCCGACCGCCGGCACGGTGCAGTTGACCGGGACGCAGGTGCGCAGCGGCGCCGGCCAGCCCACGGTGGCGGCCTCGACGGCCGCGGCCCACCAGCGCGTGACGTCGGCGTCGGCGTAGTCCCAGAACGGGGAGAACTCGCCCCACCCCGCGGGCCCCTGCACCAGCACCCCGTCGCGCACATCGATGCCGCGGAACCGGGTGCGCAGCGGCGTCGACCACACCCGCACGTCCATCACGGTGCCGAGCCTAGGCTGGGTCCTCGTGGCCCGGCAGCTCTCCCTGGTGACCGCGCCGGCCCCCGGGCCCGCGGTGCTCACCGACGTGTGGCCGCCGCTGCGCGCGGCCCTCGACGGCCGGGCCCCGCTGGCCGTCGTCCCGGCCGACGCCGGGTCCGCCGCCCGCGCACGGGCGGTGCTGCGGCCCGAGGTCCCGCTGGAGGACGGCGCCGACCTGGTCGTGCTCACCTCCGGCTCGACCGGCGACGGCCGCGGGGTCCTGCTGTCGGCCGCCGCGCTGCAGGCGTCGGCGACCGCGACGCTGGACCGGCTGGGCGGACCCGGCGGCTGGGTGCTGGCGCTGCCGGTCAGCGCGGTCGCCGGGCTGCAGGTGCTGGTGCGCTCGGCGCTGGCCGACCAGGCCCCCGCCGTCCTGGCCCCGGGCGAAGCGTTGGCCGACGCGCTCGGGCGGGCGCCGGGCGACCGCCGGTACACCGCGCTGGTGCCCACCCAGCTGCGCCGCTTCCTCGCCGCCGAGCCCGACGCCCTGCGCGCGTTCGACGCCGTCCTGGTCGGCGGCGCCGCCACCGACCCGGCACTGCTGGCCCGGGCCCGCGACGCCGGCGTCCCCGTCGTCACCACCTACGGCATGAGCGAGACCGCCGGCGGTTGCGTCTACGACGGCGTCCCCCTGGACGGCGTGGGGGTGCGCGCCGGTGAGCACGGCATCGAGCTGTCGGGGCCCCAGCTCGCCGCGGGCTACCGGCTGGACCCGTCGGCCACGGCCGAGGTCTTCGTCGACGGCTGGTTCCGCACCCGCGACGCCGGGGCGCTCGGGTCCGACGGGCTGCTGACCGTGCACGGCCGGCTGGACGACGTCGTGGTCACCGGCGGGGTGAACGTCGCCCCGGCGGCGGTGGAGGCCGCGCTGCGCGAGCACCCCGCCGTCGCCGACGCGGTGGTGCTGGGCCGCCCCGACGCGGAGTGGGGCGCCCGCGTGGTCGCCGCCGTCGTCCCCTCCCCCGGTGGCGCACCCGACCTCGCCGTCCTGCGCTCGTGGGTGACCGCGCGGCTGGGTGCACCGGCCGCCCCGAAGGAGCTGCACGTGGTCGACGCCGTCCCGGTGCTGCACACCGGCAAGCCCGACCGCCGCGCGGTCGCCCGACTCATCGGAGGAGCCTGATGGCCACCCCTGCCCAGTGGCTGGCCGGCGCCCGTCCGCGCACGCTGCCCGCCGCCGTCGCCCCCGTGCTGGTCGGCACCGGCGTAGCCGTCGCCCTCGACGGGTTCCGGCTCGGGCCCGCGCTGCTGGCCCTCGTGGTCGCGCTGGCGCTGCAGGTGGGCGTGAACTACGCGAACGACCACTCCGACGGCAAGCGCGGCACCGACGCCGACCGGGTGGGACCGATGCGGCTGGTCGGGTCGGGGGCTGCCTCGGCGCGGGCCGTCCTGGTGGCCGCGCTGCTGTCGTTCGCGGTCGCCGGGGTGGCCGGGCTGGCGCTGGCGGCGGTGTCGTCGTGGTGGCTGGTCGCGGTCGGCGCAGTGAGCATCGCCGCCGCCTGGACCTACACCGGCGGGCCGATCCCCTACGGCTACCGGGCGCTGGGCGAGGTGTTCGTCTTTGTGTTCTTCGGGCTGGTCGCCGTCGTCGGCACCACCTTCGGGCAGACCCGCACCGTCGAGGGGCTGGCCTTCGCCGCCGCGGTGCCGGTCGGCCTGCTCATCACCGCGATCCTGGTGGTCAACAACCTGCGCGACGTGCACGGCGACGCCGCGGTCGGCAAGCGCACCCTGGCGGTGCTGCTGGGCGAGCAGGCCACCCGCTGGTTCTTCGCCGGGCTGGTCGTCGCCGCGTTCGTGGTGGTGGTGGCCGTCGGCGTCGTCCGGCCGTGGGCGCTGCTGGGGTTGCTGGCCGCGCCCGTCGCCGTCCCGCCGGTGCGCACCGTGCTGAGCGGTGCGACCGGGCCGGCGTTGATCGCCGCCCTCGGCGGCACCGGCCGGGCGACGCTGGCGACCGGGGTGGCGTTCGCGCTGGGGCTGGCGCTCAGCTGACGGGGTCGTCGGTGCCCTTCAGCCGGGCGCGGAGGTCCTGCTTGGCCGCCCGGCGGGTGACCGACCGGGCGGCCATGGCCTCGGTCAGCCGCTCGCGCAGCGGCTTGAGCAGCACGAACGACAGCGGCATGGACAGCAGCAGGCCGAAGAGCAGGCCGGGGAAGCTGCCCAGCCCCAGCACCCACAGCAGGGCGACCAGCGCGGCGGCCAGCGCGATGCGGCCGAGGGTGTAGAGCGCCAGCAGCGGCCACACCGACGGCGCGCTGGCCGGCCCCCCGGTCGGGCCCACGGGCCGGTTGGGCTCGCTCGGTGCGGCCATCTCACTCGCTTCGGCCATGGCGGCCCTCCCACTTGGTCGACAGGACGACGGTCGTCCGGGTGCGCGAGACACCCCGGACCCGGTTCAACGCGTTGATGGTGTCCTCGAGTGCCGGGATGTCGGTCACCCGCACCTTGAGGACGTAGCCCTCGGTGCCGGCGGTGCGCCAGCAGTCCTGCACCTGGGGCAGGTCCGACATCGCCTCCAGCATGCCCACGTCGTCGACCTCGTCGCTGTCGATGATGCCGATGAGCGCGGTGACGCCGAGGCCGACCGCGGCGGGGTCGACGACCGCGGTGTAGCCGGTGATGACCCCCGCGGACTCCAGCTTGCCCACCCGCTCGTGCACGGCCGGGGCCGAGAGACCCACCTGGCGGGCGAGCTCGGCGTAGCTGGCGCGCCCGTTGGTCTGCAGCAGGGTCAGCAACTGCTGGTCGACGGCGTCGATGTCGGCCTCCGGGGCAGGGGCAGGGACGGGGCGGCGCAGACACGGGTGCGGCGCGGGGTGTGCGGTGCGCGGGTGTAGGGCTGGGGCCTCGCGGGCACCCCACCGAGTATCGCGCGAGCGCCTACATTGGGGTCTCGGCGGGTCGGGCACGTCTGCGGGGAAGGGTGGACCGGTGGTCTTCTTGGTCATGCTGGTGATCGCCATCGCGGTGGTCGTGCTGGTGATGCGCGCTGCGGCCACCCAGGGTGGCGGCAACGGCGGTGGCAACGGCGGGTTGCGCCGGCCGCCGCGTCCGCGCGGGCCCAAGCCGCCGCCGCGGGTCGTGGCCCCCGACGACGACCCCGACTTCCTGCGCGAGCTCGACCGCCGCACGCGCCGCGACGACGGCACCGCCTCCGCGTAGCCGCACCCGCGGGAACGGCCATGTTGCAGGGGGCCCGGGCCGCGCGGGGCGTGGTCTGGGGGGCGACGGGGTCCTTCCTCAGGCGGCGCTGGTCGACCCGCCGCCGAACAGCCGCCGCCAGCCCCCGCGCCGGGTCGGCGCCTGCTCGACCTCGTCGCTCCCGTCCTCGGCCGCCGCGGCGTCGAGGGCGGCCAGCACGGAGCCGTCGTCCTTCGGGTGGTCGTCCTCGGGGTGGTCGTCCTCGGCGGTGACCGCCGGACCGGTGTCTCCGCGGTGGGTGTCGTGCGGCGCCGGCTGGCCGCTGGTGGGCCACCCGATGCCCTCCCCGCGGTGCGGCTCCTGCGGCCACCCCACCGGGGAGCCGGCGTCGGCGGCACCCAGCGGCGGGCGGGGCTGGGCGCCGGCCTGACCGCGCTGCTGCAGAGCCGTGGCCACGATGGGGTGGACGACGGCGCCGTCGGCCGCGCTGTGCTTACCCACGGTGAGGTCCCCTGCGCTCGCTCATGTCAGCAGGGTCGCACGTCAGGCCCTGGCGGGCAGCCTGGACACCGCCGGATCCCCCGATCGGGGATCACGGAGAGTGACCCAGGGGTCAGTTCAGCCCGCCGTAGGAGTGCAGCCCGGTGGACACCATGTTCACGTAGAGCAGGTTGAAGACCATGACGCCGAGGCCGACCACGTTGACCCAGGCGGAGGGGCGGCCGCGCCAGCCGGCCGTGGTGCGGGCGTGCAGGTAGGCGGCGTACACCACCCAGGCGATGAACGCCCACGTCTCCTTGGGGTCCCAGCCCCAGAACCGACCCCAGGCGCTCTCGGCCCAGATGGCGCCGGCGATGACCGCGAAGGTCCAGATCGGGAAACCGAACACCGCGGTGCGGTGCGCCGTGCGGTCGAGCGCGGCGGCCGAGGGGAGCCGGTGCACGATGCGCGACAGCGGCGCCTGACCGGCGGCCAGCTTGGCCTCGTACCGGCTGCGCACCAGGTACATGACGCTGGCGATGCCCGAGACGAAGAAGATGCCGAAGCCGAGGATGGCCGTGGTGACGTGCACCGCGAGCCAGGCCGAGCGCAGGGCGGCCACCAGCGGACCGGCCTGGGCGTACAGGAACAGCCCGATGCCCACCATGGAGAGCACCACGGGGGCGAGCACGAAGATGCCGATGTGCCGCAGGGCCGGCGTGCGCACGGCCAGCACCAGGTAGACCACGACCGCGACCAGCACGACGGCCGTGCCGAACTCGTACATGTTGCCCCAGGGCAGCCGGCCGGTGGCCATGCCGCGGGTGACCAGCACACCGGTGTGCACGAGGGCGCCGACGAGCGTGAGCCCCATGGCGACCATGCCCCAGCGGCGGGCGCGCGCGGGCTCGTCGTCCGCACCCGGCGCGACAGGGGCAGCAGGGCCGGCGGGCGCGCCACCGGCGGCGACCAGCTCGCGGGCCGGGGCGACCGCGCGCCCGAAGGCCAGCTCGGCGCAGAAGGCGACGACCGCCAGGGAGTAGAGCCCCACCGACACCGAGAACAGGGTGTCCGACAGCGCGGCGAGCGTTTCGTCTGTCACGAGCTGGGGTTCTCCTCGGTGCGGGCGCGGCGGGCCAGGGCGGCCGCGACGTCGTCGGTGAGTGCGGTGAAGCGTGGCGCGGTGTCGGCGCTGCCCCGGGTGAGCGCACCGATGGCCAGGACGGTACCCGCGCCGCCACCGCGGGCGGCCCCCGCGCGGGCGAAGACCCGCTCCCGGCGGAGCAGCAGCATGCCCAGCAGGCCGACCAGGATGGCGATCGCCGAGACCAGCACCCACAGCTGGCCGGGGTCGTGGGAGACCTGCATGGCGGCGAACTGCTTGAGGCCGGAGAACGTGATCACGGTGCCGTCGGCCAGGGTGGTCGACTCACCCACCGACAGGTTGGCCGCACCGACCCGCTCGAGGGTGCCGCGGTCGATCTGGGTCTGGTCGACCGAGTAGACGTTCTGCGGGATCCCCGAGTCCAGGCCGAGGTAGCCCTCGTACACGAACAGGGCGACCTGCGGGTCCAGCGGCCGGGGGTCGATGGAGGTGAGCACGCCTCCCTGCATCGAGCCGGTGGGGGCGAAGAAACCCTCCAGGGCCAGCTGCTCGTCGCTGCCGGGCACGTCGGGCAGCTTGAGCGCACCCTGGCTGGACATCGTCGCGGTGTCCGAGGGCAGGAACGGGGCGGAGACGTCGGTGAAGGAGTCACCGTTCGGGAAGGTCACGCTGAACACCGGCGAGAAGCCGTGGCCGGTGACGTAGACCCGGTCGCCCTCGAAGCGCAGCGGGTCGTTGACCCCGATCGTCGTGGCGCGGCTGGCCGACCCGGCCAGGCCGTAGGAGATGTCGGCGGTGAACGACGCGGCCGTGAGGTTGTCCTCGTACTCGGCCCGGAAGTCCTCGAGGGTGACGCACAGCGGCGTCATGTCGGCGGTGTCGACCAGCGCGCCCTCGCTGTGGTTGTCGTACTGCTGGAAGGTGTTGCAGAACCGGTCGCCCTCGGTGACCAGGATGCTGCCCTCGTACCCCCACAGCTTCCCCCCGGCCAGGCCCAGCAGCAACGCGAGCAGGGCGAGGTGGAAGACGACGTTGCCCGTCTCCTTCAGGAAGCCCTTCTCCGCCGACAGCTCGGGGCCGTGCGCGCCGTCGCGGCGGACCACCCGGAACCGGCGGACCCGCAGCTCCTCCTCCACCGCGTCGAGCGCCTCGGTGGCGGGCAGCGGGGTGTCCAGCGCCCGGTTGTCGGGCAGCCGGTGCAGGTGCCGCGGCGCCGGCGGCGGCGCCGCGACCACCGCGCGGGCGTGCTCGACGGCCCGGGGCAGCACGCAGCCGATCAGGGAGAGGAACAGCAGCAGGTAGATCGCGGCGAACCACGGCGAGCTGAAGACGTCGAACAGGTAGAGCTTGTCCAGCACCGGCGCCAGGTCGGGGTGCTCGGCGAAGTAGCCGCTGACCTGGCTCTGCGACAGCGACCGCTGGGGCAGCAGGGACCCGGGGATGGCGGCGACGGCGAGCAGGAAGAGCAGGACCAGCGCCGTCCGCATCGCCGTCAGCGACCGCCACCACCGCAGCAGCGTCGAGGAGACCTTCTGCACGGGAGCCGCCCTGCGAGGCGACGGACGAGGCGCGGGCCGCTCGACGGTGGTGGTCACAGGAAGAACTCCCCGAACCCGGTGGACCCCAGCCACGAGCGGAACCAGAGCATGCCCTCACCCCACAGGCCGGTCAGCAGCAGCAGCCCGACGACGACGAGCACGGCGCCGCCGAACCGGCTGACCGCGGCGGCGTGGCGCCGCAGGAACGTGGTGGCCCCGACCGCCCAGCGGGCGCCGAGGGCGACCAGGACGAAGGGGATGCCCAGCCCGAGGCAGTAGGCGACCCCGAGGAAGGCTCCCCGGGCCGCGGTGGCCTCGGAGAAGGCCAGCGAGTTGACCGCACCCAGCGTCGGTCCGAGGCAGGGCGTCCACCCCAGCCCGAACACCACACCGAGGAGCGGGGCCCCGGCCAGGCCCGCGGCCGGCTTCAGGGAGAGCTTCTTCGTGCGCTGCAGGAACGGGATCCAGCCCAGGAAGCCCAGGCCGACCAGCACGGTGACCCCACCCATGACGCGGGTGATCTCGTCGTTGTAGACGGCCAGCCAACGACCGAGGCCCCCGAACGCGGCGCCGAAGGAGACGAAGACCGCGGTGAAGCCGAGCACGAACAGCACGGCGCCGACCACCATGCGTCCCCGGGGCGGGCGCTCGTCGGCCCGCACCGCGGTGGCCACTGCACCCCCGCCGTCCCCGTCCGGTCGCGGCGTCCGCGTGCGGGCACCGCTGCCGACCAGGCCGGTGACGTAGGAGAGGTAACCGGGCACCAGCGGCAGCACGCACGGCGACGCGAAGCTGATCAGCCCCACCAGGGCGGAGACGGCCGCGGCGACCAGCAACGGACCGTCGGTGACCAGACCGGCGAAGGTGCTGCCCACCTCAGCCCTCCGCCAGCAGCTGGTCGAGCGTGGACCGCAGGTCGTCCTCGCTCACCGCGGCGGTGAACACCGCGGCCACGCGCTGCTGCCGGTCCAGCACGATCGTCGACGGGATGGCCCGGGTCGGGAAGTCGCGGAAGGCCAGGGCGACCTCGCTGGCGGGGTCGTAGAGCGACGGGAAGGTCAGCCCCTTGTCGGCCACGAACGCCTGGGCCAGCTGCTGCTGGTCCTTGACATTCAGGCCCAGGAACTGGACACCGTCGTCGCGCAGGTCCTGGTGGACGCGCTCGAACTCCGGGCTCTCGACGCGGCAGGGGGCGCACCACGACGCCCAGACGTTGAGCACGGCGATGTCGCCGGCGAGCTCGTCGGAGCTCCAGTCGCCCCCGTCCAGCAACGTCCCGGAGAACTCCGGCGCCGACTGCCGCTCGTCCTCGGCGATCACCCCGCCGGACGGCGTGCCCTGCACGAACCGGAACTCCCCGCCGTTGTTGACGTCGACCTGGCCCGACCCGGTCGAGCAGCCCGCCACCGCGAGCGCGGTCAGGACGGCGAGGGCCAGCTTCCTCATGCCCCGCCCACCGTGCCCTTCCCGGCCGGGCCCGCCGGCTCGGCGTAGTCGACCCGCACCAGCTCGTCGCCGGCCCAGGTCAGCGAGGTGACGCTGGCCAGCCCGCACTGCCGCCGCCGGGGGTCGTGCACGTAGCTGCGGCCCTCGACGGTCAGCCGCAGCACCCAGATGGGCAGCTGGTGGCTGACGCAGACGGCCGCCGAGCCGCGCGCGGCGTCGCGGGCGGTGTGCACCGCGCCCAGCATCCGCTCGGCGATCTCCCGGTAGGGCTCGCCCCAGGACGGCCGGAACGGGTTGCGCAGCCGCCACCAGTTGGCCGGGTGCTTGAGCGCGCCGTCCCCGACGCCGAAGGTCTGGCCCTCGAAC
This sequence comes from Klenkia sesuvii, assembly GCF_037083825.1. NCBI lineage: Bacteria > Bacillati > Actinomycetota > Actinomycetes > Geodermatophilales > Geodermatophilaceae > Klenkia > Klenkia sesuvii. The sequence goes on from NZ_JBAPLU010000001.1 coordinate 85,769, forward strand.
TGGTTGCCGGCCTCGACCAGCCGCTCGTCGGTGGCGATCGGCAGGTCGAGCGCCTCGGCGATGGGCGCCGCGGTCTCCTGTGCGCGCTGCAGCGGGGAGGCGACCAGGTGGGTGATCGGACGGTGCTGGCCGAACCAGTCGGCGGCGGTGCGGGCCATGCCGTGCCCGGCGTCGGAGAGGTGGAACCCGGGCAGCCGGCCGTAGAGCACACCGGTCGGGTTGAACACCTCACCGTGCCGCATCACGTGGACGGTGGTGAACGGCCGCGTCCCGGGTTCCCGCGCGAGCTCGCGAGCGGAGGGGAGGACGGGGTCCGTCACGGCTGCAGGGCCTGGGCGTCGTGCGAGACCGTCGGTGCGGCACCCGGGGTGGCCGCGGCGGCCGCGCGGGCGGCGGCGGGCAGCGCGTCGAGCACGCGCTGCACGGCCTCGTCGTCCATGGCGGCGTTGACGAACCAGGACTCGAAGGCCGAGGGCGGCAGGTACACCCCGTCGGCCAGCATCGAGTGGAAGAACGCCGTGTGCTGCGCCGTCTCCTGGGTGCGCGCGTCGTCGTAGTCGCGCACGACGCGGCCGTCGGGGACGAAGAAGACGGAGAACATCGACCCGGCGGTCTGCAGGCGGTGCGCGACCCCCGCCGCGGCGAGGGCGTCGGTGAGGGCGCCCGAGATCGTGGCGGCGACGGCGTCGCAGCGGGCGTAGACCTCGTCGGTGCAGTGCTGCAGCGTGGTGAGCCCGGCGGCGACCGCGACGGGGTTCCCGGCCAGCGTGCCGGCCTGGTAGACCGGGCCGAGCGGGGCCAGCTGCTGCATGAGCTCGCGGCGGCCGCCGAAGGCCGCGGCCGGCAGACCGCCACCCATGACCTTGCCGAAGGTGACCAGGTCGGCGTCGTAGTGCTCGTGCCCGTGCCAACCCGCGCGGCTGACCCGGAAGCCGGTCATCACCTCGTCGACCAGCAGCAGCGCGCCGTGCGCGGCGGTGATCCGCCGCAGCTCGGCGTTGAACCCGTCGAGCGGCGGGACGACGCCCATGTTGCCGGCGGCGGCCTCGGTGGCGACGACGGCGATCTCGCTGCCGCGCTCGGCGAACACGGCCTCGACGGCGGCGACGTCGTTGTAGGGCAGCACGACCGTGTCGGCGGCGGCTCCGGTGGTGACGCCGGGGGTGTCGGGCAGCCCGAGCGTGGCCACCCCGGAGCCGGCCGCGGCCAGCAGGGCGTCGACGTGGCCGTGGTAGCAGCCGGCGAACTTGACGACGACGGACCGGCCGGTGGCGCCGCGGGCCAGCCGGATCGCCGAGAGCACCGCCTCGGTGCCGGAGTTGACCAGCCGGACCTGCTCGACGCCGGCGCGGTCGACGATCTCCGCGGCCAGGTCGACCTCGCCGGCGGTGGGTGTGCCGAAGGAGAAGCCGCGGGAGGCCGCCTCGGTCACCGCGGCGACGACGGCGGGGTGCGCGTGGCCCAGGATCATCGGGCCCCACGAGCTGACCAGGTCGACGTAGCGGCGGCCGTCGACGTCGGTGATCCACGGACCCGACCCCGAGGCCATGAACCGCGGGGTGCCGCCGACGGCGCGGAAGGCGCGCACGGGCGAGTTCACCCCGCCGGGGGTCACGGCGGCGGCGCGCTCGAACAGGTCGGCCGAGGCCGGCGCTCCGTAGGGGTAGGCCTCGTGGGCGTCGCGCGGGTAGCTCACGGCTCCACTGTCCCAGGCTGCTCCGACGAACCGGTGGCCCCCGTCAGAGCTGTGCGCAGGGCAACCGTCAGCTGTGCGGGCCGGCGGGTGGGCACGAGCACCGTCGTCCCGTCGGTGCGGCGCAGCGGCAGGCCGACTCGGCCCTTCGGGACGTCGGCGCCGCCGCCCAGCACGGGTGCCCCGACGTCCACGCCGACCTCGCCGGACAGCGACGTCGGGTCGACCTCGGTCAGCGGCAACCGCTCGCGGCCGACGGTCAGCCCGGCGTCCGGGCCGCGGTCGACGACGGTGACCGTCCACACCCGGTTGGCCGACACGGTCCCGGCCGCGACGATGCCGAGCACCGCCACGACGGCGACCACCCAGACCAGCAGCGGCACGTCCTGGCCGGGGAGCACGGCGTCGAGCACGGCCAGGACGACGAACGCCCAGACCATCGACCAGAGCGTGCGCCAGGACCCGCCGGGCTCGCGGTAGGTCACCGCAACCAGCCGGCGGCCTCGACCGCCCAGTACGTCAGGACCGTGCCCGCGCCGGCGCGGCGGATCGAGGTCAGGGTCTCGAGGATCGCCCGGCGGCGGTCGAGCATGCCGCGCTCGGCGGCCGCCTCGACCATCGCGTACTCACCGCTGACCTGGTAGGCGCTGACCGGGACGTCGACGGCGTCGGCGACCTGCCGCACGATGTCCAGGTAGGGCAGCGCGGGCTTGACCATGACGGCGTCGGCGCCCTCGGCGAGGTCCTGGGCCACCTCGCGCAGCGCCTCGGCGGCGTTGGGCGGGTCCATCTGGTAGGTCGAGCGGTCACCGAACTGCGGCGCACCCTCGGCGGCCTCGCGGAACGGGCCGTAGAAGCCCGAGGCGTACTTGGCGGCGTAGGCCAGGATCGGCACCTCGGTGAACGCGGCGGAGTCCAGCCCGGCCCGGATGGCGGCGACCTGGCCGTCCATCATCCCGCTGGGGGCGACCAGGTGCGCCCCGGCCTGGGCCTGGGCGATCGCGACGGCGGCGTAGCGGTCCAACGTCGGGTCGTTGTCCACGACGCCCGCCGGGGTGACCACGCCGCAGTGGCCGTGGTCGGTGTACTCGCACAGGCACAGGTCGGCCATGAGCACGAGCTCGTCGCCCAGGTCGGCGCGCAGCTGCTGCAGGGCGACGTTGACCACGCCGTCGGCGGCGTCGGCCTGGGAGCCCACCGGGTCCTTGTCGGCGGGGATGCCGAACAGCATCAGCCCGCCGATGCCGGCCTCGGCGGCCTCCGCGGCGGCCGTGCGCACCGACTCCTGCGTGTGCTGCACGACCCCGGGCATCGAGGAGATCGGCTGCGGCTCGGTGATGCCCTGCTTGACGAACACCGGCAGCACGAAGTCGGCGGGGGCCAGCCGGGTCTGCGCGGTCAACCGGCGCATCGCCGGCGTCGAGCGCAGCCGCCGTCCCCGCGCGAAACCCGGGCTGGCACCCCCACGCCGCCCTGCGCCGAGAGTCCGCCCCGCCGTCACTCCGCGGACCCGGCCTCGGCGCGGCGGGCCTCGGCGAACGCGGCGAGCGCGTCGACCAGCGGACCGACCGCGGCGGTCTCGGGCTGGACGTCGACCCGCAGGCCGAACTCGGTGGCACTGGCCGCGGTGGCGGGGCCGATGACCGAGACGACGGTGCGGGCGTGCGGCTTGCCGGCGATCCCGACCAGGTTGCGCACGGTCGAGGACGACGTGAAGCAGACGGCGTCGAAGCCGCCGCCCTTGATCGCCTCGCGCACGGCGGCGGCCGGCGGGGCGGCGCGCACGGTGCGGTAGGCGGTGACGTCGTCGACCTCCCAGCCGCGCTCCTTCAGGCCCGCGGTCAGGGTCTCGGTGGCGATGTCGGCGCGGGGCAGCAGCACCCGGTCGATCGGGTCGAAGACGTCGTCGTAGGGCGGGAAGTCCACGAGCAGGCCCTCGGAGGACTGCTCGCCGGAGGGCACCAGCTCGGGCACGATGCCGAACTCGCGCACGGCCTCGGCGGTCTGCTCGCCGACGCAGGCGACCTTGACCCCGGCGAAGGCGCGGGCGTCCAGGCCCAGCTCGACGAACTTCTCGCGGACGGCGCGCACCGCGTTGGTGGAGGTGAAGACGATCCACCCGTAGCGGCCGGTGACCAGGCCCTTGACCGCACGGTCCATCTGGGCCGCGCTGCGCGGGGGCTCCACGGCGATGGTGGGCACCTCCACCGGGACGGCGCCGTAGGCGCGCAGCCGCTCGCTCATGTCGCCGGCCTGCTCCTTGGTGCGGGGCACCAGCACCCGCCAGCCGAACAGCGGGCGGGACTCCCACCAACCCAGCCGGGCGCGCTTGTCCACGACCGACCCGATGGTGGCCACGACCGACCCGGTGAAGGACTCGGTGCCGGCGTCCTTCTCCGCGACCGCGCCCAGCTTGGCCACGACGCTCTTCTGCGCGGTGCTGGAGCCGTCGGCGGTGACCACCACGGAGGTCGCGGCGGACATGCCGCCCTCGAGGAGGCCGGCGGCCACGAGCGGCAGCTGGTCGGCGGCGACCTGCAGCACGAGCGGGCTGCCGGTGCCGGTGGCGGCGGCGGCGAGCGCGGCCAGGTCGACCGGGTCCTCGCCGCGCAGGTCGGCCTGCACGGAACCCGCGCCCACGGCCACGCCGGCGAACGCGGGCACGGCGCTGCCCACGGCCACGCCGGGGACGACGTCGAAGGGCACGCTGGTGCGGGTCACGGCCAGCACCTCCTTGACCACCAGGTCGGTGGTGAAGGGGTCGCCGGCCACCAGCCGGACGACGACGGAGCCCCCCTTGGCGGCGGCCACGGCGGACTTGGCGACCTCGGCCGGCTCGCCGGTGGCGACGGCCAGCTCGAGGTCGGGGTGCGCCTCGCGCACGGCGTCGGTCAGCGGGGCCGGGACCTCGGCGTCGACCAGCACGAGGTCGGCGGCGGCCAGCGCCTCGGCGGCGCGGGTGGTCAGCATGCCGGGGTCACCGGGGCCGGCTCCGACGAAGACGACTCGGCCGGACTGCTTGCGTGAGCGCGTCATCGCGTGCTCTCCATCTCCGACCCCGAGGTGGGGTCGCTTGCGGTCGAACAGGGGGTCTGTGGGTGTGGCAGGGCGTTCATCGGCTGGCCGCCACGAGGGCGCCCGCACCGCGGTCGAGCAGGTCGGCCGCGAGGTCGCGGCCCAACCGGGTGGCGTCGGTCACGGGTCCGGAGACCGAACCGCGCACGGCGTCGCCGCCGTCGAGCGCGGTGACCGACGCCCGCAGGTAGATCTCCGCCCCGCCGTCCTCGGCCTCGCCGATCTCGGCGTGCGCGGCGACGGGCGCGCTGCACCCGGCCTCCAGGGTGGCCAGGACGGTGCGCTCGGCCGCGACGCAGGCGCGGGCACCGGCGTCGTCGAGGGCCGCCAGCAGCGACCGGGTGACGTCGTCGTCGCTCCGGCACTCCACGGCCAGGGCACCCTGCGCGGGGGCGGGGAGCACCTGGAGCGGGTCGAGCACCTCGGTGACGGCGTCCAGCCGGCCGAGGCGGGCCAATCCTGCCCGGGCGAGGACCACCGCGTCCAGTTCGCCCGAGGTCACCTTGCCCATCCGGGTGTCGACGTTGCCCCGGATGGGGACCACCTCGAGGCCCAGGCCGAGGGCGCGCAGCTGGGCGACCCGGCGGGGGGCGCCGGTGCCGACGGTGGCCCCGGTGGGCAGTTCCCCCAGGGTCAAGCCGTCGCGGGCGACAAGGGCGTCGCGGGGGTCCTCCCGGGCGGGCACCGCGGCGATGACCAGTCCGGGCTCCTCGGCGGTGGGCAGGTCCTTGTAGCTGTGCACGGCGACGTCGACCCGGCCGTCGTGCAGCGCCTCGCGCAGCGCGCTGACGAACACCCCGGTGCCGCCGAGCTGGCTGATGGCGGCGGCGGACCGGTCGCCCTCGGTGGTGATGTGCACCAGCTCCACCGGTCGACCGCTGACCGCGGCGAGGGCGTCGGCGACGTGCCCGGACTGGGTCAGCGCGAGCTCGCTGCGCCGGGTGCCCAGCCGGATCGGGCCGGTCACGGGAGGTCCCGGTCGGTGAGCTGGTCCAGCGTCGTGGTCGAGGTGGTGACGGCGGCGTCGACGGTGACGGCGTCGGCCAGCTTGCCGGTGGTGTCGGCGTCCAGGCCCAGCCCGAACAGCGCGCGCAGCGCGTCGGCGTAGTCGGTGCCGCCCGGGGCGCTGGCCAGCTCCTTGACCCGCACGGTGGGCTCGTGCAGCAGCTTGTCGACCACCCGGCGGACGGTGCGGGCGATCTCGGACCGGGCCCGGGCGTCGAGGTCGGGCAACCGGGTGGACAGGCGCAGCAGCTCGGCGTCGACCACGTCGGCGGCCTGGCTGCGCAGCGCCGACACCGTGGGGGCGACGGCGGCGGCCTGCCGCTCGGCGCGCAGCAGCGAGGTCTCGAGCTCGACGAGGGCGTGCGCGGCGGCGATGTCGTCGGCGGCGACGGACCCGGCCACCGGCTGGCCGGGCCGGGCGGCCCGCTCGCCCTGCAGCATCGCCAGGTCGACCACGTGGACGCCCGGCAGGGTGCCGACCGCGGCGTCGACGTCGCGGGGCAGTGCCAGGTCGACCACCACCAGCGGGCGGTCCCGGCCGGCCATCGCGGTGCCGACGACGTCGGTGCCGATGACCGTCCCGGTGGCACCGGTGCAGGTGACGAGCACGTCGGCGGCGGCCACCTCGTCGGCCAGCCGGTCCAGGTCGGCGGCCCGGCCCCCGATCGACTCGGCCAGCCGGGCGGCGGTGGACGGCGTCCGGCTGGTGACGGTGACGGTGGCACCGCGGCGGGCGAGGGTGGTGGCGGCCAGCGCCCCCATCGACCCCGCGCCGACCACCAGCACCGGCCGGCCCGCCAGCTCGCCGACGCGGTCGGTGACGCGGTCGAGGGCGACCGAGACCAGCGAGGCGCCGGCCCGGTCGATGCCGGTCTCGCTGTGCACGCGCTTGCCCACCCGCAGCGCCCGCTGGGCGATGGGGTGCAGCTCGCGCCCGATCGCGCCCTCGGCCTGGGCCAGCGCGTAGGCCGCGCGCAGCTGGCCCAGCACCTGGGTCTCGCCGACCACCATGGAGTCCAGGCCCGCGGCCACGACGCACAGGTGACCGATGGCCTGGTCCTCGTAGTGCACGGTGACGTAGGGCGAGAGGTCCTCGACGCCGGTGCCGGCGTGCCGGGCCAGCACCCGGCTGACGTCGGCCACCCCGCCGTGGAACCGGTCGACCTCGGCGAAGATCTCGACCCGGTTGCAGGTCGCCAGGACCAGCGCCTCGGACACGTGCTCGCAGTCCAGCAGCTCGTGCAGGGTCTTGACGGTGTCGTCGCCGTTCATGGCGGCCTGCTCGAGCAGGGTCACCGGCGCGGTCTGGTGGCTGATGCCGACGGCGAGGAGGCTCATGGGAGGGCCACCTGCTCGCTCATCCGGTGGGGCACGACGTCCACACCCTTCTGCTGGTCCAGGAAGGCCAGCACCTGCAGTTCCACCGACAGGTCGACCTGCCGGACGTCGACCCCGGCGGGGACGGCGAGCGCCACGGGGGCGAAGTTCACGATGCTGCGCACCCCGGCGGCCACCAGCCGGTCGCACACCGACTGGGCCACGGTCGCCGGCGTCGTGACCACGGCGATGGTCACCCCGTGCGCGGCGACGACCTCCTCGAGGTCCTCGACCGGGCGGACGGCGGTGCCGCCGACGACGTCGCCCACGCGGGCGGGGTCGGCGTCCAGCAGCCCGACGAAGGTGAAGCCCCGGGTGCCGAAACCGGCGTAGCCGGCGAGCGCCGACCCCAGGTTGCCCATGCCGACGAGGACGCAGGAGCGGGCCTGCTCGACGCCGAGCGCACGGGCCAGCCGCTCGCGCAGGGCGGGGACGGCGTAGCCGACGCCCCGGACGCCGCACGGGCCGAGGTAGGAGAGGTCCTTGCGCAGCCCGGCGGGGTTGACCCCGGCGGCGGAGGCGAGCTCACCGCTGGACACCGACCCGCGACCGGCCTCGGCCAGGCCGGTGAGCACGCGCAGGTAGACCGCCAGCCGGGCCACCGTCGCCTCCGGGATGGCCCGGGTCCGCACCTCGGTCACGCGCCCTCCTCGCTGGTCCCGCCCACCCGGCTGCGGCCACCGCGGACGCACCGGTCGGGGTGGTCCACGGGCGTCTCCACTGCGGTGCGCGCGCACGCAGGGGGTGCCGCTGGCGTCGAGGGGGTGTCGGCCGGGTCTCGTCGGCCCGGCAACGCCACGGTAACCGCTTGTGAACGTCGGAACAAAGTCCCGTGGGGCATCCGTGCAGGTCACCGGCCCCCGATGTGTCCGACGCCACCGCTGCGGCGGGTGCTCAGCGGGCCGCGAGGTCCCGTCGGAGCCGGTCGACGTCGACGGTGAAGTAGCTGTGCTCGCGGCCGTCGAGCAGGACCACGGGCACCCGGTCGCCGTACTCGGCCTGCAGCTCGGGGTCGCCGTCCACGTCCACGGCGGTGACCGCGAGGCCGTGCTCGGCGGCCACGCGGGCCAGCGTCTCGGCCGCCACCTCGCAGAGGTGGCAGGACTGCCGGGTCAGCAGCTGCAGCGCAGGGGCGGGCTCAGCCACCCTGCACCCCGGCGTCGACGCCCTCGGCGTGCTGGGTCTCGGCGGCGATGCGGTCCAGGCCCAGCTCGCGCAGCCGGGCCCGGCTGACCTTGCCGGTCAGGGAGTGCGGGAGCGCGTCGACCAGGTGCACCGACCGCGGCACCTTGAACCGGGCCAGGGAGGTGCGGGCGTAGGCCCGCAGCGTCTCGCCGTCGACCTCGGCGCCGGGGGTGAGCACGACGAAGGCCCGCACCGACTCCCCGGTCCGCTCGTCGGGCACCCCGATGACCGCCGCCTCGGCGACCTCCGGGTGGCCCTCCAGCACGCGCTCGACCTCCAGCGGGTACACGTTGAACCCGCTGACCAGCACCAGGTCGCGGCGCCGGTCCACCAGGTGCAGGTCGCCCTGCGCGTCGCGGTAGGCGATGTCGCCGGTGAGCAGCCACCCCTCGGCGTCGGGCCCGTCGGCGCCGTCGGGCCAGTAGCCGCCGAACAGGTTGGGCCCGCGCACGCACACCTCGCCGGCGCTGTCGGGCGGGTCGTCGCCGAAGGGGTCGCCGAACACGTCCTCGCGCACCCGGCTGCCGGGGTCGGGGCCGGCCTCGGGGCCACCGGCGGTGTCCCGCAGCACCAGCTCGACGCCGGGCAGCGGGGCGCCGATGCAGGCCGGTTTGCCGCGTCCGGTGACCAGGGTGGTGGTCAGCACCGGCGCGGCCTCGGTCAGGCCGTAGCCCTCCCACACCGTCACCGCGGCGCGCTCCTTCATCGCCGTCCAGACGCGGGGGGCCAGCGGCGCGGAGCCCGAGCTCGCCGTGTGCACCGCGGCGAAGGCGCGGCGCAGCGCGGTGTCCGAGCCGGCGGCGTCGGCGGCGGCCAGCCAGGCCTGGTACATCGGCGGCGCGGCCGGGACGGCGGTGACGCCCTCGGCCGTCATCAGCTCCAGGGTGGCCACCGGGTCGAACGCGGGGACGACGACGCCGCACGACGCCGTGGCGGCCACCAGGCCCAGGCCGCCGTTGAGCCCGTAGACGTGGAAGAGCGGCAGGGCGAGCAGGACGACGTCGCCGGGGCGCACCGGGGCGGGGTCGACCGCGAGCACCTGCTGCTGGTTGGCCAGCAGCACGGCGTGGGTGAGCATCGCACCGCGCGGGCGGCCGGTGGTGCCGCTGGTGTAGGCCAGCAGGGCCAGCGCGTCGGGATCGTCGGGGTCGGCCGGGGGCTCGCCGTCGGCCGCCGGCGGGCCGACCTGCACGGGCACGCCGGCCAGCTCCTCGCGACCGGCGGCCACCACCAGCGCGCGGGCCCCGGAGTCGGTGAGCAGGTGGGTGAGCTCGGGGTCGGTGTAGGCGGTGTTCACCGGGACGACGACCAGCCCGGCCCGCATCGCGCCCACGACGGCGAGCACCCAGTCGATGCCGTTGGGCAGCTGCACGGCCACCCGGTCCCCCGCCGCGAGCCCGCGGGCGGCGTACCCGGCCGCGGCCCGCTCGACCGCCTCGTCGAGCTCCGTCCAGGTCAGCCGCCGGTCCCCCTCGACCAGTGCGGGGGCCGGGCCGTGGGTGCGCGCGGCGGCGCGGACGAGACCGTGGAACGTGCGGGCTGCGGGGGCCACTGCGGGTTCTCCTCCCTCGGCGGTCCCCCGGTCCGGGACCGCTCGCGTGGACGCGGAGGCCCGATGTTGTCACCATGGGGCCGACCTGCGCAGGTCAGGGCCCGGGTGGACGGGTCACGAGCGGTGCGCCGACGACGACGGGGGGACGTCCATGCCCCGCCAGGGTCGTGCCGCCGAGGACCTCGAGCGGGGGGCGGGTGCGGCCGGCGCCGGGGCCGACCCGGCCGAGGGCACCGCCGTCGTCGTCCCACGCCCCCGGCCGACACCACGCCCCCGGCCGACACCCCGGCCGCGCACGCCCGGACCCCGCCGGGCCGGCGGCGTCGAGGGCGCGCCAGCGACCCCGCCGGTGACCCCGCCACCGTCCCCGCGCCACCGCCCCGCCGAGCCCGATCCCACCGTGGAGCCCGACCCCGCCGCCGAGCCCGATCCCACCACGGGGTCCAGCCCCACGGCCGAGCCCGATGCCACCGCGGAGCTGCCGGCGCAGCCCGAGGGCGAGGAGCAGGTCGCGGTCTGGACGCTGGTCGAGCGCGCGCAGGCAGGTGAGGCCGAGGCGTTCGGCGAGCTGTACGACCGCTACGCCGACATGGTGTTCCGGTTCCTCTACCACCGGGTCGCCGACCGGCAGACGGCCGAGGACTTCACCAGCGAGACCTTCGTGCGCGCGCTGCGGCGCATCGACTCCCTCACGTTCCAGGGCCGCGACGTCGGCGCCTGGCTGGTGACCATCGCGCGCAACATCGTCCTCGACCACGTGAAGAGCAGCCGGTTCCGGCTGGAGGTGACCACCGCCGACATGCGCGACGCCGACCGGGCCACCGACGGCCCCGAGGACGCGGTGCTGCAGGGGTTGACCAACGCCGAGCTGATGGCGTGCGTGGCGCAGCTGGGCGACGAGCAGCGGGAGTGCATCGCGCTGCGGTTCCTCCAGGGGCTCTCGGTGTCGGAGACCGCGGCCGCCATGGGCAAGAAGGACGGCGCCGTGAAGGCGCTGCAGCACCGGGCCGTGAAGCGGCTGGCCACGCTGCTGCCGGAGGGGTTGCGGTGACCCGTCCGGGTGGGCGGGGAAGTTACCTGCCGGTACCCCGTATCGGTGGGACGGGCCCCTCGTTGTTCGCGCTGACACGACCCGCCGGGCCGGTCGGTGCGCACGCGGGACGGGGACGACGATGAGCGACAGGGAGGTCCGAGCAGAGCTCGAGGACGCGCTCGTCCGGCGGCTGCAGCGGCTCCCCCGCGACGCCCCCGACCTGGGCGCGGACGTGCGGGCCACCCAGCGCGCGCGGCTGGTGGCGATGGCCGCCGTCCGCGAGCCCGCGGTCCGCTCGCCGGAGCCGGCGCCCTCGTGGTGGCGCCGGGCGCTGGCTGCCCGGTCCGCCGACGTGGTGCCGCCGCGCTGGCGCACCCGGGTCACGGCGGGGCTGGTCGGCGCGGCGATGTCGGTGGGAGCCCTGTCGGGGTTGGTGGCGGTGGCCCAGGACGCCGAGCCCGGCGACCTCCTCTACGGCCTGAAGCGGGGCAGCGAGCAGACCCAGCTGGCGCTGGCCGCGGACACCGAACGGGGGTTGACCCTGCTGGGCTTCGCCACGACGCGCCTGCAGGAGCTGCAGGCGCTCACCGGGTCCGACGCAGGGGCCCAGCCGGTCGCCGCGGCGCCGGGCCGGTCGGTCGCCGCCGCCCCCGATGCCGGGACCGTCGTCGACGTGCTGGACACCATGGACGAGCAGACCACCGAGGGGACCTCGGCGCTGACGACGACGGCGGTGCCGGCGCGCGACACCGCCGCGCTGACCACCCTCGTCGGGTGGGCCCAGCAGCAACGGGCGGGGCTGGTGGGGCTCGACGTACCGGTCGGCGCCGAGCAGGCGGTGGCCGACTCGCTCGACCTCGTCGACCAGGTGGCCGCGCGGGGGGCTGGTCTACAGGCGTCGCTGGCCTGCTCCGACGGCGCAGCCGACGCCGGCCGCGACTCGCTGGGCCCGGTGCCCGGTGCGTGCCTGCCAGCCCCCTCCCCCGCGCCGACCGCGGCGCCCTCCACCGGTGCGCCGGCGACCCCCGCCCCGGGCAGCACGGCAGCGCCGGCCCCGACGACGGGCCCGGCGCCGGCGTCGACGAGCACCGCCGCGAGCACGCCGGCGGCGAGGCCGACCGGCGGCGGGGCCGCCACCACCGCACCGGGGGTGCCGGGGGTCCCCGGAGCACCCGGAGTGCCGACCGTGCCGCTGCCCACGTCGGCGCCGACCACGACCCCCGGGCCGCTGATCGAGGTCCCGCTCCCACTGCCGTCGACCACCATCTGCGTCGGCGGGCTGATCTGCGTGGGCGACTGACCCTCCACCGGGGCGTGGGCCTACGGTTCTCCCCGTGCCCGACGCCGTCCGCTCCCCGGGGACACCCACGTCCGGCGTCGTCCTGGTCACCGGCGCCGCCCGGGCCACCAGCATCGCGGCCGGCATCGTGCCGAGGTTGCGCGCGGACGGGTGGACGGTGGCGACCAGCGACCTGCACGACAGCGACCACGACGCCGACCTCGCCTCGGCGACGGCGCCGCAGGAGCTGCTGGACGCGGTGGTGGCCGCGCACGGGCCGGTGCGGGCGCTGGTGCTCAGCCATGCCCACTGCGTCGAGTCCGGGGTGCTGGACACGACGGCCGAGAGCTTCGACCGGCACGTGGCGGTCAACGCCCGGGCCACCCTCCTGCTGATCGCGGCGTTCGCGCGGCAGGTGCCCGACGGCGGCGGCGCGGTGGTGGCGCTGACCAGTGACCACACGACCGGCAACCTGCCGTACGGGTCGTCGAAGGGGGCGCTCGACCGGATCGTGGTGTCGGCGGCGCGGGAGCTGGGCCCGCGGGGCATCTCGGCGAACGTGCTGAATCCGGGGCCGGTGGACACCGGCTGGATGGACGACGAGCTGCGGGCGTCCTTGGTGCCGCACCACCCCCTGGGCCGGCTGGGCACGCCGACCGACATCGCCGGGGTCGTGTCGTTCCTGCTGTCGCCCGAGGGACGGTGGATCTCCGGTCAGCTCCTGCAGGCCGACGGCGGCTTCTCGGCGCGCTACTGACCGGGGCCGGTGGTCGCCCGGGCGCGCCGCCGGCCTGCCCGCCGCGCCGGGGTGGTCCGCGGCGCGCGGCCGTCCGCCGCTCAGAAGGGCGGTGGGTCCGCGGCCGGGTCGTGGGGTGGGGGTGCGAGGAGGTCGAGGACGCCGTCGGCGGCCGGTGGCCGGGTGCTGCGGGTGGTGCCGCCGGGGGTGGTGACGTGCAGGGTGCCGTCGGGGTCGAGGCGGAAGGCCCAGCCGGGGGCGTGGGTCTTGAGCAGGTGGTGGCGTCGGCAGAGCATGACCAGGTTGCGGACGCAGGTCTTCCCGCCGCGTGCGGGGTTGTGGTGGTCGTAGGGGACGACGTGGTCGGCGTCGGCGTGCAGGGCGGTCTGGCGGCAGCCGGGGAAGCGGCAGTGCCGGTCGCGGGCGCGCAGGTACCGGTACTGGGCGGCTGTGGGGCGGTAGGCGGTGGTGGCGGGTGGTGGTCCCAGCCCGGCGCCGGCCCGGGCGGCGGCTTCGAGCTCGTGCGGTGTGGCCACGGCCAGCAGTCGACGTCCGGGGCCGGTGACGGTGAACGTCAGGTGCCCGCCGACGGGGTGGGTGAGCCCGAGGGCGTCGATGCGGCGCAGCAGTTCGCGGACGGCAGCCGGGCTGATGGGCATCCTGTCGACGTCGGCGACCTGGGAGCCGCCGGCGGGCACACCTGTCCCCCGGAGCCGGTGGCCCGGTCTGCGCGAACCTGTCCCGGCAACGTCGGCCGGCTCCTCGGTGGCCAGGTCATCGGTGGCCATGTCCTCGGCGGCCCGGTCCTCGGCGGCCAGGTCCTCGGCGGCCAGGTCCTCGGCGGCCAGGTCCTCGGCGGCCAGGTCCTCGGCGGCCAGGTCCTCGGCGGCCAGGTCCTCGGCGGCCAGGTCCTCGGCGGCCAGGTCCTCGGCGGCCAGGTCCTGGGCGGCCATGTCCTGTGCGGCGGGTCCTTCGGTGTCGGCCTCGGCCTGGGCTCCCCCCGTCGTGGTCCCTTCGGGGACGGTGCCGTTGAGGTCTGCTGACTCGCTGGTGGAGATCAGGTCGTCGAGGTCGGGCAGCAGCAGGTCGGCGAGGTCGGCGTTGACCGTCACGTGGGTCACCGCCGGGTCCCGGGCCTCCCACGGGCGCATGATCAACGTCAGGACGACCGCGATGCGGATCTGGCCGATGGGTCGCTCGTCGCCATCGGCCTTCAGCGCCCTCGCGTAGGCGTTGACCTGGGCGCGGGCCAGTTCGAGGTCGGCGAGGTCGACGTGCAGCAGCCGCAGCTCACCCAACCCGTCACCGGTGCCCACCACCACCACGTCGGCACCGCGCTTGCTGATCTCCCGCCGCCGGTCAGCCGCCGCCGAATCGGCAGCGATGAGCGCGGCGACCAGCCGGTCGTGCAGCGCCGACGGGCCGCACCCGCGCTCGGCCCAGCCCACCCCGCAGGCGGCCAGGGCGGCGACGACCCCGTCCTCGACCGGGCCACCCCAGGAGGCGGCCTGGTGCTTGAGCGCCCGCACGATCGCCCGCGCCCGCGACTCATCGATGCGCCCATCGGCCAGCGCATGCCACACCCCGGGCAACTGCCGCACCAGCGTCAGGGCGTGGTCGACGTGATGGCGGGTCGCCGGCACCGAGGCGCCCAGCAGCACCGCCACCTCCTCGGGCAGGAAGTCATCGGCGGCCTGCGCTGCGGCCTCCTCCGCTGCCTCCTGGTCGAGCAGGTCGGGGACCTCGCCACCGCTGCCGGCACGTGCCGTGGGGAGGAAGGGCAGCGGCCGGCGGGCGCCCAGGGTGGCCTTGCGCTCGATCAACCCCAGCTCGTAGGCCGCCAGCGACGAGCGTTGCCGGTGCACCGACGCCAGCTCCGCATCCAGTTCCGCCCCGTCCAGCCCGGCGGCCACCGCCAGAGCGGTCAACCGCGGCACCCCACCCCTGGCCACCGGCGGGTCCACCGGCGGGGTCTCGAGCGGGTCCACCGGCGGGGCAGCGGGCACGGCAGCGGGCGCGGCGAAGCGGGGGGACACCTCCACCCAGAACCGCCGGCCCGTCGTCGTCATGCAGCCATTCGACCAGGAGGGTCTGACAGGAACGGGGCCAGAACAAGGGGTGTGAGCAGGAAATTCTCTGCTCTGGAATGCGCGCGGAGGGTGGGCGGGGCACCGGCGCCGGTGTGCCGGCCGGATGGGCCCGTGGCCCACCGCCCGGGGCCGGCCCCGCCCAGCGGTTAGGGTCGGGCACGCCGGGTCGGGGCCGGCGCGGCGTCGAGACGAGGGGGCCACGAGTGGTTCGAGTGCCGTTCCGCGGTCGCCGCGCGCGCACCCCGGGTGACCTGGAGGACGAGGAGACCCGCGCGCTCGTCGCAGGCGTCGCCTCGGCTGCCGCGGCCGAGGTGGACACGCCGCCCGCCGTCCAGCCCGACCACACCGCCGCCGCGTTCTTCGACTGCGACAACACGATGATGATGGGCGCGTCGCTGTTCTGGTTCGCCCGCGGCCTGGCCGCGCGCAAGTACTTCACCGGCCGCGACGTCGCCTCCTTCATCTGGCAGCAGGCGAAGTTCCGGGTGGCCGGCACGGAGTCCGCCGTGGACATGCACACCGTGCGGGACAACGCCCTGGCGTTCATCGCCGGCCGCTCGGTCGAGGAGATCTCCAGCGCTGGCGAGGAGATCTACGACGAGCTCATGGCCGACCGCATCTGGGCCGGCACCCGCGTCCTCGCCCAGCAGCACCTCGACGCCGGCCAGCGCGTCTGGCTCGTGACCGCCACCCCGATCGAGCTGGCGTCGGTCATCGCGCGCCGGCTGGGCCTCACCGGCGCCCTGGGCACCGTGTCGGAGATCGTCGACGGCAAGTACACCGGCCGCCTGGTCGGCGAGATGATGCACCACGAGGCGAAGGCGCAGGCCGTGCGGGCGCTGGCCGAGCGGGAGGGCTTGGACCTCACCCGCTGCACCGCCTACAGCGACTCGTCCAACGACCTGCCCATGCTGTCGCTGGTGGGCACCGCCGTCGCGGTCAACCCCGACGCCGAGCTCAAGGCCGTCGCCCGCTCGCGCGGTTGGCTGGTCAAGGACTTCCGCACCGGCCGCAAGGCCGCCCGCATCGGCGTCCCGACGCTGGGCGCCGCGGCCCTGGGCGGCGGCGCGGTGACCGGCCTGCTGGCCCTGCGCCGGCGCAACCGCTGGCCGTTCTGACCCGCCCCGACCCAGCGCGGGGTCAGCTGAAGACCGAGCGACGCTGCAGCAGCAGCTGGTAGAGCGACTGCTGGATGGTCTCGCGCACCTGGTCGGTGAGGTTGAAGACCAGCATCGGGTCGTCGGCCGCGGCCGGACCGTAGGACGCGGTCTCGATGGGCTCGCCGAAGGCGATGAACCACTTCGAGGGCAGCGGCACCGCACCGAGCGGACCCAGCAGCGGGAAGGTGGGCGTGATCGGCAGGTAGGGCAGCCCGAGGATGCGCGCCGCCGTCCGGGCGTTGCCGATCATCGGGTAGATCTCCTCGGCCCCCACGATCGCGCACGGCAGGATCGGTGCCCCGGTGCGCAGCGCGGCGGTGACGAACCCGCCCCGGCCGAACCGCTGCAGCGTGTAGCGCTCGCTGAACGGCTTGCCGATGCCCTTGAACCCCTCGGGGAAGACCCCGACCAGCTCGCCTTCGGTCAGCAGCCGCTCGGCGTCCTCGTTGCACGCCAGCGTCGCCCCCAGCTTGCGGGCCATCGCACCCACGAACGGGTACTGAAACACCAGGTCGGCACCCAGCAGGCGGAAGCGGCGGGCGGCCGGGTGCTCGTCGTGCAGCGCGACGGTGGTCATGAGCGCGTCGAGCGGCAGGGTGCCCGAGTGGTTGGCCACGACCAGGGCGCCCCCGACGTCGGGCACGTTCTCCAGGCCCTGCACCTCGACCCGGAACCACTTCTGGAACAGCGGGCGCAGCACCGGCATGAGCAGGTGGTCGGCCAGGTCGGGGTCGAAGCCGAACTCGTCGGTCTCGTACTCGCCGGTGAGCCGTCGGCGCAGGAAGTCCAACCCCCCGGCCAGCTGCGCCTCCCACCCGGGCGTGGGCGTGGCCGCCCCGCTCGGCTCGTCGGGCCCGTCGGGGTGCAGCCGGATGACCCGCGCCTCAGGCATCGCGCACCGCCCGCAGCCCGGTCACCCGCGGCTCCTCGGGCCGCGCCGTGACCGACCCCAACGCGCCGACCAGACCGGCCGCCCGGCCGGCGAGGGAGCCCGCCGTGGACAGCAGGGCACCGACGGCGCGGGGGTCGACGACCGGGACGACGGTGCGCCCGTAGTCGGCCAGCGCCTCGGCGGTGGTGTAGCGCGGCGTGTAGCCGAACTCCTCGCGCAGCACGCGGGTGTCCACGACCCGGCCGAAGTTCAGGAAGCGCAGCTGCTCGGGCGAGTAGTCGGTGATGCGCGCCTGCCGGGTCAACCGGCCCAGCGGCGCCATGGCCTGCTCAGGCAGCGGCAGCGGGACCCGGCCGAGGCGACGGATGGCCTGCGAGAGCAGCACCGTGCCCTGCGCGCCGACGTTGACCGTCCCGGTGAACTCGCCGGTGGTGGCCTTGGCCAGGACGGCGACCGCGTCGTCCTCGTGGAGGAGCTGGACGCGGGCGTCGAACCCCAGTGCCGTGGGGACGACGGGCAGGCGTAGGAAACCGGTGAGCAGGGAGTCGATGCGCGGGCCGATGAAGTTGGTGAAGCGCAGCACGGCGACGCCGACCTCGGGACGGCGGCGGGCGAAGGACCGGACGTAGCCCTCGATGTCGAGGCTGTCCTTGGCGAAGCCGCCACCGGGCACGCGGCGGGCCTGCATCGTCTCGGTGAACACGGCCGGGTCCCGGGGACTGGCCCCGTACACGGCGCTGGTGGACTTGAGCACCAACCGCCGCACGCTGGGCACCCGCTGGCAGGCCGCCAGCAGCTGCATCGTGCCGATGACGTTGAGCTCCTTCATCGACGTGCGGCCGCCGCTCCCCCCGGGGGTGGAGCTGATGTTCATGTGCACGACGGTGTCGACCCCGGCCGCGGCGATGACCTTGCTGATCAGCGGGTTGCGGATGTCGGCGCGCACGAACTCGGTACGACCGAGGCGACGCATCACCTCGGGGCGGGGGGGAACCGTGTCCACCCCCAGGACCCGCTCGACGGAGGGGTCCGCGGCGAGCTCGGCCGCCAGCGCACCGCCCAACCACCGGCTCACACCGGTGACGAGGACGACCGCGGGCGGCACGAGCGTCAGCTCACTTCTTGTTGCGACGCTGGACGCGCGTCTTCTTGAGCAGCTTGCGGTGCTTCTTCTTAGCCATCCGCTTGCGGCGCTTCTTGATGACCGAACCCATGGTGATGCTCCCGACTCGAGGTCGCGCAGGGCCGGGCCGCCGACCGGAGGTCAGGCCGGGCACCGCGCGAGGGTGTTCAGCTCGTGTGCGCCGGACCCCCGACAGCGGAGGCTCGACGCTCAGCGGTCGAGACTACCTGGTGGCCGGGCGGAGCGGCTCGCTCGCAGGGGCAGGAGCCGTGCGGGGCCGGCGGCCGGGGTCGTCCTCCCGGGGAGCCGCCGCCGGTGACCCGACGGCGGCGACCCCGTGCGGAGGGTGCTGCTGTGCTGTGCAGTTCACTGCTGGTGGAACAGGTGACGCGATGGAACGGCCGCGTCGCAGGGTCCCTGGCCGCGCGCAGCGTGGCCTGGGGCGCGAGGAGGTCCTTCCTCAGGCGATGTCGGTGTAGGCGTCGCGCAGGTAGTCCTGGACGGCGCGCTCGGGCACCCGGAAGGAGCGGCCGACGCGGACGGCGGAGAGCTCGCCGCCGTGCACCAGGCGGTACACGGTCATCTTGGAGACGCGCATCATCGCGGCGACCTCGGCGACGGTCAGGAAGGTGACGGCCGAGCGCTGCGGCTGGGGAGCCAGCTGCCGGTTGACGGGGGCGGCGGCCGGGTGCGGAGCGGGCACCGGGCGGGCGACCGACTGGGCCGACACGGGGCGGCCGACCGGGCGCGGGCCGGGCTGGGCGGGGCGGACCTGGTAGGCGCGCTGGGGCATGGTCATCGTCGTTCTCCTCCGCTGGGGCGCGCATCGAGGCCGTCGGCTTCCCCACCGGCGGTCGGGTCACGTGCGTGCTGGGAGAAACGTTAGGGGTCTGCTGGGACAGAAGCGATGGGTGAAACGAACAGGCGGACCGGTCCGTCCTGGTCACTTGTCGACACGACTGACAGTGGTCGCTTGTTCACCGGCCGTCTCTGACATGTCGACACGGCGACACGGCGTCACAACGCCGTCACATCTCCCCAACAGCGACGCCCCGGAGTTGTGCAGTCACGCAGCGTAAGAATTCCTAGAAAATCTCACCCGGTTCGACGACCGAGCTCCACCGAGCGGTCGTGCGCGGCCTCGATGGCCGCGATCAGGGCGGCCCGCACCCCGTGCCGCTCGAGCTCGCGGATCGCAGCGATGGTCGTGCCCCCCGGACTGGTGACCGCCTCGCGCAGCTGCACGGGGTGCTCCCCCGAGTCGCGCAGCATGGTCGCCGCGCCCAGCGCGGTCTGCACGATGAGGTCGGCGGCCAGCGCCCGGGGCAGCCCCAGCAGGATCCCGGCGTCGACCATGGCCTCGACCAGGTAGAAGAAGTAGGCCGGACCGCTGCCCGACAGCGCCGTCACGGCGTCCTGCTGCTTCTCGGGCACCCGGCGCACCTGCCCGACCGCCGACAGCAGCGCCTCGGCCTCGTCGAGGTGGGCGGGGGTGGCGTGCGCCCCCGCCGACAGCACGCTCATGCCCTCGTCGACCAGGGCCGGGGTGTTCGGCATGACGCGCACCACCGGCGTCCCGGCCGGCAGCGCGGCCTCCACACGCGCCGTGGGCACACCGGCCGCCACCGACACGACCAGGTGATCCGGGCCGACGTGCGGAGCCAGGTCGGCCAGCAGCGCATCGACGTCCTGGGGCTTGACCGCCACCAGGACCACCCGGCACGCCGCGGCCGCGGCGGCGAGGTCCAGCGACCGCACGCCGTACGTCCCGACCAGCTCCGCGGCGCGGTCGGCGCTGCGCTCGACGACCACGATGCCCGCGGCGGCACCCGGTCGGCGGGTCAGCCCCGAGAGCAGGGCCTCCCCGATCTTGCCGCCGCCGACGAGGGCCAGTCCGGTCAACTGCAGGTCAGGTGTGCTGGTCACGCGCAGACGCTAGCCGGGCACCCCGGGGGACGGGTCAGGTACCAGCGAGCAGACCGGCCGCCGGGACGACGACCAGCAGCGTGCCGGCGAACAGCAGCAGCACGAGCACACGCATCGGCAGCGCGCCCTGGCCGTGCCGGCCGCGCCACCACGACACCGACCCGACCATGCCCGCGATGGCCAGCGGCGCCGCCACCACCGCGACGTAGGGGAGCAGCTCCCACAGCACGGTGAACAGGTAGTAGACGCCCACCCCGACGGCCAGGGCCAGCACGAGCTCACCGACGAACCGGGCCCAGGCGAGTGCGGTCTGCCCCGTGGTGAGCGGTTCGTCGTCCTCCTCGGCCGGCAGCACGACCTTGGGGATCGGACCGGTGGAGGGCACCGGCGCCGCGCCGGACCGGGTGCCGACGGCGCCGCCCAGACCGGGCGTGCGGCCGGTGCGCAGCCCGGGGATCGCCGCGGTCGTGCCGCTCGGCTCGGGGGCGGCGGGCTGCTCGACGGTGGCCGGTTCGGGCTCGGGAGCCCGCCGCCGTCCGAAGCGCGAGCCCGACCCGGTCGCCCCCGTGGCCCCGCGCGGCGGCGGAGGTGCGGTGTCCTCGGTCCGCCGGCCGGCCACCCGGCGGTCGGCCACGCGGCGGTCGGTGTCCGGTCGTGCGGGGTCGCGCCGGGACGCGGTGTCCTCGGCCAACCGGGCGCCGGCCGGGCCCGCCCCGGCGCCCGCCCGGGCGTCCTTCTCGGCCTTCTCGGCGCGGGTCTCGTCGACGGTGCGCCGGCGGCGGGCGGGCTTGACCGGGCCCGTGGTGCCCGGCCGGGTGCCGGCCTCGGACTCCAGGCCGTGCTCCCGAAGGATCTCGGCCAGGGAGCGGACCGAGTGGTCAGCGTCGCTCATGCGCCCTCCAAGCCGTCCAACCGCCGCAGGATGATGCCCTCGCGGAGGGCCCATGGGCAGATTGCCACGGCGGGCACCGCGACGGCCCGCATCGCGGCCCGCGCCACGACCGCGCCCGCCGGCACCTGGTGCGCGCGGTCGACCGACACGCCGTTCAGCTCGGCCAGGGCGGAGGAGTCGATGCGGGACACGAACCCGACCAGTTGCTCCAAGCCGACCGCGCTCAGCTGCCGCGGCACCCGCAGGCCGGCCGAGTAGGGCGCGGCGCCGGTGAGCCGGGCGAGGGTGCGGAAGGTCTTGGACGTCGCCGCCACCAGGTCGGGTTCCCCGGCCGCGGCCAGTCGCCGGGCAGCGGGGGCCAGCAGCCGCGTGGCGTGCCCGTCGAGGGCGTCGAGGGCGTCGAGGTCGGGACGGCGACCGGCGTGCGCCTCGGGCAGGAACCGGCGGGTCATGCGCCCGGCGCCCAGCGGGACCGACAGCGCGACGTCGGGGTCCTCGTCGATGCCGGTGGCCAGCTCGAGCGAACCGCCACCGATGTCCAGGACCAGCAGCCGGCCAGCGCTCCACCCGAACCAGCGGCGCACCGCCAGGAAGGTCAACCGCGCCTCGTCCTCGCCGCTGAGCACCTGCAGCTCGACGCCGGTCGCCCGGGCGACCCGCTCGAGCACCTTGGCCCCGTTGGTGGCCTCCCGGATGGCCGAGGTGACGAAGGCCAGCAGCTCCTCGCACCCGGCCTCGGTGGCCACCTCGCGGGCCCGCCGCACCGCCGCCAGGAGGGCCTTCTCCCCCGCCTTGGACAGCTCGCCGTCCTCGCCCACGTGCTCGGCCAGCCGCAGGACCGACTTGTCGGAGAAGGCCGGGGTGGGGTGGGCGCCGCGGTGGGCGTCGACCACGAGCAGGTGCACGGTGTTCGAACCGACGTCGAGCACTCCCAGCCGCATGACCGCACAGTCTGCCGGGTGCCCGGCCGGCCGGGCACACGTGGTGGACTGGACGACGTGCAGGCACCGCCGGAGGAAGTCGACCCCGACCACGCCCGCGAGTGGGTCGAGTTCACCGACCCCGCCGATCCCGAGCACCGCGTGCGCGCCGACCTCACCTGGCTGACGTCGGCCTGGACCTGCGTCTTCGGGCGCGGGTGCGCCGGGGTGGTGGCCGGCCGGGCCCAGGACGGCTGCTGCAACCACGGCGCCTTCTTCACCGACACCGACGACCTCACCCGGGTGGCCGCCGCGGTGGAGGAGCTCACCGACGCCGACTGGCAGCGTCGTCCGCAGTGGGCCACCGACTGGACCGAGCCCGACACCCTGGACGAACCCGGCGAGGACGGCGCGACCGAGGCCGCGCTGCGCACCCGGGTCGTCGACGGCGTCTGCGTCTTCAACAACCGGCCCGACTTCCCCGGGGGCGGCGGGTGCGCCCTGCACGCCCTGGCGCTGCGCACCGGGCGGCACCCGCTGGAGACCAAGCCCGACGTCTGCTGGCAGCTGCCCGTGCGCCGGGAGCAGGAGTGGGTCGACCGCCCCGACGACACCCGCGTGCTGGTCAGCTCGATCGGCGAGTTCGACCGCCGGGGGTGGGGCCCCGGCGGGCACGACCTGCACTGGTGGTGCACCGGGTCCCCGGTCGCCCACGTCGCCGCCGAACCACTGGTGGACACCTACGCGGCCGAGCTGACCGAGCTGCTGGGCGCCCCGGCGTACGCCGAGCTACGCCGGCTGGCCCGCGAGCGGCTCGACCTGGGACTCGTGGCCCCCCACCCGGCCAGCCCGGTGCCCGTCCAGCTGCACCGGCGCCGGCCCGGCTGACGCACCGCCCGGCGCCGCTGCGGGGGTCGCCGCGAAGGTGCGGCGCCACTCGCGCGGGGCGACCCCGCGACGGCGGACGACGTGCCCGTGCGGAGGGACCCACGTCTACCTGATCGGTCGGCGCATCGAGGAGGCCCGGGCCCGGCTGGCCGCTGCCGATTGCGTCCAGCGCGCGGACCACGCCGTCCCGGCGTAGCTTCGAACACATGAGCGACGCAGACGCCCCCGTGAACTCCGGCCAGCCCGGCGACCCCACCGCCGAGAAGGACCCGCACGACTGGGTGACCGGCGACGAACCGGCCACCGGCGCGCAGAAGAGCTACCTGTCCACGCTGGCGCAGCAGGCCGGCGAGGAGGTCCCCGAGGACATCAGCAAGGCCGACGCCTCGATCAAGATCGAGGAGCTCCAGGACGAGACCGGCCGCGGCAAGTGAGCCCGGGGGCCCCGCCGTCGGCGGGGCCCCCGGTCACGACTCGAACTTGTAGCCCAGCCCCCGGACGGTCACCAACCACTTGGGGGTGGCCGGGTCGGGCTCGATCTTGGCCCGCAACCGCTTCACGTGGACGTCGAGGGTCTTGGTGTCGCCCACGTAGTCCGACCCCCACACCCGGTCGATGAGCTGCCCGCGGGTCAGCACCCGGCCGGCGTTGCGCAGCAGCAGCTCGAGGAGGTCGAACTCCTTCAGCGGGAGCGGCACCGTCTCGCCGTCGACGGACACGGTGTGCCGCTCGACGTCCATGCGCACCGGGCCCGCGGCCAGGGTGGCCTCCGAGGGCAGGTCGGCGTCGCTGCCCCGGCGCAGCACTGCGCGGATGCGGGCCAGGAGCTCGCGCGCCGAGTAGGGCTTGGTGACGTAGTCGTCGGCACCCAGCTCCAGGCCCACGACCTTGTCGATCTCGGTGTCCTTGGCCGTGAGCATGATGATCGGCACCGCGCTGCGGGCGCGCAGGGTGCGGCACACCTCGGTGCCCGACAGGCCCGGCAGCATGAGGTCCAGCAGCACGATGTCGGCCCCGCCCCGGTCGAACTCGGCCAACGCGTCGATGCCGTTGCCGGCCACGACGGCCTCGTAGCCCTCACGGCGCAGCATGTAGGACAGCGCGTCGGAGAAGGACTCCTCGTCCTCCACGACCAGCACTCGGGTCATGACCGTCCTCTCTGGACATCGGTCTCGGCGACGGCTGCGCGCAGCGCGTCGACACGGTCGCGGGGAGGACCCGCGGGGTCGGAGGCGGGGCCGGGGACGTCGGCGGTGGGGGCCAGCGGGATGCGCAGCGTGAACGTCGACCCCAGGCCCTCCTCGCTCCAGACGGCCACCGACCCGCCGTGGTTGGTGGCCACGTGCTTGACGATGGCCAGGCCCAGGCCGGTGCCGCCGGTCGCGCTCGCCCGCGACTGGTCGACCCGGTAGAAGCGCTCGAACACCCGCGCCCGGTCGGCCCGGGGGATGCCGATGCCCGAGTCGGTCACCGCGATCTCGGCGAACCCCTCACGCGCCCGGGTCCCGACGGCGATCTTGGTGGAGTCCGGCGAGTAGGTGACCGCGTTGGCCAGCAGGTTGGTGACGGCGGTGGCCAGCTGCGCCTCCACGCCGAGGACCACCAGGTCGTCCTGCTCGCCCACGGCCAGCTCGATGCCCTTGGCGGCGGCCGCCAGCCGCGTGCGGTCGACCGCCTCGGCCACCACGTCGTGCACCAGCACGGGCTCCAGCTCGGGCAACGGCTCGGCACCCTGCAGGCGGGACAGGTCGATGAGCTCGCGCACCAGCCGGGACAGCCGGTCGGACTCGTGCACCATGCGGGCGGCGAACCGCTGCACCGTCTCGGGGTCGTCGGCGGCGCCCTGGGTGGCCTCCGCCAGCAGCGCGAGCGCCCCGACCGGCGTCTTCAGCTCGTGCCCGACGTTGGCGACGAAGTCGCGCCGCACGGCCTCGACCCGGCGGGCCTCGGTGACGTCCTGCAGCACGAGGGCCACGGGCCCGGGTTCGTGCGCGGCGCCGCCCTGCACGCGCAGCCCGTGCACGCCCACCATGCGGGGACCGGTGCCCACCAGGTCGGCGGGCAGCTGCACGTCCGCGCGCCGGGGCCCGGCCCGCCGCACCTCGTGGGCCACCGCAGCCAGGCCGGGCACCAGCAGCCGCGGCCCGCGCAGGATGCCCATCGCGCGGGCGGCCGGGTTGGCCAGCAGGACCGAGTCGTGCACGTCGAGCAGCACCACCGCCGGGTCCATGAGGTCCAGCAGCCGGCGGGCCAGCACCGCCTCGTCCTCGACCCGGGTGGGCGCACCCGGCAACGAGGTCGGCACGAAGGTGCCGTCCTCGATCGAGGACGACGGCTGCCCGGTGCGGAACCGGACGACGAGGGCGCCGGCCACACCGCCCAGGACGAGGCCGAGCACCAGCCACAGGAGCGGGAGCACGGCGCCGATGCTAGGCCGACCGGGGGACGGTTCCCGGCCTCCGCCCACGGGATCACCCCTCGGGGGAACCAGTGTTCACGGCCCGGTGTCCGGCCGTTCACCTGCGCGACCCGGCACGGGACCGGCCCGAAAACTACGCTGCTGTGCGGACGCCCGAGCCGCAACCGCACCCGGGTTGCGCCGCGTCACCGTCGACATCCGCACCCGCCCACCCGGGTGCGCACACTGGAGGAGCACCGTGCGCGACACCTACCGCGAAGAACTGGACGACATCACCACCTCCCTGGTGGAGATGACCAACACGGTCGGCTCGGCCATGAGCAAGGCCACCACCGCGCTGCTGGACGCCGACGTCGCCCTCGCCGACCTCGTCATCGCCGGGGACGCCCACATCGACGCCGTCCGCGAGAGCGTCGACGAGCGGTGCTTCACCCTGCTCGCCCGCCAGGCCCCCGTCGCCACCGACCTGCGCTCGGTCACCACCGCCATGGCCACCGTGCAGGACCTCGAGCGCATGGGCGACCTGGCCCAGCACATCGCCAAGGTCGCCCGCATGCGCTTCCCCGACCACGCGGTGCCCCAGGAGGTGCGCCCGGTCTTCCTGGACATGGGCCACACCGCCGAGAGCCTCGTCGCGCAGGCCGGCACCATCATCGCCAAGCGGGACATCGAGGCCGCCGCCCAGCTCGAGGCCGACGACGACCTGATGGACCGCAACCACCAGCAGCTGTTCCGCGAGCTGCTCAGCGACGAGTGGCCGCACGGCATCCAGTCGGCCATCGACATCACCCTGCTGGGCCGCTACTACGAGCGCTTCGCCGACCACGCGGTCAGCGTCGCGCGCCGGGTGGTCTACCTGGTCACCGGCGAGCGCCCCTCGCCCGTGGTCGCCGCCGCCAGCTGAGGCTGTGCGCATCGCGATCCTCCGGATCGCACGAGAAGGGCCCCGGGACGTCGTCCCGGGGCCCTTCTCGTCACTCGGTGCTGGAACGGCCCCGTCGCAGGGTCCCGCCGCGAGCTTGCTCGTGGTGGGGGGCGACGGGGTCCTTCACTTCTTGCCCTGGTTGGCCACTGCCTTGATGGCCTCGGCGGCGGCCTCGGGGTCGAGGTACTGGCCGCCGGGGTTGGTCGGGCGGAGGTCGTCGTCCAGGTCGTAGCGCAGCGGGACGCCGGTGGGGATGTTCAGGCCCACCACCTCGTCGTCGCCCATGCCGTCGAGGTGCTTGACCAGCGCCCGCAGGCTGTTGCCGTGCGCGGTGACCAGCACCGTCCGCCCGGCGCGCAGGTCGGGCACGATCGAGTCGTACCAGTAGGGCAGCATCCGGACGACGACGTCGGCCAGGCACTCGGTGGCCGGGCGGGCCTCCGGGGGCAGGAAGGCGTAGCGCGGGTCGGCGTCCTGGCTGTACTCGTCGGCCGGGTCGATCGGCGGCGGCGGGGTGGCGTAGCTGCGCCGCCAGGTCATGAACTGCTCCTCGCCGTACTCGGCGAGCGTGGCGGCCTTGTCCTTGCCCTGCAGGGCCCCGTAGTGCCGCTCGTTGAGCCGCCACGAGCGCGTGACCGGGATCCACTGCCGGTCGGCCGCGGCCAGCGCCAGCTCTGCGGTGGTGATGGCCCGCTTGAGCAGCGAGGTGTGCAGGACGTCGGGCAGCAGCCCCTCGGCCTTCAGCAGCTCACCGCCCCGGGTCGCCTCCGCGCGGCCCTTGTCCGACAGCGGGACGTCGACCCAGCCGGTGAAGAGGTTGGCCTTGTTCCACTCGCTCTCGCCGTGGCGGAGGAGCACCAGAGTTCCGGTCACGGCGTCCATCCTGCCCGACGGGTCACCCGGTCAGCAGGGGCCAGGTCAGCCAGAGCTCGAACAGCAGCGGGGGCACCAGCCCGGCCAGCAGCCAGGGGCTGCGCACCCGCCGTCCGGTGCTCCACCGGACCACCGCGGCCACGCCCACGCACAGCCCGGCGCCGGCCAGCCCCCACCCGAGGGCCGCGGGCACGTCCGCGGTGAAGAACTGCGCGATGGCCAGCTGCACGGCGCACACCAGCAGCGGGTAGACCAGGGCCGTCGCCAGCACCACCCCGGTCAGGGCACGGGTGCGGCTGCGCAGCTCGGTCTCGTCGGCCATCGTGGTCGTCGGCGCCGGGCTCAGGTGAGCGTGCCGGCCCGCCACCGCCGGGCGGCGGCGCCCAGCTGGTCGGCCGTGCGGGCCAGCGCGGACCCACCCCGGGTGACCCGGTCGGCGGAGTCGGGGTCGGACTCGTCGAGGTCGTCGGCGCGCGCCGCGCGGCCGCCGGCCACGACCCAGCAGAAGGCGGCGGCCCGGTCGAGCGCGACGTCGAGGTCGCCCTCGAACACACCGGTGAGGACGGCGTCGGCGAGGTCGCGCACGCCGTCGGGCCCGGGCGGGTCGGCGAGGCCCGCGACGACCTCGCGGGGCAGCACCCTCCCCTGACCGGCCTCGAACTCGCGGGCGGCGGCCACCGGGTCGCGCTGCACCCAGGCGCGCAGCAGGTACAGCCGCCACAGCGCGCCGGGCAGCGAGATGGCCGGGGCGTCGGCCCACAGCTCGGCCAGTTCGTCGAGGCCCTGGTCGTCGGCGAGGGTCACCAGGCGCCGGGTCACCTCGGGGTCGTCGGTCGCGCGGGCTCGGTCGACCAGCGCGTAGGCCACCCCGCGGGCGGCCTCGGTGGTGGCGATGGGGTCCACCTCCCCGGCCAGGTGCGCGCCGATGGAGGCACGCAGCAGGGGGCGGCGGTTGCGGCCGGCCATCGGGTCCTCCTCGTCGGTGACGGCCGCAACGGTAGGACGACCCCCTCCGTTGTACGTGCCCGACCGGCCGACGGCTACCCCGGGCGAGCGGCGGGGTCGCGGCCCAGGAAGCCCATCAGGCGGTCGACCGCGGGGGCGTCGTCGGGCACCGGCACCTTCGGGCCGTACTGGCCCGACTGCCGGAGGAACTCGTCCATGGGCTGCATGCCGGCCAGCAGCTGCGTGCACTCGGCCTCGTCCAGCCCGGCGTCCTGACCCGACGCGCGCGCCAGGTCCCAGGTGTGCAGCAGCACGTCGGTCGAGTAGAACCGGTCGACCGCCTCGGCCAGCGGCAGCGTGCCCAGGTGCTGGTGGGTGAACGACTCGGCCGCGCGGGGCGAGTCCAGCAGCGCCTGGACGGCGGTCGCGTGCCGGGTCCAGTCCTGCGCCGGGTCGCCGGTCCGCTCGACGGCCAGCACGACGTCGTCCGCGGCGAGCAGGCCGGGCAGCCACTCGACCAAGTGAGCGACCACGTCGGCCGCCGTCCAGCCCTCGACCGGGGTGGTCGCCGTCCAGTCGGTGACCCCGGCGACCACCTCCCCGAACCGGCCGGCCACGCGGGCGTGCCGGGCGGACGGGCTCTCCACGGCGGTCATCGGGTCTCCACGGGTCGGACGGGGTCAGGACGGCGGGAGGGTGCGGCGGCCGGGCAACCAGACCAGGCAGACCACGGCGGCGACCAGCGCGGAGGCCGCCGTCCCGATCGCGGTGACGTGCATGGCCTCGACGAAGGCCTGGCGGGCGGGGGCGACCAGCACCTCGGCGTCCGCCCCGGCCACCCGCACGGCCTCCAGCGTGGCGACCACCGACTGGCGGGCCTGCTCGCGGGCGGCCTCGGGCAGCACCTCGACGGCGTCGCCCAGCCGGGCGGCGTAGACCCCGGCGACCAGCGAGCCCAGGATGGCCACGCCCAGCGCCCCGCCGACCTGGCGCACCGTGTTGTTCACCGCCCCGCCGGCACCGGCCTTCTCGCGCGGCACCACGCTCATGATCGCCTCGGTGGCCGGCGCCAGCACGGTGCCCAGGCCGAGCCCCTGCACGAAGAGCACGACCAGCACCAGCCAGACCGGCGGGCCCACCCGCAGCAGCTGGTTGGCCGCGAACGCGGTGGCCATCAGCCCGAACCCGGCCGCGCACACCAACTTGGCGCCTAACCGGTCGGCCAGCACCGACGCCCGCGGCGAGGCCATCGCGATGGCCACCGCCATCGGCACCAGGGTCGCCCCGCTCTGCAGCGGGCTGAAGCCGAGCACGCCCTGCAGGTAGTACACGAGGTAGAACGTCGCCCCCTGCAGGGCGAAGAAGTTCAGCGCCAGCGCGCCGGCCGAGGCGGAGAACGCGGGCAGCCGGAACAGGGAGACGTCCAGCGCCGGGTGGCTGGTGCGGCGCTGCCACCAGATGAACGCGGCCAGCAGGACCAGACCGCCCAGCAGCGGGCCGAGCACGCCCGGCGTCGTCCAGCCCACCCCCTCGCCGCCGCGGATGATGCCGAACACCAGCGAACCCAGCCCGGCGATCGACAGCAGCACCCCCGGGACGTCGAGGCGCCCGGGCGCGGGGTCCCTGGACTCGGGCACCAGCACGACGACGCCGAGGGCACCGAGCGCCGCGACCGGGATGCCGAGCAGGAAGACCGCGCCCCACCAGAAGTGCTCGAGCACCAGCCCGCCGGCCAGCGGTCCGCCGGCGATGCCGATGCCGGCCGCCCCGGCCCACACCCCGATGGCCCGGCTGCGCTCGGCGGGCGGGAACACGTTGCTGATCACCGCCAGGGTGGCCGGCTGCACGGCGGCCCCGCCGACGCCCATGAGCGCCCGCCAGGCGATGAGCTCGTCGGCCGACCCGGCGAAGGCGGCCAGCACCGACCCCAGGGAGAAGATGCCCAGCCCCAGCAGCAGGGCCCGTCGGCGCCCGATGCGGTCGCCGAGGACGCCCCAGCTGAACAGGAGGCCGGCGAAGACCAGGATGTAGGCGTCGATGGCCCACTGGAGCTGGCTCTGGGTGGCCGACAGGTCGCGCTGCAAGGTGGGCAGGGCGACGTTCAGCACCGTGTTGCCCATGATGACCACCAGGAGGCAGACGATCATGGTGGCCAGCACCCACCAGCGGCGCTCGTACCCGGGCGGGGCCGGGGTGCTCACCCGCGCTCGACGAAGTCCGCGAACGCCTCGAGGTTGCGCAGGGACTCCCCGCGCTTGACCCGCCACTCCCACTCGCGCCGGATCGAGGTGCCGAAGCCGATCTCGAGCATCGTGTTGAAGTGGTCGTCGGCGTAGCTGAGCACCGCGCCCAGCAGCCGGTCGACCTCCTCGGCCGTGACCGCCGCCGCGCTGACCCGGCCGGTCAGGTAGACGTCGCCCACGGTGTCGATCGAGTAGGCGACGCCGTACATGCGGGCGTTGTGCTGCAGCAGCCAGGTCCACAGCTGCTCGCGGTTCTCGTCGGGCTGCCGGCACACGAACGCCTCGATGCGCAGCCCGTGCTCGCCGAGCACCAGCCCGCACACCGTCTTGAGCTTCTTGGTGCCGGGCAGGTCGACCAGGAACCGCCCGGGGGCGGGGTGCTCGTAGACCAGCTCGGCGTCGCGCAGCGCGGCGTCCACCACGGCCTCGAGCTCGGCGACGGTGCTCACCGCGCACCGCCCCCGGCCGAGAAGGCCCGGACGGCGTCGCGCACCCGGTCCCGCGGCGAGCGCACCGCCGACCCCATCTCGGCCATCGCGGCGGCGTAGGCCTCGACCAGGGACCCGGCCGTGCGGTCCCAGCTGAAGGACTCGGCGTGCCGGCGGGCCCCGGGCGAGAGCTCGTCGCGCCGCTCGGCGACCTTGCGGATCGCCGCGGCGTAGTCGGCCGGGTCGTGGCCGTCGACGAGCACCCCGGAGACGCCGTCGGCGACCGCGGTGGGCAGCCCCCCGACGGCCGCCGCCACCACGGGTGTGCCGCACGCCTGGGCCTCGAGCGCGACCAGCCCGAAGGACTCGTTGTGGCTGGGGACGACGGCGACGTCGGCGGCCCGGTAGTGGTCGGCGAGCGCCCCGGCGGCCTGCGGCGGCACGAACCGGACGACGTCGGTGATGCCCAGGGACGCGGCCAGCTCCTGCAGCTGCCGCGGTTCGGCCAGC
Source organism: Klenkia sesuvii (assembly GCF_037083825.1). NCBI lineage: Bacteria > Bacillati > Actinomycetota > Actinomycetes > Geodermatophilales > Geodermatophilaceae > Klenkia > Klenkia sesuvii. The sequence goes on from NZ_JBAPLU010000001.1 coordinate 116,938, forward strand.
CCGCTGCCGCTGGGCGCACCGACCACCAGCACCTGCAGCCGGGACCGCAGCGCCGGCTCGTCGGCGAGAAGGCGGGCGGCGGCGTGCAGCAGCACGTCGGGGGCCTTGAGGGGTTGGATGCGCCCGACGAACAGCAGCACCAGGGCGTCCTCGGGCACCCCGACCGTGCGCCGGGCGGCGGCCCGGTCGCCGGGGGTGAAGGTGGCCAGGTCGACCCCGGGCGGCACCACGAGGGTGCGGGCGGGGTCGGCCCCGTACCAGCGCACGAGCTGGCGGGCCTCCTCCGCGGTGTTGGCGACCAACCGGTCGGCCTCGGCGACCACCTGCTCCTCGCCGATGACCCGGGCCATCGGCTCGGGGGCGTCGCCGTCGGCCAGGGCGGCGTTCTTCACCTTGGCCAGGGTGTGCGCCGAGTGCACGAGCGGCACCCCCCAGCGGTCGCGGGCCAGCCAGCCGACCTGCCCCGAGAGCCAGTAGTGGCTGTGCAGCACGTCGTAGAAGCCGGGTTCGTGCCGGGCCTCCTCGCGGAGCACGGCGGCGGTGAAGGCGCACAGCTGCGCGGGCAGGTCGTGCTTGCCCAGGCCCTCGAAGGGGCCGGCCGACACGTGCCGCACGGTCACCCCCGGGACCATCTCCACCACCGGGGGCAGGTCCGACGAGGTGGCCCGGGTGAAGACCTCCACCGCGATGCCCCGGGCGGCCAACCGCCGGGACACCTCGACGACGTAGACGTTCATGCCCCCGGCGTCACCGGCACCGGGCTGGTCGAGCGGGCTGGTGTGCACGCTCAGCGTGGCCACGCGGCGCGGCAGCATCGGGCGCGCCGTCCAGGGGGCGACCGGGCGCAGCGGGCGACGAGCAGGCACCGTCACTCCTCCCCGCAGGCGCCTCCGCCGGGCACCTCTCCGGTCCCCCATCCTGCACCAGCAGACTGGACGCATGCCCGCCGAGACATCCGCCCTCCCCTTCCCGGGCCACGGACGTGTGGCCGTCGTCACCGGTGCGTCCAGCGGCATCGGGGCCGCGACCGCCGAGCGCCTGGCCGCCGACGGGTTCACCGTCGTCCTCGCCGCGCGGCGTCTGGACCGGCTCACCGAGCTCGCCGCGCGCATCGGCGGCCGGGCCGTCGAGCTCGACGTCACCGACCAGGCCTCCGTCGACGCCCTGGCCGCCTCGCTGGACCGGGTCGACGTCCTGGTCAACAACGCCGGCGGCGCGTTCGACGCCGCACCGGTGGCCGAGGCCGACCTCGACTCCTGGACGAGGGCGTTCGAGGTCAACGTGCTGGGCACCGTGCGGGTCACCAAGGCGCTGCTGCCCGCGCTGCGCGCCTCGGGCGCTGGTGACGTCGTCCTCATGGGGTCCACCGCGGGCCTGGTCAGCTACGAGGGCGGCGCCAGCTACACCGCCGCGAAGCACGGCGTGCACACCCTCGCCGAGACCATGCGGCTGGAGCTGGTCGCCGAGCCGGTGCGCATCGTGGAGATCGCCCCCGGCATGGTGCGCACCGAGGAGTTCGCGCTCAACCGCACCGGCGACGCGGCGAAGGCCGCCAAGGTCTACGAGGGCGTGCGCGAGCCGCTGGTCGCCGCCGACGTCGCAGACTGCGTCGCCTGGGCCATCACCCGCCCGCACCACGTGAACGTCGACCTGCTGGTGGTCCGCCCGCGCGCGCAGGCCGCCCAGCACAAGGTCCACCGCGAGGGGTAGGCCCACCACCCCTCCCCCAGCACGCCCACCACCCCTCCCCGGCACGCCCACCACCCCTCCCCCGGCATGGGAGCCCATGCACCCGGTGATGAGGCCCATGACCGGGTGCACGGGCTCCCATGCCGGGGTCAGCGGGCGTCAGCGGGGGGATGCCGGGGTCAGCTCGGGCGGACGGCGGTCGGTTCGGGGACGAGGGCCACGCCGAAGCGGTCGCGGACGGCGTCCACCACGCGGCCGGCGAAGGCGAGCAGCTCGTCGGCCGTGGCGCCCGGCTCGGTGGTGAGCGCCAGCGAGTGCCGGGACGACGTCCCCACGTGGCCCTCACGGGTGCCGCGGCCGAAGCCGGCGTGCTGCACCAGCCACGCCGCCGACAGCTTGACGTCGTCGCCGGCCGGCCAGCTCGGGCAGCCCGCGGCGACCACCGGGTCGGCCATCGCCGCCGGGACGACCGGGTTGGTGAAGAAGGAGCCGGCGCTGCGGGAGTCGGGGTCGGCCGGGTCGAGCACCATGCCCTTGCCCCGGCGCAGCTCGAGCACCGCCGTCCGGACGTCGGCCAGCGGCGCCCGCTCCCCCACCTGCACGCCGAGCCGGCGGGCCAGCTCGGCGTAGCCCACCGGCATCGACAGCTCCGACGCGGTCAGCCCGAACGTCACGGTGAGGACGACGAACACGCCGGGGTTCTGCTTCAGCGCCGAGTCGCGGTAGCCGAAGCCGCAGTCGGCCGGCGAGAGCGTGCGCACCGAGCCGTCGCGCCGGTCGAGCACCTGCACCGCGGTGATCGTCTGCGCCACCTCCTGGCCGTACGCGCCGACGTTCTGCACCGGCGTCGCCCCGGTGCTGCCCGGGATGCCCGACAGCGCCTCCATGCCGGCCAGGCCCTCGGCCACGGTGTGCGCGACGAGGTCGTCCCACGGCTCGCCGGCCTGCACCTCGAGCGAGTCGCCGGTGCGCAGCACCCCGCGGGAGCGGACGGCGACGACGTCCCCGGGCCACCCGGCGTCCGGGGCGACCACGTTGGAGCCCCCGCCGAGCACGAGCAGGGGGCGCCCTGCGGCGTCGGCGGCACGGACGGCGGCGACCAGCTCCTCGGCGTCGTGCACCTCGACCAGCCGGTCGACTGGCCCGCCCACCGCCAACGTCGTGAGTTCGGCCAACCGGGTTCCCTCGAGCACCTGCACCCCTCCACGCTAACCGCGACTACGCTCCGGGCCGGTGAGCAGCGACCACTCCCGCAAGGCGGTGCTGCCCCCGACCCGCAAGCAGCCCCGGCTGGCCGCCGGTCGCGCCCGCGCGCTGGGCCTGCCCACCCGCGGCACCACGAACGCCAACCGGTTGCGCCGGGTCGACCGCTGGCTGCTGGCCACGCAGGTGCCGCGGCTGCGCGACGCGGCCCGCCCGCTGGTGGTCGACCTCGGCTACGGGGCGTCGGCGGTCACCACGCTGGAGCTGGTCGAGCGGCTGGGTCCTGAGGTCGACGGCCTGGAGGTCGTCGGGTTGGAGATCGACCCCGAGCGGGTGGCCGCCGTCGCCGCCGACCGTGACCCACCGCGGGTGGACTTCCGGGTCGGCGGGTTCGAGCTGGCCGGGCTCTCGCCGGTGCTGGTGCGGGCGTTCAACGTGCTGCGCCAGTACGACGAGGAGTCCGCCGCCCGCGCCTGGACGACGATGTGCGCCGCGCTCGGGCCCGGTGGCCTGCTGGTGGAGGGCACCTGCGACGAGTGGGGGCGGCGCGCCTGCTGGGTGGCCCTGGACGACTCGGGCCCGCTGACCCTGACCCTCGCCGTCCGGCCCTCGGACATCGAGCGCCCCTCGGACCTGGCCGAGCGGTTGCCCAAGTCGCTCATCCACCACAACGTGCCCGGGCAGCCGGTGCACGAGTTCCTCGCCGCCTTCGACGCGTGCTGGGCCGCGGCCGCGGGGCTGTCGACGTTCGGGCCGCGGCAGCGCTGGGCGGCCGCGGCCGAGGCGCTGGCCGGCCAGGGGTGGCCGCTGGTGGGGTCGACCCGGCGGTGGCGGCACGGCGAGGTCACCGTGCGCTGGTCCGCCGTGGCCCCGCACGGCACGAGCACCGCGTGAGCGCCGCACGGGCCCGGGGCGAGCGCACCGTGGGCCGCCGGCGGGCAGCCGAGCCGCCCCCGGCCATGCCCGGGCAGGTCGCCGTCGCCGGCGGGGTCGCCGAGATCCTGGGCGACGCCGACCGCGACCGGTCGTACGTGCTCGTGCTGGACGGGGTGCCGCAGTCGCACGTCGACCTCGACGACCCCGCGCACCTGGAGTTCGAGTACGTGCGCCGCATGGGCCACGTGGTCGACCTCGCCGCCGACGAGGGCGCGCCGCTCGACGTCCTGCACCTCGGCGGCGGCGCGCTCACGCTGCCCCGCTACGTGGCCGTGACCCGGCCCGGTTCGCGGCAGCGCGTCGTCGAGCTCGACGAGCCGCTCACCGAGCTCGTGCGCGAGCACCTGCCCCTGCCCCGCGGCGCCCGGGTCCGGGTGTGCGCCGCCGACGCCCGGGTCGGGTTGGCCGCCGCGCCCGACGACAGCGCGGACGTCGTCCTGGTCGACGTGTTCGCCGGGGCGCGCACCCCGGCGCACCTGACCAGCACCGAGTTCGCCGCCGAGGTGGCGCGCGTGCTGCGGCCGGGCGGGGTGACGGCGTGGAACGTCTCCGACGGCCCGCCGCTGCACTTCCTGCGCACCCAGGCAGCCACGCTGCGGGCGGTCTTCGGGCACGTGCTGCTGGTCGCGGAGCCGGGCACGCTGCGCGGGCGCCGGCACGGCAACACGGTCGCGGTGGCCTCGGACGCCGAGCTGCCGGTGGGCCCGCTGACCCGTCGGTGCGCCGGTGACCCGATGCCCTCGCGGGTCGTCGCCGGGGAGGACCTCGTGGCCTTCGTCGGCACCGCAGCACCGGTGGAGGACGCGAGCGCGGTGCCGTCGCCGGAGCCCCCACCGGGCATCTTCGCCTGATCTCGGCAGGCGGCTGCCAGGGAGCCGCCCTACGGTGCCAGCATGACCTCTCCGGCGCCCCGCAGCTTCTCCCGCGACACCCAGCACAAGGTCATCGCCGGGGTCTGCTCCGGCCTGGCCCGGCGCTTCGGGCTGTCGCGCACCGTCGTCCGGGTGGCGTTCGTCGTGTCGTGCGTGCTGCCCGGCCCGCAGTTCGTCGCCTACCTGCTGCTGTGGCTCGTGATGCCCCGCGGCTGAGCCGCGGGCGTCCTACCAGCTGCTGTTGCCCGACTGCAGGCCGCGCAGGGCCGGCCGGACGTCGACCAGGTAGACGACGATGCCGATGACGGCCGGCAGCCCCAGGAACGACATGACGCCGAACCCGTAGACGACGAGGGTGGCGATGGCGGTGATCGCCACCCAGGCCGGCTTGGACAGCTTGCCGGTGGCCACGTAGCCCGCGGCCGGGCGGATGACGGCGTCGACCGTGGCCCAGGCACCCATGGCCAGCACGGCGTACGTGATCACGAGGAACAGCGCGTTGTCGAAGGCCGGCATGCCGCCAGGGTAGCTCCCGGGGACGCTACAGGGCCCGCAGCGCGGACGCTGCGGGCCCAGCGGCTGGGACGGCCCCGATGCCTCAGCCGGCCGAGGGCGCGTTGCTGCTGGCGGCCGGCGCGTTGCTGCTGGCCGACGGCGCCGAGCTGCGGGCCGAGGGCGCGCTGGCCTTGGCGGGCGCCTTCGCCGGGGTGGCCTTGGCGGCGGTCGTCCGCTTGGCGGGGGTGCGCTTCGCCGGGGACTTCGGGGCGGCGCCCGCGGTGGATCGGACGGCCCGCTTGGCCGACCGGGCCTCGCGGGCCACGTCGCGCTTGGTCTCGGCCACGGCCTTGCTCGTGCGCGCCTTGGCCTTCTGCGCGGCGGAGGTGACCTCGTCGGCGGCGTCGGCGGTCTCGGCCTTCGACTTCTGCGCGGCGGAGGTGACCTCGTCGGCGGTGTCGGCGACGGCCTCGTCAGCGGTGTCGAGCACCCCGTCGACGGCGTCCTGCACGGTCTCGACCCCGCGCTCGGCACGGCTCACGAGCGAGCGGAAGCCGGGCTGGCGCCGCAGGTCCTCGACGACCTCCTCGCCGCGGGCGGCCAGGCCGGCCAGCGTGCTGGTGGCCTGCTCGCGGGCGGCGCCGGCCAGCACCGTGACGGTCCCGCGGACCTCGGCGACGGAGTTCTTGACGGCGTCGGGGCGGGCGGCGCCCTGGGCGCGGTCGGCGGCGACCTCGGCGGTGCTGCGCACCTGGCCGACGGCGGAGAAGGCCTTGTCGCGGGCGGCCTCGGCCCGGGCCCGCGCCTCCTTCACCGCGACCTCGGCCTGCGTCTGGGCCTCACTCGGCAGGGCCTCGGCGCGGTGCAGCACGCCCTCCACGAACGAGCGGGCGCGGTCGACGACGACGTCGCCGGCGCCGATGGCGGCCAGCACACCGGTGCGGCCGGTCTCGGCGACGAGCTCGCGGGCAGACCGGGCGGTCAGCCGGGCGTCGTGGGCGGTGCGCTCGGCGCGCTTGCGGGCGGTCTCCGCGCTCTTCTTGGCGTTGTCCAGGGTGCTCATCGGTGCTCCTCGGGAGTGGGGGTGACGGGGGGAGCGGCCAGCGACTCGTACAGGTCGAGCAGCACGGCCTTGTGCCGCTCGCTGAGCGCCGGGTCCGACCGGATCGCGGCGACCGTGTCCGGCGTGCCGGAGCGGCGGTCGAGGATGCCGGCCTGCTCGTAGAGCGTCTCGGCGGAGATCTTCAGGCCCCGGGCGATCTGGGCGAGGATCTCGGCCGACGGCTTGCGCAGCCCCCGTTCCACCTGCGAGAGGTAGGGGTTGCTGACCCCGGCGGTGCGGGCCAGCTCGCGCAGCGACACCTGGGCGGCGTTGCGCTGGGTGCGGATGAAGTCGCCCACCTGCGAGCTGACCGACGTCGAGACGGTGGAGGCCTCGGCGGCGGCGGACTCGACGGCGCTGGTCACGCTCTCGCGGACCGAGCTGACGATCTCCGACGGGTTCTGCACGCAGTCCATCCTGACGCCTCCTGCTAGCTCTTGCAAGCAGAGAGCTAGCAGTGTGGCGGATGCCTCAGACCGCGGCGCGGACCTCGCCGACCACGCCGTCCCCACCGCTCACCGGGAGGACGGCGAACGGGGCCAGCAGCTGCGCGGGCACGCCCAGCCGGGCCAACCCCGCGCACAGGGCCGGCATGCGCCCGCGGTCACCGCCGTCGTCCAGCTTGAGCGCGACCGCACCGGCACCCGGCAGCGCAGCCACGTGGACACCGTCGGCCCCGCCCTTGACCAGCAGACCGGGCACGGCCCCCATGAGCAGGGTGTCGTCCTTGCCGGTGCCGGCGACCAGCCACGGGTGCGCCCGCACGGCGTCGGCGACGGCCCGGCCGGCAGTGCCCGGCTCGGCCTGCACCAGCGACAGGACACCGCGGGCGAGGGCGGTCACCGACAGCGCGTGCTGCGGCGCGCCGCAGCCGTCGACCACGACGGCGCTCACCGGCTCACCACCGGCCTCGCCCAGCCGGGCCTCGATCGCCTGCTGCAGCGGGTGCGCCCGGTCCAGGTACCCCTGGGTCGGCCAGCCGGCGGCCACGCAGGCCGACAGCATCGCGGCGTGCTTGCCCGAGCAGTTCATCGCCGAGCGCGCCGGGGTCCGGCCCTCGACCAGCCAGGTGGCCTTCTCGCGCTCGTCGGAGGGCAGCGCAGCCGGGCAGCCCAGGTCGTGCTCGGCCAGGCCGGCGGCGGCCAGCATCGACAGGGCCAGCTCGACGTGCCCGGGCTCACCCGAGTGCGAGCCGGCCGCGATGGCCAGCTCCTCGGTGGAGCGGGGCACCCACCCGGCGTCGAGGTAGGCGGTCGCCTGCACCGGCTTGTTCGACGACCGCGGCAGGGTGGGGACGTCGACCGCCCCCACCGCGTGGACGACGGCGCCCGATGCGTCGAGCACCACCAGCGACCCGCGGTGCACCGACTCCAGGAACCCCGACCGGTGCACCTCCACCAGCACGGGGTTGTCCGGGAACGACATCAGGTCCCGATCTCGTGGTTCGGCCCGCTCGCAGGGACCCGCGGCGCGCGGAGCGCGCCGTGGGGGGCGAGGGGGTCCTTCATCAGTGCCGGCCCTCGGCGGCCAGCAGCTGGGCGACGTCGGCCTCGCCGTCGCGGTAGCGGCGGCCCAGCTCGGCGGCGAGCGCGTCCATCACCTGCTGCACGCCGCGGCGCCGCTCGGACAGGCCCCGCTCGCCCTCGGCCAGCGCGCGGGCGGCGGACTCGAGCTGGTCGTCGGGCAGCTCACCGACGTCGGAGAGGTCGACCCCGGGGGCCAGCGAGTTCACCCACTGCTCCAGCTCCGCCGGGTTGCTGGGCTGGACGGTCTGGTGCCGGCCGAGGCCGTGCGCCGGGCCGCGCCCCTTCTCCGCCAGGATCTCGGGCAGCAGGTCGACCAGGGAGCGGCCGTCGTGCTCGGCGCGGCGCTGCAGCTCGCGGCGCACGATGTCCAGCCGGCCCTGCAGCAGGCGCCGGGTGTAGGAGAGGTCGACCTCGCTCTGCTCGGCCTGCCGGCGCAGCCCGCGCACGTCGAGCATCGGGCGCCGTTCGACGCCGTCGAGGAACGCGGGGTCGAGCAGGGTGTCGACGGCGGTGCCGCCGGCCGCGGTGGTGGTCATCGGGGTGCCTCCAGGGGTGCTGGCTGGGACGGGTGGATGCCCAGCAGCTCGCGGGCCTCGGTGGTGGTCAGGGCGGGGCGCTGGGCGATGCGGGCCAGACCGGCCGCGCGGGCGACCAGCTGCGCGTTGTCGCGCACGGGCTCGCCGGGGGCGTAGGTGAGCGTGTCCTCCATGCCCACCCGCAGGTGACCGCCCGCGCTGAGCGCGGCCAGCATCACCGGCAGGGAGGTGCGACCCACCCCGGTGGCCGCGAAGGTCCAGCCGGGTTCGATCGCGGGCAGGCAGGCGGCCAGTGCGCCGGTGGTGCCGGGCATGCCGCCGGGCACGCCCATGACGAGGTCGACGTGCACGTGGCCGCCGTGCGGGGGGCCGTGCCGGTCGAGCAGCCGGGACAGGGTGGCCAGGTGGCCGAGGTCGAAGGCCTCGTACTCGGGCACGATGCCGCGGTCACGCATCTGGGTGTGCAGCTCGACGATCAGGTCCCACGGGTTGTTGAAGACGTCGCGGCCGAAGTTGACCGTGCCCAGCGACAGCGACGCGGCGTCCGGCTGCGCGTCGAGGACGGCGACCCGGTCGGGCAGCGGGTCGGTGACCGCCCCGCCCGAGGAGAGCTGGACGACGAGGTCGGTGGACTCGCGGACCGCGGTGACCACCTCCCGGACCCTTGCCAGGTCCAGCGTCGGCCGGGTGTCCAGGTCGCGGACGTGCAGGTGGACGACGGCGGCACCGAGGGCCTCGCAGTCGCGCGCGGTGGACACGACCTCCTCGACGCTCACCGGCAGCGCGGGGACGTCGGCCTTCGCCGACTCCGCCCCGGTGGGGGCGAGGGTGATCAGGGTCCCCGTCGTCACCGGCCGATCGTCGCAGACCGGACGGCCCGCACGCGCTCCCGGGCCGCCAGGACCGTGTCGTCGGTGGCGACCACGAGGTCGTCGGGGTCGACGACGACCACCGACTCCCCCGCCCGCAGCTCGGGCAGGGGTTCCTTCTCCAGCGTCGCCGACTTGACCAACGCCAGCCCGACCACCCCCAGCTCGTGGTGCCGGACGACGGTGCCCAGCCGACCCACCTCGCGGGTGCCGGCGGTGACCGGCGTGCCCGGCGGGGGCAGCTGCTCGCTCATGCCGTCCAGGTGCACCAGGACCAACCGGCGCGGGGGCCGACCCAGGTTGTGCACCCGGGCGACGGTCTCCTGCCCCCGGTAGCAGCCCTTCTCCAGGTGCACGGCGGTGGACAGCCAGGGCGTCTCGTTGGGGATGGTGCGGTGGTCGGAGTCGGTGCCCACCCGCGGCCGGTGCGCCTCGACGGCGAGCGCACCCAGCGCGTCGACCCCGGCCAGCACCGCACCGACGGCCAGCAGGGCATCGGCGCGGGCGGCCAGCTCGGCGCGGGGCACCAGCAGGTCGACGGTCGGCACGCCGTCGCCGAGGGCGGGCATGCGCCGCACCCACCCGCCGACGGCCGCCCGCACCTCGTACGGCTCGGCCGGCACGGGGAGCCCGGCAGCGGCCAGGACCTCGTCGGTGCGCGGCCCGACCAGGGTGAGCACCGCCCACGCGTCGGTCACCAGCGCCGGTTCCACCCGCAGCATGAAGCGCATGCGGTCCAGCCAGCCGGCCAGGTCGGCACCCGCGCCCGGCTCGGTGTCCAGCCAGGTGGTGCCGGCGAGGTCGGCGACCACGACGTGGTGCTCGACGTGGCCCTGCGGGGACAGCACCAGCGTCTCGGCGCCCGAGCCGTCGGCCAGCCGGTCGAGGTGCTGGCTGGTCAGGCTGTGCAGCCAGGACAGCCGGTCGGGACCGGGGACGGCGACGACGTCGCGGTCGCTGCGGTCGACCAGCACGACCGCCTCGGCCGCGCGGCGCTGCTCGGGCAGCGGTTCGCCGTAGTGTGCGGCGACGGAACCGCCCTCCACGGCGACCGCACCCGGACGGGACAGCAGCGGGGACGTCACGACTCCTCCTGACCGGCCCCGCGGCAGTCCCGGCACGTCCCGGACAGCGCCACGTGGCCCACGTCCAGGCTGTAACCGAGGTCGGCGGCCAGACGTTCCGCGACGCCGTCCATCACCGCCGGGTCGACCGAGTCGATGCGGCCGCACACCGAGCAGACGACGTGCAGGTGCGGGTGCTGGGCGGCGTGGTAGACCGGCGCGCCCTTGCCCAGGTGGGTGTGCCAGACCAGGTTGAGCTTCTCGAGCAGCTCCAGGTTGCGGTAGACCGTCGAGGTGTCGGGCGCGGCGCCGCCGGGGCCGGCCTGCTCGCGCAACCAGGAGCCGATCTCCTCCGGGGTGCCGTGCTCGAGCGCGCCGACCGCCTCGAGGACCCGCTGCCGCTGGGTGGTCAGGCGCAGCCCGCGGGAGCGCAGCTGCTGGGCCAGGGGCAGGGCGTCCGCACCGGCCGGGGGCTCGTGGACGTGGTCGGGCACGGTCTCGAGCCTAGGGGTGCTGCTGCCCCGCGTCCCACCACCGCAGCACCCGCTCGCCACCCAGGGTCAGCCACCGCGACGGCTCGCCCTCGGGCACGTCGACGTCGAACCACACCGCGCCGCGCTCGACCGGCCCCTGCCGCCACCGCCCGTCGGCCCCGCGACCGGCCCGCAACCGGTCGACGGCCTCCGCGGCCCGCGGGTCGGGGGCGGTGCCGTCGTGCAGCCCGGCCAGGCGCAGGTGCTCGAGCACCCGCAGGACGTCGTACCGCCAACGCGACGGGGCGACCGGCGGTGTGGTGCAGGCGTCGAGCAGCTCGCCGTCCGAGCGGTGGAGCAGGTGCCGGGCGAGCAGGTGCTCCTCGCCGCGGTGCCGGGCCGCGCGCAGCGCGTCGTCCCCACCGGTGGCGATCTCGTGGGCCAGCAGCCCGCGCACGGCGTTCAGCGTGGAGTGCACCGACGAGACCGTCGAGCCCTCGACCCACGCGCAGTTCCAGCCGCCGTCGGCGAGCTGGTGCTCGGGGAACCAGTGCGCGAGGTCCTCGACGTCGACGCCGAGCCACACGCCGTTGGCCAGCGTGGTCGCGTTGATGCAGACGTCGACCTCGCCGCCCCAGTAGGGCAGGTCGTCGTACTCCCAGCGGCAGCCGGCGGCCAGACGCTCGGCGGTGTCTCCGAGCGCGGTGGGGTCGCACCCCCACTCCCGCAGCGCGGTGAGCGACCAGGTGGTCGCCGTCCAGGGCTGGCCCTCGCCCTCGGGCCAGGTGGGGTCGCCGTCCGGGCGGGGGAAGTAGGCGCCGCCGGCCCACTGGCCGTCGGGGTCCTGGTGGGCCAGCAGCCGGGCCCCGAACCCCTCGGTGGCGACCCTGGCGCGGGTCGCCTGCCAGACCTCGGGCGGTGCGTCGAGCAGGTCGCGTTCGACCTGCCAGCGCAGCGCCGGGTCGCCGTCGAGCAGCCAGGTCAGGACGTCGTCCGCCATGCTGGGAACCTAGCGCGCTCCTAGGGTCGAGCCGTGTTCTTCTTCTTCGGGTTCGGCAGCAAGCAGAAGGACCTCGGGCCCGGCTCCACCCGCACCTGCCCGCGCTGCGGCAACACCACCGTGTGGGCGCGGGTGGAGCGGTACTCGCAGTTCACCGTCTTCTTCGTGCCGCTGCTGCGCTGGAAGCGGCAGCAGCTCGAGGTCTGCACGATCTGCGGCACCGCGGTGCAGGTGTGAGGCAGGCTGGGTCGGTGGACGACCAGCGGGCAGTGGCGGTCTGGCGGGACGGCGCGGCGGTGCGGGTGCCGGCCGACCAGCCGGTGGTGACGGCGTTCGACGCCGGACTGGCCCGCGGCGACGGCGTGTTCGAGTCGGTGCTGGTCGACGGCGGCGCCACCCCGCGGCTGGGTGACCACCTGGTGCGGTTGCAGCGTTCGACCCGGCTGCTCGACCTGCCCCCGGTGCCCGACGACGCGTGGCGCGAGCTGGTCGCGGCGGCCACCGAGGGCTGGCCGGCCGACGTCGAGGGCGTGTGCCGGTTGTTCCTGACCCGCGGCGACGGTGCCGCCCCGACCGCGCTGGCCCTGCTGGCCCCCGTCGGCGAGGACGTGCTGCGCCAGCGGCGGGACGGCGTCCGCGTGGTCGCCCTGACCTACGGGCTCGCCGCCGACGTGCGGGCTGGTGCGCCCTGGCTGCTCGGCGGGGCGAAGACGCTCTCGTACGCGGTCAACATGGCGGCGCAGCGGCACGCGCACGCGGTCGGCGCCGACGACGTGGTGTTCACCTCCGCCGAGGGCCAGCTGCTCGAGGGCCCGACGTCCACGGTCGTGTGGGCGTCCGGCGGCACGCTGCACACCCCGCCGGCCGACCTCGGCATCCTCGCCGGCACCACGCAGGCCCGGCTGTTCTCCGCCGCCGAGACCGACGGCTGGCCCACCGCGGTCACCCCGGGCACGGTCGCCGACCTGCACGCCGCCGACGCCGTCTGGCTGCTGTCGGGCATCCGCGGCGCGGCGCGCGTGACCTCCCTGGACGGCGTGGCCCGCGACGACGCCGGCCTGACCGCCCGCGTGCAGGACCTCCTCGCCCGGCCGTGACCGCCCGAGGACGCCGTCGTCGTGGCCCACCGTGACGCCTCTCCTGGGTGGGCACGGACGGTCCTCCGGCGGTCGCGACGTCCGGCACCCCTGCGGCTCAGGTCCTGTCCGCGCCCGTGAGGTGGCGGCCGTCATCGGGCACATGTACCTGGCCAGGCGCCGTCGTGTTCGCGACGATCATCCGGTAGCAGGGCGTTCGGGGTCCCTGGATGTCTGAACACCCTGAGCGGGGCGTCGGCGGACGCGTGTCAGGTCGAGTCGGCATCACGCACCGACGGGCTCTCGCCCGGAGCGGACGGGTCAGGTCAGCAGCGGGCCGAGGATGATCTCGGTTCCGTCGGGGCGGTAGGTGCGCCAGCGCTCGCCGGGTGGAGCCCCGTCGTCCCGCTCGACCCGGAACCCGTGGTGCACCTTCGTGTGGTGGCGTTCGCAGAGCAGCGCCGAGTTGTCGAGGCTGGTGTCGCCCTGGTCAAGCGCCCACTCGGCCAGGTGGTGCACGTCGCACCAGTGCGTCGGGTTGTCGCACCCGGCGAACACGCAGTGGCCGTCGCGCTGCTCGACCGCGCGGCGGATGTGCGGCGGAACCACGCGCTTGGTGCGCCCGACGTCCAACGGCAGCCCATCGGGTCCCATCACGATGCGGGTGACCGTCGAGTCGCAGGCGACCCAGCGCGCCCGGGCGGCCGAGACCCGTGCACCGAAGCCGGTGGCAGCCGCGTCGTGGCCGGTGGCGGGGTCCACCAGGTCCTCGAGGTCGACCGTCACCACCACGTGCGGCTTCACGGTGCGCAGCAGCGGCAGCCCGCCGGCGGCCAGGGTGTTGTCGGCCCACTGCACCAGCGCGTCGCCCTGCTGCTGCGCCCGGGTGCGGAGGTCACCGCGCGGCCGGTCTGCCTGCACCATCGACTCGATCACCGCAGCGACTCGTTCGAAGCCGACCGCATCGAGGTCGAACCGACCCGACCCGCTGCCGTCGTCGTGCCGGGTCATCGTCAGGCGGCGGCGCTCGGTGGGGTCGGGTTCGGGGCCGTCGGGGTCCAGCGCGTTGCGGAACGCCTGCACCGCCGTGCCCAGCTTCGCGTGCGGCAGCGTGCGGGCGACCGCGGTCCAGGCCTCGTCGAACGCGCCGAGGTCGACGTCCTGCTCCTCGGCTGCGGCGACGTCGCAGGGCCGCAGGCCGTCGGCGACCACGCCCACCTGGGCGGCGGTCACCGTCCCCTCGGCGAAGGCGGACCCGAGCCGGGGCAGGTGCTCCAGCACGCGGCCGGCCCGGACGACGGCTGCCGCCGCACTCGCCGAGTAGTGGTGGTGCCCACGCAGCAGCGACTGCATGGTGCGCAGTCCGTCGTGCTCGGCCGCACCGACCACGTCGGCGTGCCGCACCGTGCGCACGAGTTCGGCCTGGAGGCGGTTGATGGTCTGCACGATGTCGGCGGTGCGGTCGAGGAGCTGGCCCTCACGCAGCTCGTGCAGGTCATCGGCGGCGAGCGCCTCGACGGCCGAGCGCAGCTCGCTCATCGACCACCCCTCCCGCTCGAACACCTGTACGAATTCTACCGGGCCGACTGCGGCGCCTGCAAGCCGAAATGCCAGGTCAGAGCGGCACTGAACCCGGAGAACCCAGTCCGCCGGCCTACGGCACGCGAGCCGGATCAGCCACCTCCGGATCGCCGTCCCGCCCGACGACCGAGCGGAGCAGCCGACGCTGCCAGGGAGCACTCGACGCGCTCGGGGTCGTGGCCGCACCCGCGGGTAGACTGGGGTGAGGTGCGCCGGGAAGTCTGGTCGGCAGTTCCGCAACCGACCCCTGGAGCCGCTTCCGTGTCGAGTCCTACCCGCCTGTTCGCCCGCGGCACCTACGGCGAGGCCACCCGCATCGCCGCACTGCTGCGCAAGGAGACGGTCGGCGGCGTCCTGCTGATCATCGGCGCAGCCGTCGCGCTCGTCTGGGCGAACACCCCCTGGGCGGACTTCTACGAGGGGCTGCGCGACACCGTGGTCGGCCCGGCCTCGCTGCACCTGGACCTCTCGCTGGGCACCTGGGCCGCCGACGGGCTGCTGGCGATCTTCTTCTTCGTGGCCGGGCTCGAGCTCAAGCGCGAGTTCGTCGCGGGGGACCTGCGCGACCCACGCAAGGCCGCACTGCCCGTCGCGGCGGCGGTCGGCGGCATGGCGGTCCCGGCGATCATCTACACGGTCATCAACCTCGGCAGCGAGGACGGCCTCACCGGCTGGGCGATCCCCACCGCCACCGACATCGCCTTCGCCCTGGCCGTGCTGGCCGTCATCAGCACGCACCTGCCCGCGGCCCTGCGCACCTTCCTGCTCACGCTGGCCATCGTCGACGACCTGCTGGCCATCACGATCATCGCGATCTTCTACACCTCGTCGCTGTCGCTGGGCCCGCTCGCCCTCGCCCTCGTCCCGCTCGCGCTGTTCGGGTTCTGCGTGCAGAAGCGCATCCGCTCGTGGTGGATCCTGCTGCCGCTGGCGGCGGTGACCTGGGTGCTGGTGCACGAGTCGGGGGTGCACGCGACCGTCGCCGGTGTGCTGCTGGCCTTCACCGTGCCCGTCGTGCGCAGCCAGGCCGCCGGCGGCCCCGACGCCGGTCCGGGGCTGGCCGAGCACTTCGAGCACCGCATCCGGCCGATCTCCGCCGGCATCGCCGTCCCGGTGTTCGCGTTCTTCTCCGCCGGCGTCACCGTCGGCGGCCTGTCCGGCCTGGGCGCCTCGCTCACCGACTCGGTGGCCGTCGGCATCGTCGCCGGGCTCGTCGTGGGCAAGGCCGTCGGCATCACGGGCGCCACCTGGCTGGTCAGCCGGTTCACCCGGGCCCAGCTCGACACCGACCTGCGCTGGCCCGATGTCGTCGGGCTGTCGTTGCTGGCCGGCATCGGCTTCACCGTCTCGCTGCTCATCGGCGAGCTGGCCTTCGGCGCGGGGTCGCTGCGCGACGAGCACGTCAAGGTCGGCGTGCTCACCGGCACCCTCATCGCCGCGTTGCTGGCCACCGCCGTGCTCAAGCCCCGCGACCGCACCTACCGCCGCATCGCCGAGGCCGAGGCCCGCGACGACGACGGCGACGGCATCCCCGACGTCTACCAGGAGCAGGGCCGCGCGGTGGACCAGACCTCGCCCCGCGAGACGGTCGACGAGGCCTCCCGGCGCCGCCGCGCCACCGAGCCGGAGGGCTGAGAAAAGGGCGTTGCGGGGGCGGCCGCACGAGTCGTACCGTGGCCGCACACGAGAGAGGAGGTGGTCCGAACAATTGATGTCGTTCAGGACTCGTGAGGTGGCTGTCCGCTAGCCGCCGTCCAGATGGGCCGCCCGCTCGGCACCGGTGAGACCCCGGTCCGACGCGCGTGGCATCGCCCGTCCGTCGCACGGCGGCGAGCGAGAACCGGACAGTCACCCGACCCCCGGGCCGCCGACCCAGTCCAGTCGGCCCGCCCCCCGTCAGAAGTGCTCATCGAGCCGACGGGGATGGCGGAGCAGCCCGGGGGTTGTCCTGTCCCGGGGCCGGTCAGGCCATGAACCGGCGGGCAGCCACCACCCCGGCGGGCAGGTCGGCCCGCAGCGGCCCGACGACGTCGGCCAGCCCGCCGACCGTCAGGCGCGGACCAGCCAGGGCCAGCGCGGCCACCGCCGGCCACGGCGGGCGCCACCCACCCAGCCCCTGGTCGTCGGCGACGCCCTCCAGGTAGGCGTCGACGACGCCGTACAGCTGCCCGGCGTCGACCGGCAACCCGGCCACACCGCCACCGGGCAGGGCACCGGCCGCGCGCCACCAGACCGCGCCGTCCCACCCCAGCACGAACGAGACCTCGCCGGCGTCGGCCCGCAACGGCGGCAACCACCAGTCAGGGGCCCCGGCGACCAGCTCACCGGACGGGGCGCCGTCGGGACGCCGGGTCAGCCGCGCCCGGTTGCCGCCGCCGTCGTCCCAGACCCACGTGTCCCTGCCGACGGCGTGGGCGACGGCGGGGAACCCCAGCGCGGTGGTCACCGCCGCCACCGCGGCCCAGCGCCCGCGCAGGACCTCCAACGACGGCAGGTCCACGGCGACGAGCTCGTCAGCGGGCACTGCGGGACGATAGCCGTCATGGACCCCGCCGCCGTCGAGACCAGGGTGACCACCGTGCTCGGCGCCTGGGCCGCCGGGTCGGTGATCGTCGGCGCCGCGCTGCCGACCTCCCCGCGCCTGCGGGGGTTCGGCCGGCAGACCGCCGCGTGGGGGGCCGTCGACGGCGCGATCGCCGCGGTGGGCACCCGCAACCGCCGCCGACGGGGCCCGACCGACCCGGCGCGGCTGCGACGCGTGCTGGTGGTGAACGCGGTCCTCGACGTCGGCTACGTGGCCGCCGGGCTCGTGCTGCTGCGGGGCACCCCATGGACGACCGACCGCTGGCGGGGCGACGGCGCGGCCGTGGTCGTGCAGGGGACCTTCCTGCTCGCCCTCGACGCCACGGCCGCCGCCGCACTGCGGCCCGCTCTGCTCAGAGGCGACTGAGCTCGTCGGCCAGGTCGTCGAGGCCCAGCGACCCCTGCGACAGCGCCGCCATGTGCCACGCCTTCAGGTCGAAGGCGTCACCGCGAGCGGCCTGGGCCGCCGCGCGACCCTCGAGCCAGGCCCGCTCGCCCAGCTTGTAGCTGATCGCCTGCCCGGGCATGCCCAGGTAGCGCACCAGCTCGCTGTCCAGGAAGGCCGCGTCACGCCCGCAGTACTCGCCGAAGAAGGCCCTGGCCAGCTCCGGGGTCCACGGCTGGCCCCGGTGGTCGGCCAGCGCACCGTCGGCGTCGCCGGGGATCGGCAGCTCGAGGTGCATGCCGATGTCGACGACCACGCGCACCGCCCGCATCTGCTGGGCGTCGAGGTAACCCAGGCGCGCGCCCGGGTCGGTGAGGAAGCCCAGCTCGTCCATCAACCTCTCGGCGTAGAGCGCCCAGCCCTCGAGGTTGGCGCTCACCCCGCCGACCGCGGTCTGGAACACCGAGAGCTGGTCGGACACCAGCACCCACTGGGCCAGCTGCAGGTGGTGGCCCGGGACGCCCTCGTGGTACCAGGTGGAGACCAGGTCCCACAGCGGGAACCTGGTCTTGCCCAGCGTCGGCAGCCAGGTGCGGCCCGGCCGCCCGAAGTCGAGCGAGGGCCGGCTGTAGTACGGCGCGGCGGCGCTGCCGGGCGGGGCGATCATCGCCTCGACCCGCCTGATCGGCTCGGCGATGTCGAAGTGCGTGCCGTCGAGGGAGGCGATCGCGTCGTCCATCATCTGCTGCAGACGGAGCCGGATCTCCTCGACACCCTCCACGGCCTCGCCGTGCTCACCCAGCCAGCGCATGGCCTGCATCGGCGTGGCCCCGGGCAGCACGAGCTCGGCGGCGGCCCGCTGCTCCTCGCGGATGCGGCGGTGCTCGGCCCAGCCCCAGGCGTAGGCGTCCTCCAAGCCGGTGCCCCGGCCCAGGTCGCTGCCGTTCCACCGGCGGGCGAACCGGGCGTAGCGCTCGCGGCCCACCGCGTCGGGGGTGCCCTGCGCCTGCGGGAGGTAGGTGTCGCGCAGGAAGTCGCGGACCTCCACGACCGCGGCGTCGGCCGCGGCGGCCGCGGCGTCCAGCTCGGCCCGCAGGCCCTCGGGGCCGGGGGCGACGACCCCGGCGAAGTAGGGCCCTGAGGACCACTCGTCGAGCTGGCCGACGACAGTCTCGACCTGCCGCGGGGCGGCGAACAGCCCCCGGGACGCACCCTCGGCGAGGGTGGCGAGGTACCCGCGGTAGGCCTCGGGCACGCGGGCGAGTCGGCGGCCCAGCACCGCCCAGTCGTCGTCGGTGGTCAGCGGCATCATCGTGAACACCTGGCGCACCGAGTGCACCGGGGAGAACAGGTTGGACAGCTCGCGCAGACCCTCGCCGGCGTCGTGCAGGTCGAGCGAGGCGGTCAGCCGCTCCCGCAGCAGCCGCGCGCAGCGGAACTCGACGGGGTCCTCGGCCAGCGCCGGGTCGGCGGCCAGCACCCGGTCGAGCTCGGCCAGGGTGTCGCGCTCGAGCTGGGCGGCGGCTGCCAGACCGGCCGGCGAGAGGTCGGGCAGCCGGTCGTCGCCGGGGCGGGTGCCCAGCGCCGTGCCGGCGATCGGGTCGAGGTCGCAGAGCGCGTCGACGTAGGCGTCGGCCACCTCGCGCGGGGTGGCCGGGCGGGACGGTCGCTGCGGGCCCGTGGTGCTCATCGGATCCTCTCCAGACGCGCGGACATCACCGGGCGCAGCTGGCCGTCGGGGCCGGCCCGGTCGACGGCGTACATGAGCGCGCCGTCGACGACGCCGTAGAGCCGCACCGCCTTGGTGGTGTCGGGGTGGTCGGGGGTGCGGGCCAGCACGTCGCTGGTCAGCTCCCAGCTGGTGGTGGTGCGGGCGGTGCCCACGTAGATCTCGACGAGGCCCTCGGGGTGGGCGACCAGCAGCTCGACGTCGTCCTCGCCCCGGGGACGCCAGAACCCGGACTCGCGGACGTCGGGGGCGCCCACCGCGCCCTCGGCGGTGATCTGCCAGGTGTGCGACTCGTAGGCCAGGAAGTCCCGGCCGTCGTGGGCGAACCGCACCCACTGACCGAACCGCTGGTCGCCGTCGGGGCCGACGAGCACCCCCTCGCCGTGCCACTCGCCCAGCAGCGGCAGCACCGAGAGCAGCTCGTGGGCCACCTCGGGGCCGGTACGGACGTCGGTGGTCTCCTCGACCGGGAGCACGGTGCGGCCGTCGGCGGGCTGCTCGGGCAGCCCGGCGGGCGTCGGGTTCGTCATCGCCGGACCCCCGTGCGCTCGCGGCGGGTCAACCGGGCCGCCCCGGCCGCGCTCCACAGCGCGGCGAGTGCGGCCAGGGTGACGAGAACCCAGGCAAGGACCAGACCCATGCCCGCCACGGTAACGAGGGGGTCCGACACCGGCGCGCGTCAGCGGGGGCCCGGCCGGCGGCCCACCCCGCGGCTCAGACGGCGACGACGCCGGCGGTCGCCCGGCAGACCTCGTCCCAGGCCGTGGGCTCGATGCCGAAGGTCGTGGTGGTCCCCGACCCGTCGACCACGAACTCGGCGTCCCACTGGTGCCGGATGGCCACCAGCTCGCGCATCTGCGGGACGGCCACGCCCAGCGTCCTCAGCAGCGGCCAGGGCAGCCCCGACACCCGGGCCGGGCGGGCCCCCATCGCGGCGGCGACGTCGGTCAGCACCTGGCGCTGGCTGCGCGGCGGCGTGCTGGGCACCACCCACGGCCGGCCCCAGGCCCGGGGGTCGGTGCCCAGGACGGCCAGCACGCGGCCCACGTCGGGCAGGTACGCCCAGCTGTGCGCCACGTCGGGGTCGCCGACCACCCAGGCCCGTCGGCCGCGGCGGAGGGTCTGCAGCTGCCGGGTGACGTGGGAGTGCGCCGCCGGCACCGTCGGGCCGATGAAGTCGGCGGCACGCGCCTCCGCGACCCGGACGCGGCCCGCGTCGTGGGCGGCGAGCATGTCGGTCCACACCCGGGCCCGCACCCGGCCCTTGGTGTCGGTGGCCGCCAGCGGGCTGTCGGCCGTCATGGGTCCGGTGGGCCGGCCGTGCACGTACAGGTTGCCCATGGCGACGAGCACCGCACCGGAGCGCTCGGCCGCCGTCAGCAGGGCAGCGGCCATCGGGGGCCAGTCGGCGGCCCACCGGTGGTAGGCGGGGTTCACCGCGTTGTAGATCGCGTCGGCCCCCCGTGCGGCCTCGGCCAGCGCGCGGGGGTCCCCGGCCTCCACCCTGCGGTGCTCGACGTCGGCCGTCGACGTCCCTCCGCTGCGCGACAGCACGCGCACCCGGTGCCCCCCGGCCAGCAGCTCGTCGGCCACGGCCGACCCGACTGGGCCCTTGCCCACCACCACGTGCAGTCCCACGACTCCTCCTCGGTTTCGACGAGAGCACCGCTCTCGTCGACTGAGCATGGGCGGATGGCAATGGCCTGTCAAGAGCACTGCTCTCGTTCCAGATCGGTGGTACCGTCCGGGTCGTGGTGAGCACCGCGAGGGAACGTGCCCGGGCCGCGCTGACCGAGGAGATCCTGGCGTCCGCGCGCACGCAGCTGGCCACCGTCGGGGCCGCCGCCCTCTCGCTGCGCGCGGTGGCCCGGGACCTGGGCATGGCCTCCTCGGCGCTCTACCGCTACTTCCCCAGCCGCGACGACCTGCTCACCCGGCTGATCCAGGAGGGCTACGACGCCCTGGGCGCGGCCGCCGAGGAGGCCGACGACCCCGCCCAGCAGCCACGGGCCCGGTGGCACGCCGTGTGCGCCGCCATCCGGGCGTGGGCCCGGGCGAACCCGCACGAGTGGGCTCTGCTGTACGGGTCGCCGGTGCCCGGCTACGCGGCGCCGGCCGACACGGTGCCCGCGGCGGCCCGGGTGGGGGTCGTGCTCGGCGGCATCCTGGGTGACGCGGCCCGGGCCGGCCTGCTGCCGCCACCGGAGGGGCGGCGCACCCACCTGGTGCTCCCCGCGGCGACGGCCGTGCTGGGGGGCGACCACCCCGCCCTCGACGACGCCACCCGCGCCCGGGCGCTGATGACCTGGAGCGCGGTCCACGGGATGGTCAGCTTCGAGCTGTTCGGCCACTTCGTCGGCTCCGTGGCCGACGGGGACGCGTTCTTCACCGAGCAGGTCGGCGAACTGGCCGACCTGCTCGGGCTGTGACAGGTCCTCCTACGCAGAAGTCCGTCCTCCGCCACCGGACCTGGTGGCGGAGGACGGACTCGTGAGGTGCTGGAACGGCCTGGCTGCAGGGTCCCGCGGCGTGCGGAGCGCGTCGTGGGGGGCAGTCAGGTCCTTCCTCAGGCGATGGCGAGGGTGGTCTCGTTCAGGCCGACCTCTGCGCTCAGCACCCGCTCGGCGCGGCCGACCGGGGCCAACGACCGCAGCTTCCACTCACCCGGCGCGGCGAAGAACCGGAACTCCCCCTCGGGCGAGGTGACGACCTCCGCGGTGAACTCGTCGGAGGAGTCGAGCAGCCGCACGTAGGCGCCGGCGACCGGCGACCCGTCGTGCCAGACCGACCCCTGGATCACCGTCTGGGTGGTCAGGTCGACACCGGCCAGCGCGCCACCCTGCTTCGGGGCCCCGCACACGGTCAGGCCCCCTTGGCGATCGGGACGCCGACCAGCGAGCCGTACTCGGTCCACGAACCGTCGTAGTTCTTGACGTCGTCGTGGCCGAGCAGCTCGCGCAGCACGAACCAGGTGTGGCTCGAGCGCTCGCCGATGCGGCAGTAGGCGATGGTCTCCTTCGAGCCGTCGAAGCCGGCGTCGGCGTACAGCGCGGCCAGCTCCTCGTCGCTCTTGAAGGTGCCGTCCTCGTTCGCGGCCTTGCTCCACGGCACGTTCACGGCCGAGGGGATGTGGCCGGGGCGCTGCGCACCCTCCTGCGGCAGGTGCGCGGGGGCGACCAGCTTGCCGGCGAACTCGTCGGGGCTGCGCACGTCGACCAGGTTCTTGGTGTCGATGGCGGCCACCACCTCGTCGCGGAACGCGCGGATCGAGGTGTCGGGCTCCTGCGCGGTGTACTGGGTGGCGGGGCGGGTGACCTCGGCGTCGGAGAGCGGGCGGCTGTCCAGCTCCCACTTCTTGCGGCCACCGTCGACCAGCTTGACGTCGGCGTGGCCGTAGAGCTTGAAGTACCAGTAGGCGTAGGCGGCGAACCAGTTGTTGTTGCCGCCGTAGAGCACGACCGTGTCGTCGTTGCTGATGCCCTTGGCCGACAGCAGAGCCTCGAACTGCTCCTTGTCCACGAAGTCGCGGCGCAGCGGGTCCTGGAGGTCGGTCTTCCAGTCCAGCTTCACCGCACCCTCGAGGTGGCCCTTGTCGTAGGCGCTGGTGTCCTCGTCGACCTCGACGAAGACCAGGCCGGCGTCGCCCAGGTGCTCCTGGGCCCAGTCGGCGCTGACGAGCACGTCGGCACGGCTCATGGTGGTTCCTCCTGTGGTGGGGGTCAGTGGGTACGAGCGGGACGGGCCCGCCGGACGAGCAGGTAGAGCTCGCAGCCGAGGCAGAAGCCGGCGGCTGCGTTGAGCAGGGCGGCCACCAGGGCCAGCCCGGTCGCGACGGCACCGACGAGCGGTGCGCCGGCCAGGTAGCCGAGGGTGCCGACGAGGGCGAAGCCGAACCCGACGAGCTGGGCGAACCGGGGCGGCGCCTCGTCCTCCCGCTCGGTGACCGGGCCCAGCCGGGGGGCGACGAGGGTGCGGAAGAGCACGCCGTAGGGGGCGTACCGCAGCCCGGCGAACGCACCGACGGCGAAGACCACCGCCTGGACGGCGAGCAGCCAGCCGCTGCCGGTGAGCAGGACGACGGCGAGCACGACGGTGGTGACCCAGGCGCCGAAGCGCGGGCCACGGACGTCGACCTGACGGGTGGGTGTCACGGGGTGGGGGCCTTCCGAGGAGCGGGGTGAGGGCTCGTCGAGGCGGGGAGTCAGCCTCGGAACTCGGACCGACACAGGCAGCTGCCCAGGCGGCACAGGTCGACTGTGCGTCGCTGAGTCAGCAGGGTGCCCACGGCGGGGAGGGTAGCAACACCCATCACACGGGCCCCGCCGCCGGTGCGTGCGCGGCCACCAGCGCCCGCAGCTCGTCGGGCCGGGGCGCACCGCTGCTGCGGCCCAGCAGCGCACCGCTGCGGTCGAGGTAGAACAGCGTGGGGGTGCGCCGGACGTCGAGCGCGCGCACGGCGTCCAGCTCGCTCTCGGCGTCGACGTGCACCGCGGCCAACCCCGGGTGCCGGGTCCCCAGCTGCGCCAACCGGGCCGTGGTGGCCCGGCAGGGCGCGCAGAACGCGGTGGCGAACTGCACCACCGTCAGGTCGGCGTCCTCGGGCCGCACACCCAGGGAGCGCAGCACCTCGACCTCCGGGGAGTCCCCCGTCATGCCCTCCCCCGTCGTCCGCACGGCACCGCTGCGGGTGCGCAGCCACCAGCCGGCCACCCCTGCCACGAGCAGGGCGAGGCCGAGCACGATCGCACCGGTCGCATCCACGTCACCACCCAACACGACCGAGACGGTGGGGATTCCCTACTGCAGGACGACGTCGGTGGCCGCCACCGTCAGGTCGACGCCGCCGTCGGTGACCTGCAGGCCGGTCAGCTGCAGACCGAAGGGCAGCGCGGGCAGCGGGTAGCGGAACTCCAGCAGCTCCTGCGCCTGCTCCAGCACGAACTGCGGGACGTCGATGCCGGCCCCCGACGCGGAGTCGACGTCGACCACGAGGTCCTGCCCGTCCAGGGACACGGTGCCCGCGGCCGTGAGCGGGATCGTCTGCCCCAGCAGCTCGACGGTCTTGGTGATGCGCAGCCCGTCGCCCTCCCGGGTGAGCGTCGTGTCCCCGCCGAGCTGGTCGGCCAGCAGCGAGAGCGGCACCGAGGCCTGCCCGTCGACCCGGTCGACCGGCAGCTGGGACACCCGTCCGCCCAGCACGTCCGACAGCGGCAGCTGCACCCCCTGCAGCGAGACGTCGGCGGTCGTGCCGGCGGGCTGACCCAGCTCGTCGGCGGTCAGCGCGATGCGCACGTCGTCGTAGCGCCCGGCGACGGCCTGGGTGAGGAACGGGAACCCGGTGATGTCGACGTCGGGTTCGCCGGCCAACCCGCCCTGCTGCGCGACCTGGGCGGCGACCTGGTCCTCGGCGACCAGCACGCCGACGCGGTCGGCGGCCACGAGCAGCACCAGCAGCACCCCGAGGGTGATCAGCAGACCTTTCACCGGGCCCACTCTCCCAGGGCTACAGGCTGGTCTGCAGCGCCAGGAAGTAGGCGACCGGTGCGGCGGCGGCGAACGGGAGGACGGCCTGCACCACCGGCAGGGCCCAGCCCCGCCGGGGACGCTCGGCCACGACGTAGGACGCGCCGACCGCCACCAGCACCGCGACGCCGGCGATCGCGGCGCCGTACGTCGCCGCCGACAGCGCGTCGAGGAGGTCGCCGGGCCGACGGCGGAGGAGCGCGGTGCCCACCCCGGCGAGGACGGCGAGCACCAGGCCGGTCAGCCCACGGGGCACGCCCGCCGCGACCGAGGGCCGGGGCAGGACCAGGTCGACGAGGTGCCCGACCAGCAGGGCGGCGCCCACGACGAGCACCGCCGACGTCGCCAGCCGCGGCCCGTCGGGCGTGCGCCCCAGCGCCAGCAGCAGGGCCAGGGCCACCACCGCGCACAGCAGCAGCAGCACGCCGGCCAGGGAGGCGACGAGGTAGCGGCGCGGGGCCGGGCGGGCCATCTGGTGCACCACCGACAGCAGGAACCCCGGTCCGAGGACGAGCAGGAGCACGCCCAGGTCGGGGCGGTCGGGCAGGCCCAGCAGCAGGTCGGCGCCGACCGCGGCCAGCACTCCGACGCCGATGGAGCCGGCCAGACCGCGGATCCCGGTGGCCAGCACCCACGCCGCCACCAGCGCGACCTGCAGCACGAGCACGCCGGCCAGCAACCCCGCGTGCCCGGCCAGCAGCGGCAGCCCGGCCAGCGCCGCGGTGCCGACGACGACCGCGCCGGCGGCCGGCAGGTGGTGGACGGGCGGCGGGAGCACCTGCGTCGAGGTCGGGCCGGTCATCGGCCCGGGCGCGCGGCGGCGGGGGCGGGGATCACCGGGCCATGTTCGCAGAGCCGGCCGCGGCCGACGGTGTCCCGCGCCCAGCGACCGATGCGCTCGGCCAGTGGCGCGGTCATGCCGTTCTCGGCGTGCCCCATGCCGGGCACCACCCACACGGTGGCGGCGGGCCCGGCCGCCTGCGCGAGCGTGCGGAAGTGCTCGAGCGGGAAGTAGGTGTCGCGGTCGCCGTGCACCAGCAGCAGCGGCGTGGGCGCGATCGCGCTGACCAGCTGGACCGGGGCCGGCGGGTTGCTCGGCCACGGCGGGGCCAGGCGGACTCCCATGACCCGCGCCCCGAGCCGGCGACCGACCGTCGTCTCCAGCAGCCAGTGCACGCGGCGCATGGGCACCGTGTCGCGCAGGCCCCGGTGCAGGGGCCCGCCGCGAGCCTGCGAGTGGTGGGGGGGCAGCGGGGTCCTTCTGCTGGCGCAGCGCCGCACCCCCGCCCATCGACAGGCCGACCGTGACCACCGTGGTGGCGCCGTCGGCGCGGGCGGCCCGCACGGCCGCGTCGACGTCGAGCAGCTCGGGGTCCCCGCCGACGCCGGAGGCACCGCCGGACCGGCCGTGCCCGCGGAAGTCCAGCCCGCGCACCTCACCGAACCGGCGGAGGTAGCCGGCCAGCCGGAGGAAGGGGGCACGGGCGGTCGAGTTGGTGAACCCGTGCGCCACCACGAACGTCACCGGCCGCCGCTCCGGGTCCGGCGGCCCGGGCAGGTCCGGGGGCACCACGATGCCGCGCAGCCGCACGCCGTCCTCGGTGGTCACCGTCACGTCACGACGGGGCAACACCGGGACCACCTCGCGCAACACGTCCGATATCCTGCCGGTTCACCCCGACACCGGCGTCGACGGACCCGAGGAGACGGCATGCGGCTCGTGCTCATGACTTCCGCCCGTCAGGCGACCACCGAGGTGCTGCCCGCCCTCGGTCTCCTGCCGCACCAGGTGCGGGTCGTCGCGCCCGAGCTGTCGAGCCTGCTCGACGGCGACGCCGGCGACGTGGTGCTGGTCGACGCCCGCCACGACCTGGTGCGCGCGCGCACCCTGTGCGGCCTGCTGGCCAGCACCGGGGTGGCCGCGTCGCTGGTGGCGGTGCTGTCCGAGGGCGGTCTGGTCGCCCTCTCGGCCGATTGGGGTGTCGACGACGTCGTCCTCGACACCGCCGGCCCCGCCGAGGTCGACGCCCGGCTGAAGTGGGCCACCGCCCGCCGCGCCGCCGCCAGCACCCCGAGCCCGGTCGACGAGGGCGGCGTCACCAAGGCCGGCGAGCTGGTCATCGACGAGCACAGCTACTCGGCCAAGCTGCGCGGCCGCCCACTCGACCTCACCTACAAGGAGTTCGAGCTCCTCAAGTACCTGGCCCAGCACCCCGGCCGGGTGTTCTCCCGCGCCCAGCTGCTGCAGGAGATCTGGGGCTACGACTACTTCGGCGGCACCCGCACGGTCGACGTCCACGTGCGGCGCCTGCGGGCGAAGCTGGGCACCGAGCACGAGGCCCTGATCGGCACCGTGCGCAACGTCGGCTACAAGCTCGACCAGCAGGTCGCCGACGCCACGTCCGCCTCGGCGACCGCGGCCCCCGAGACCAGCGACGCGCCGGCCGTCCCCTGACCGAGCACCGGCACGACCCCCTCCCGGACCACGCGATCGCGGTCTCGGTGAACGTGCTGCCCCGCGCCGAGGGGCGCTCGCTCGAGCTCGCCCTGGAGCTCGTCGAGGCCGCCGCCCGGGCCGACGGCGTCCGCCCGCTCAGCGAGGAGGCCGAGCTGCGACTGCGGCACGGCGGCCCGGACGGCGG
The DNA here is from genome assembly GCF_037083825.1 of Klenkia sesuvii. NCBI lineage: Bacteria > Bacillati > Actinomycetota > Actinomycetes > Geodermatophilales > Geodermatophilaceae > Klenkia > Klenkia sesuvii. The sequence continues at coordinate 144,222 of NZ_JBAPLU010000001.1, forward strand.
CCGCGACGTGCTGTTCGGCCACGAGGGACGCGCGGCCGCCTACGCGCGGCTGGACCGGGACGGCGACGGCGGCTGGCAGGCCGAGTTCGTCGTCCACCCGCAGCTGCGCCGGCGCGGCCTCGGGCGCGCGATGGCCGAGAAGGTGGAGGAGCTGGCCGGCGACGGGCCGCTCGCGGTCTGGGCGCACGGCGAGCTCCCGGGGTCGGCCGAGCTGGGCACCGCCCGCGGGTGGACGCGGGCCCGCACGCTGCTGCAGATGCGCATGCCGCTGGCCGGCCCCGGACCGCACGCCGACCCCGAGCTGCCCGCCGACGTCGTCGTCCGGCCCTTCCGGCCCGGGGTCGACGAGGAGGCCTGGTTGGCGGTCAACGCCGCGGCCTTCGCCCACCACCCCGAGCAGGGCGGCATGACCCGCCGCGACCTCGAGCTGCGCGAGGCCGAGGAGTGGTTCGACCCGGCGGGCTTCCTGCTCGCCTGGCGGCTGGCCGACGACGGCACCGAGACGCTGCTGGGCTCGCACTGGACCAAGGTGCACCCGGCGGGCGAGGTCGCCGACGAGCCGGTCGGCGAGGTGTACGTGCTGGGCGTCGCCCCCGCGGCGCAGGGCCTGCGGCTGGGTCGCGCGCTGACCGACCTGGGCCTGGCGCACCTGCGCTCGCGCGGGCTGGCGGAGGTGCTCCTCTACGTCGAGGAGGACAACACCGCTGCGGTCGCCCTGTACGAGCGGTCAGGGTTCAGCCGGTACGCCGTCGACGTGCAGTGGCACCGTCCCGCGCGCCGGTCCTGACCCGCTGTTGAGCCCAACCGGGTGAGTTCACCTGGGGGACGTGACCTGTACCGCAGCCGGTGATCCACACCTCATGGGTCGTTCATCCCGCGTTCACCGAGCGAGCCAGATCCGTCCACTTGCGCTGCCTAGCGTCCTCGTCTGTTGGACCTCACTGCCCGGCACCGACGTCCGGGCACCACCAGTCGAAAGGCCCTGAGTAGATGCTCAGCACCAAGACGCGCGCCGTGACCCTCTCCGCGGCGTTCGCCAGCACCCTCGCGCTCGCTGCGTGCGGCGCCTCCAACGAGGGTGGCACCACCGACTCCTCCGGCGCGGATTCCAGCCAGGAGCAGCTGAGCGGCACCCTCGTGGGTGCCGGCGCCTCGAGCCAGCAGGCCGCCATGCAGGGGTGGACCGCCGGTTACTCCTCCATCCAGCCCGACGTCACGGTCAACTACGACCCGGTCGGCTCCGGCGGTGGCCGCGAGCAGTTCATCGCCGGCGGCACCGACTTCGCCGGCTCCGACGCCGCGCTGAAGGACGACGAGCTCACCGAGGCCGAGGCCCGCTGCGGCGACGGCGGCGTGTTCGAGCTGCCGAACTACATCTCGGCCATCGCCGTGGTCTACAACCTGCCGGGCGTCGACGAGCTCAACCTCTCGCCCGAGGTGCTGGCCGGCATCTTCACCGGCGCGATCACGACGTGGAACGACCCGGCCATCGCCGCGGACAACGAGGGCGTGCAGCTGCCCTCGACCACCATCACCCCCGTGCACCGCGCCGACGACTCGGGCACGACCACGAACTTCACCCAGTACCTGAACGCCGCCGCCCCCGACGTGTGGACCAGCGAGCCCGACGGCGAGTGGCCGCTGTCCGGTGGCGAGGCCGCCAACCAGACCTCGGGCATGATCTCGGCGGTCTCCGCCGGCGAGGGCGCCATCGGCTACGCCGACGAGTCGCAGGCCGGCGACCTGGGTGTGGCCAACATCGGTGTGGGCGAGGACTTCGTCGCCCCCTCCCCCGAGGCCGCCGCGGCCGTCGTCGAGGGCTCGGAGCTGCAGTCCGGGCGCAGCGAGTACGACTTCGCCTACGACATCAACCGCACCACCACCTCGGCCGACGAGTACCCGATCGTCCTGGTCAGCTACCACATCGGCTGCGTCTCCTACGACGACGCCGAGACCGCCGACCTGGTGAAGTCCTTCCTGGGCTACGTCATCAGCGAGGACGGCCAGCAGGCCGCCGCCGACGCCGCCGGCAGCGCTCCGATCTCGGACGGTCTGCGCGAGCAGGCGCAGACCGCGGTGGACGCCATCACCTCCGGCAGCTGACCCACCGCGAGCGGCCCGGGTGCTTCGTGCGCCCGGGCCGCTCGTGCGTCGGCCCCCGCCGACGGCACCACCCCACCCGCCCCGCACCGACCGCACGCTCGGAGTCCCCGTGACCTCGCTCGACACCCCGCCCCGGAAGGCCGACAAGCCCACCCGCACCGTGCGCAGCGCCGGCGACCGCACCTTCGCCGGGCTGTCCACCGGCGCCGGCATCCTCATCCTGGTCGTGCTCGCCGGGGTGGCCGCGTTCCTGATCTCGGAGTCCCTCGACTCGATCACGGCACCGGCCGCCGACGTCCCCGGCGGCGAGGGCGTGTGGAGCTACGTCGGCCCGCTGGTGTTCGGCACCCTGCTGGCCGCCGTCATCGCCCTGGTCGTCGCCACCCCGCTGGGCGTGGCCATCGCCCTGTTCATCACCTACTACGCGCCGAAGCGCGTCGCCGCGACGCTGGGCTACGTCGTCGACCTGCTCGCCGCGATCCCCAGCGTCGTCTACGGCTTCTGGGGCCTGGCCGCGCTGGCGCCGTCCCTGGTGCCCTTCTTCGCCTGGGCCGAGCGCAACCTCGGCTTCCTGCCGTTCTTCGCCGGCCCCGCCTCGGTCACCGGCCGCACCATGCTCACCGCCGGCCTGGTGCTGGCGATCATGATCCTGCCGATCATCTCGGCGATCAGCCGTGAGGTGTTCTCCCAGGCCCCGGCACTGCACCGGGAGGCCGCGCTGGCCCTCGGCGCCACCCGCTGGGAGATGATCAAGATGGCGGTGCTGCCCTACGGCAAGTCCGGCGTCATCGGCGGCGCCATGCTCGGCCTGGGCCGCGCGCTGGGCGAGACGCTCGCGGTGGCCATCGTGCTGTCGGTCTCCGGCGGCATCACCTTCAACCTGATCAGCTCCTCGAACCCCTCGACGATCGCGGCCAACATCGCGCTGCAGTTCCCGGAGTCCTCCGGGCTCGCCGTCAGCACGCTGATCTTCACCGGTCTCGTGCTGTTCGTGATCACCCTCGCGGTCAACATGCTCGCCCGGTACGTGGTCAACCGCCGGGCCGACTTCTCCGGAGCGAACTGATGAGCACCACCACCCCGACCCGTCCGGAGGCACCCGAGCCCCTGGCCCCGGCCGTCGGCCACCGGCGCGGCCTGCCGCGCTTCGGCGGCACCGCAGTGTTCGCCGCCGGGCTGGTCCTGGCCGCGCTGGCCACCCTGGCCTCGGGGTGGTCGTGGGGCCTGTTCGCCGTCTACGGCATCGTGCTCGGCTGCCTGGTCACCTACGTGGTCTCCCGGGCCGTGGAGGGTCGCCGCAAGGCCACCGACCGGCTGGTCACCGCACTGGTGAGCTCGGCCTTCGCGATCGCCATGGTCCCGCTGGTCTCGCTGGTCTACACCGTCGTCAGCAACGGCATCGGCCGGCTCGACGGCACGTTCTTCAGCAACTCCATGGTCGGGGTCGTGGGCGAGGGCGGTGGCGCCTACCACGCCATCATGGGCACCCTGATCATCACCGCCCTGGCCACGCTGATCTCGGTGCCGGTGGGCCTGCTGGCCGCGATCTACCTGGTCGAGTACGGCCGGGGCCGGCTGAAGAAGGCGCTGACCTTCTTCGTCGACGTCATGACCGGCATCCCCTCCATCGTCGCCGGCCTGTTCGCCTACGCCCTGTTCGCCATCTTCTTCGGCCCGGGCATCCGGTTCGGCCTCGGCGGGGCGGTCGCGCTGTCGGTGCTGATGATCCCGGTCGTCGTCCGGTCCTCGGAGGAGGTGCTCAAGCTCGTCCCCAACGAGCTCCGCGAGGCCTCCTACGCTCTGGGCGTCTCCAAGTGGCGCACGATCCTCAAGGTCGTCGTCCCCACCGCCATCGCCGGCCTGGGCACCTCGGTGACCCTGGCCATCGCCCGGGTGATCGGCGAGACCGCGCCGCTGCTGGTCATCGTCGGCATCACCGCGGCCACCAACTTCGACCCGTTCGACGGCCGCATGGCCACTCTGCCGGTCTACGCCTACTACCAGCTCACCCAGCCCGGCGTGCCGCCCGAGTTCGGCATCGGCCGGGCCTGGACAGCGGCCCTGGTGCTCATCATCATCGTGATGGCCCTCAACGTCGTGGCCCGCCTGATCAGTCGTTTCTTCGCCCCCAAGACCGGTCGCTGACCGAGGAACCAGGAGCACACCAGACATGGCCAAGCGCATCGACGTCTCGGACCTGGACATCTTCTACGGCAACTTCAAGGCCGTGGAGGGCGTCAACGTCTCCATCGAGCCGCGCAGCGTCACCGCGCTCATCGGTCCCTCGGGCTGCGGCAAGTCGACCTTCCTGCGGTCGCTGAACCGCATGCACGAGGTCATCCCCGGCGCCCGCGTCGAGGGCAAGGTCGTCATCGACGGCCAGGACCTCTACGGCTCCGACGTCGACCCGGTCGACGTCCGCCGCCAGATCGGGATGGTCTTCCAGCGGCCCAACCCGTTCCCGACGATGTCGATCTACGACAACGTCGTCGCCGGGGTCCGGCTCAACAGCAAGAAGATGAACAAGAGCGACCTCGACGACCTGGTCGAGTCCTCGCTCAAGGGCGCGAACCTGTGGAACGAGGTCAAGGACCGCCTCGACCGGCCCGGGTCGGGTCTGTCCGGTGGCCAGCAGCAGCGCCTCTGCATCGCCCGCGCGATCGCCGTCCAGCCCGAGGTCCTGCTCATGGACGAGCCCTGCTCGGCCCTGGACCCGATCTCGACCCTGGCGATCGAGGACCTGATGACGGAGCTGAAGGACCGCTTCACCATCGTCATCGTCACCCACAACATGCAGCAGGCCGCCCGCGTCAGCGAGCAGACCGGCTTCTTCAACCTCAACGGCGTGGGGCAGCCCGGTCGGCTGATCGAGTTCAACCCGACCGAGAAGATCTTCTCCAACCCCGACCAGAAGGCCACCGAGGACTACATCTCCGGCCGCTTCGGCTGACACAGAAGGACCCCCCTCGCCCCCCGCGACGCGCTCCGCACGCCGCGGGTCCCTGCGAGGGGGCCGTTCCAGTACCTCACCGGCCCCCGTCGACCACCCGGTCGGCGGGGGCTTCGGCGTTCAGCCGCAGGTGACGGTGGGGGCGGGTGCCGGCAGCGCGGTCTCGGGGACGGCGGCCCCCACCGCGACGGGTGCGACGGCGAGGTCGGCGGAGGCGACGACGAGCTGGACCCCGCCGCCGGTGGCGGTGCTGGGCTCGAGCACCGCGCCGGGCACGGCCGCGGCCACCGTGCGCGCCTGGTCGAGCGCCTCGGGTGCGTACCGGACGACGCTGGTGGTGGCGGGGAGCGGCTCCAGGGCCACACCCGGGACGACGAACCCCGCGCCGGCGAGCGCCGCGGCCACGCCGGCGCCCGGGCCGCCGGCCGGGTCGGTGGCACCGGTGGCGTCGAGCACCTGGACGGTGACCTCGGCGGGGGCGACCACCACGCTGGCCCCGCCCGGCGCCGACCGGTCGTCGGCCTCCTGGGTGGTCTGCCCCTCGGCGGGGGCGGGCAGCTCGCCGGTGGAGATCAGGGACTCGAACAGGGTGCGGGTCGCGGCGCCGTCCACCAGGGCCTGCGCGACGGTCTGCCCCGCGGGCACGTAGCCGACCCGGGCGAGCGGGAGCGAGGTGCGCGCCAGGCCGCCGTCGGGGAGGCCGCGCAGGGTCTCCTCCAACGACCGGAGGTCACCCAGCGAGGTGCGCTCGTCGACGGTCAGCCGGTGGGCGGCGTCGAGGAGCACCGAGGTGGCCCGCACCGGGTTGACCAGCAGCCCCAGGTCGGCGGTGGGCAGGGCGTCGGTCGGGCAGGAGGCCGGCACCGCACCGTCGCGCGCCCCGTCCCCGGGCAGGTCGACGGAGAGGAAGTGGTCGACCCGCAGCCCGGTGAGCTGCTGGACGGCACGCACCAGGCACGAGGGCCCGCCCGCCCGCAGTGCGTCGGCCACCGGCTCGGTCACCGGCGCCCGCAGCTCGCCGTCGGCGGCCCGGCACTCGGGGGTGTCCACCTGGACGGCGGCGGGGACGTCGACCAGCACGGCGGTCCGCCCGCCGTCGGCCAGCCGCAGGAGGCTCGGGGTGACCGTGCCGTCACCGGCGCCGACCACGAGCCAGGTGGTGGAGCCCTGCTGCAGCTGCGGCGCCAGGACCTCCGGCGCCCGCGGGGACAGCGCGGCCACGCGGTCCATGGACCGGTCGGCGTAGAAGTAGAGCCCGACGTAGAACCCGCCCACCAGGCCGACCAGCACCCCCAGCACCACGACCACCCGCACCAACCGGCGGGCCAGCGGCCCCATCGGCGCCCGAGGGGTCGGCGCGGCGACCGGGACGTCGCGACCGGGGATGGGCGGCAGCGGGGCGGCCGACCGGGTGCCCGGCAGCGGCGGCACGGGCGCGGAGTGCCGCATGGCTCGATCGGCACCCGGCAACGGCGGGACCGGGGCGGAGTGCCGCTGCCCGCGCTCGGCGGCGCCCCCCCGGGTGGGTGCCGACCCGACGCCGGCCGACGGCGCGGCGGACGCCGAGCCGGCCGGGGGCTGGGGAGCGGACGGGACCGGGCGCGGGACGGCGGCAGCTGGGCGGGCCGGCACGGGGCCGGAGCGGGCGCCGGCACCACGGCCCGGGCTGGCCGCGGGCGGCGATGCGGGCTGCGATGCGGGCAGCGATGCGGGCGGGGGTCCGGGCACCGGGGGCAGCGTGGGGCGGGGCCCCCCCGTCTGCGCGGGCAGGGAGCTCGTGACCGGCGCCCGGACGATGCCCGACGCCGGGAGCTCGCTGGTCCCCGGTGGGGTCACCGCGCCGCCCGACGGCTGGCCGGGCGCCGGGCCAGCGGGCGCCGGGCCAGCGGGCGCCGGGCCAGCGGGCACCGGGCCGGCGGGTGCTGGTGCAGCGGGTGCGACGGCCGGGGGGACAGCGGGGGGGACAGCCGAGGGACCGGCCGCCGGCGGGGCCGGGGGCAGCGGGAGCCGCTGGACGGGCTCGGCGGGCTCGACGGCCTCCCCGGCCTCGACGACCCCGTCCCCGGACGGGCGGGACGGCGGCGGCGGGGCACTGGGCCGCGGGGGCGGCGGCGGGGTGGTCGTGCTGGGCCGGGGGGCCGAGGACCAGGGACGGGACGGCGGCGCGGTCACCGCGGCCCGGCGGTCGGCACGCCGTCGACCGGGCGCGGCGGTGGTGCCGCGCGAGCGGGCCAGCAGCGCCTCGACGGTCAGCTGCGCGTCGGTGGTGGCGCCGTGCGCGCGTCCGGGCACCGCCGTGCCGGGCGCCGCAGCGCCGTCGGGTCCCCCGCGCCTGCCGTCGTCCGCCACCGGTGTCCGCACCTCGTCGTCGTGGTCCGCGGCCGGTCGACCCCCCGTCGACGGCGTCCGCCTGCCCCCGCCCCGTGCGCACGCAGCGTCCGGGCACGACCACGATACGGGGTGAACAACACCGGTGTGGTTCCCACGCCGCGCGGTCGCCTCGTCGACACGGCACCACGTCGACCTCCGGTCCCGTCGCGCCCGGGGTCGCCGCTGCGTAGCGTCACCCCGCGTGAAGCTCCCGCTGCCGGCCCCCGCCGACCTGTTCGCCGCGGCCGAGGGCCTGCGCGACCTGGTCACCGAGTCGCTGGCCCTGGTGCCGCGGGTGGTCACCGCCGTGGGGCAGGTCGAGCTGCTGCTGGACCGGGTTTCGGTCCTGCTGGCCCGGGTCGAGGCCGTGGTCGACCGGGCCGAGGACGCCGTCGCCGCCGTCGACGGCGCCCGGGCCCGGGCCGACGTCGCGATCCGCGGCGTCGAGAGCACCCGCGCCGCGGCCGACACCGCCATCTCGGCGGTGGAGGGCACCCGCCGGGCCGCCGACGCGGTGGTCGGCGAGGCCCGGGGGACCCGGGCACGCGCCGACGAGCTGGTCGCCGGGGCGGGTGGGCTGCTCGAGCGCACCTCGCCGTTGGTCGCGGCCTACGAGCCGGCGCTGACGCAGCTCGCCCCGCTGCTGCAGCGCTTCGCCGACGACCTCGACCCGGCCGAGGTCGAGGCGCTCGTGCGGCTGGTCGACCGCTTGCCCGCGCTGGTGGACCACCTCGACGACGACGTGCTGCCGGTGCTTGCCTCGCTCGACCACCTCGCCCCCGACGTGCACGCCCTGCTGGACACCGTGCAGGACCTCCGCGAGCTGGCCAAGGGGTTCCCCGGATCGAAGCTGTTCCGCCGCCGCGGGGCGGAGGAGATCGCCGAGGAGGAGGCCGAGCAGCGCCGCGGGTGACGGCGCTGCCCGGGGCTCAGCCCTCGGTCCCGTGCCCGAGGGCGCGCACGACCTCGCCGACGGTGCGGTAGCTCTCCCCCGCCGGCAGGCGAGCCAGTTCGTCGGCCACGGCGTCGGGGGCCCGGTGGTCGCGGGCGGCCTCCACCAGGTCGGCCCCGGTCGAGGGGAAGTCGGCGCGGTCCAGCCAGCGGGCCAGCTCCGTCCGCAGCTGGACGGTCGCTGCGTCGATGCCGACCGGCGTGCCCCCGGTCAGCGTGCTGTCCGGGGCGAGGTCGACGTCGGGCTGGTCCTCACCGCTGGGCTGCACCTCGCGCGACTCGTGGGCCCGCCCCTCGCGGCCCGAGCGCGTGATGCCCTCGGTCTCGGCAGCCAGCACGTCGTCGACGCGGGCACCGTGTGTCCCGGTCTCCTGCCGGCCGTCGCCCGGGGTGGTCACTGCTTCTCCAGGGCGTCGGGCTTGTGCACGGCCTTCTTGCCCGACTTGTCGCTCTCCACCTCGTACTGGGGGTCGTCGTCGCTGGCCTTCACGGTGCGCCCGGCAGCCTTCGTGTCATCGGTGATCTTGCGGGTGACGGTGCCCTCGGTCTCGGTGCCGTGGGTCTTCCAGGTGACGTCGTCACCCTTCTTCAGGTCGTCGCTCATCGGTCCTCCTCGGGTCGGACCCCGAGCCTGCCCACCACGCTGCGCCCGCACACCTCCCGCGGCGCGGACCTGCGGAAGCGGCGGTGTCACCCGCCCGGGTGAGGTCGGTGGCCGAACCACTCCCGGCGACCTCGGTGCACACGTAGCGTGGTCACCAGGTCGGCAGGGCGGCCGTCGGGGCAGGTACCGGCGTCGCGCCCCTCACCCTCGGTGAGCCCGGCCCCGCGATCGCCGACCCGGTCGTCCCCTCCCCCGGGACCGGCCGGGTCGGCCCGCGCACAGACCGGCGTCCCCGTCCCGGTCCGCCCGTCCCGGTACGCCTGCCCCGGAACGCCCGCCCGGTGACCGGGCCCGGGCCTCCCCCGGTCTTTAGGCTTGGCGGCCGTGACCGCGCCCCCCTCCCGCCCCGTCGACCTCCTCACCGTCGTGTCGGCCCGGGCGGTCACCCCCGCGGTCCGCCGGGTCACCCTGCAGGGCGCGCCCGAGGTGGTGGCCGCCGCCGAGCCCACGCTCGCGCTGCTGGTGCCGCGCGTCGGCGACCCCGCACCGCGCTGGCCCGACGTCGCCCGCGACGGGCGCATCGTGTGGCCCCAGGGCAGCCACGGCATCAGCCTGCGCAGCTACACCGCCCGCCGGCAGGACCCCGCCACCGGGGAGCTGGACGTCGACTTCGTGCTGCACGGCGACGGCCCGGCGGCGGCCTGGGCCGCGGCCGCCGGGCCCGGTGCCCTGCTCGGCGTGGCGAGCACCGCACCCCTGGGCCTGCGCGAGGAGATCGCCGCGGGGTGGCTGCTGCTCGCCGGTGACGAGACGGCGATCCCGGCGATCGCGCGCATCCTGGCCGCGGCCGACCCCGCCACCCGCGGGCTGGCCCTGCTGGAGGTGGCCGGGCCCGCCGAGGAGCAGGCCGTGCCCGCCCCGGCCGGGGTGGAGGTCCGCTGGCTGCACCGCGGCACCGCCGAACCCGGCCTCACCTCGCCGCTGGCCGACGCCGTCACCGCGCTCGACCCCCCGGACGCCGAGGACGTCTTCGCCTGGGTCGCTGCGGAGTCCGCCGCCGTCCGCACCATCCGTGCCGACCTGCGCAGCCGCTGGGGCCTGGGCCGGTCGGGCCACCACGCCATCGGCTACTGGCGGCGTGGTCGGGCGATGTCACCGGCGGGCTGACCACCGGGTTCGCAGCATCCTCACAGGTAGTGTCCAGACCCGACCCAGCGCCGACCAGCATGCTCTGCCCATGACGACGACGGCGCCTGAGCGGTCCCCGGGAGGACACATGTCGGCCAGCGCGGGGCAGCGAGCGCCCGAGGCACGCCTGCTGGTGGTCGACGACGAGCCCAACATCCGCGAGCTGCTGTCGGCCAGCCTGCGCTACGCCGGGTTCGAGGTGGCCACCGCGGCCGACGGCCAGCAGGCCCTCGCCGCCGCCGCGCAGTTCCGCCCCGACCTGCTCGTGCTCGACGTGATGATGCCCGGCCTCGACGGGTTCGGCGTCGTCCGGCGGTTGCGCCAGAACGGCACCCACACCCCGGTCCTTTTCCTCACCGCCCGCGACGCCGCCGAGGACAAGGTCTCGGGCCTCACCCTCGGCGGCGACGACTACGTCACCAAGCCCTTCAGCCTCGACGAGGTGCTGGCCCGCATCCGCGCGGTGCTGCGCCGCACCCAGGGCACGCGGAAGGTCGAGGAGGCCCCGCGGCTGGTGTTCGCCGACATCGAGCTCGACGAGGAGTCCCACGAGGTGCTCAAGGCCGGCGAGCTGATCAGCCTGTCGCCGACCGAGTTCAAGCTGCTGCGCTACCTGATGAGCAACCCCGGTCGGGTGCTGTCGAAGGCGCAGATCCTCGACCACGTGTGGAACTACGACTTCAACGGCGAGGCCAACGTCGTCGAGTCCTACATCTCCTACCTGCGCCGCAAGGTCGACACCACCGAGCCCCGCTTGCTGCACACCCTGCGCGGCGTCGGCTACTCGCTCCGGCTGCCCCGCGGGAGCTGACGATCAGCGCGCCGAGCAGCACGGGCACGAGCACGACCGTCGAGACGGGCGGGGAGGACACCTCCCCGCCCGTCGGTCCGTCTCGGCCACCGCGCGGACCGCACCCCCGGGTGCCCCTGCGGCTGCGCCTGGTGGCCCTGCTGGTGGTGCTCCTTGCCGTGGCCCTGGCGGTCACCGGGTACGTGGCCACCTCGCAGCTGCGCCAGTACCTCGTCGGACAGCAGCAGACTCAGCTGCAAGAGCAGGTGCGATCCCTCAGCGAGCGCATCCCCGACACCATCGCGCTCTGCAACAGCAGCAACCGCTACCCGGGCCCCACCCTCATCGCCTGCGCGAACGACTCCACCGTCGCGATCGTCCAGGGCGGGGGGAGCGACGCCAGGTCCCTGCCCGACGTCTCGGCGATCACGCCGTCCACCATCCAGTCCTACGACGACGAACCCTTCACGCTTCCGTCCGGAGACGGAACGACCACGTGGTTGCTGATCTCGAACAGCCTGACCGCCACCACGGTCATCACCGTCGGCATCGATCTGTCCGACGACCAGCGCATCCTGGCGCGCCTCATCATCGTGCAGCTGGTCGTCGGTGCCGTGGTGCTGGTGCTGCTCGGTGTCGCCGGCTACGTGCTGGTCCGCACCTCGCTGCGACCACTGGTCGAGGTGGAGCACACCGCCGCTGCGATCGCCGGCGGTGATCTGTCGCGCCGGGTACCGGAGGGCGACGAGCGCACCGAGGTGGGCCGGCTCGGCCGCGCGCTCAACGGCATGCTGGCCCGCATCGAGGGTGCCTTCCAGGCGCAGGCCGCCAGCGAGGAGCAGGCCCGCGCCAGCGAGGGGCGCATGCGCCGCTTCGTCGCCGACGCCAGCCACGAGCTGCGCACCCCGCTCACCTCCATCCGCGGGTTCGCCGAGCTGTACCGGCAGGGCGCCTTCCGCGGCGACGACGCCGAGACCCAGCGGATGATGGGTCGCATCGAGGGCGAGGCCGCGCGCATGGGCGCCCTGGTCGAGGACCTGCTGCAGCTGGCCCGGCTCGACCAGCACCGGCCCGTCGCCGCGCTCCCCGTCGACCTGGGCGAGGTCGCCGGCGACGCCGTCCACGACGCCCGGGCCGTGCAGCCCGACCGGCCGGTGCGGCTGGAGCTGGCCGAGTCCCTCACCGACGTCCCGGTCGTGCTGGGCGACGAGGGCCGGTTGCGCCAGGTCGTCGCCAACCTGGTCACCAACGCGCTGACCCACACCCCGCCCGGCACCCCGGTGACCGTGCGGCTGTCCGAGGAGCCCGGCGACCCCGACGCCGTCGTCGTGGAGGTCGCCGACGAAGGGCCGGGCCTGGCCCCGGAGGACGCCGCGCGGGTCTTCGAGCGGTTCTACCGGGCCGACGCCTCGCGCACGCGCGACGCCGGCGGCAGCGGCCTGGGGCTGTCCATCGTGTCCTCGCTGGTGGCCGCGCACGGCGGGACGACGACGCTGCGCACCGCCCCCGGCCAGGGCGCCACCTTCGCCGTCCGGCTGCCCCGGTCGGGTCCGGCCGGTCAGGGCTGACCGCCGGGTGTGAGACTCGCGGGGTGACGACGACGTCCCCGTGGGCCGAGCACCCCGCCGCACCCGACCCCGACCCCGACCTGCAGGCCGCGGTCACCGAGCTGGGCGCCGCCGTCCGCGACCTGCTCGAGACCACCGTGACCACCACCGTGCCCGCCGGCGAGCAGGCCGCCGTGGCGGCCGGGGTGCGCGGGCTGACCGCCCGGCTGGCGGCCGCCACCCGCGGCCGGCACACCCTCTCGGCCCTGGACGACCTGCCGACCTTCCGGCGCACCTACTCCCCGGTGACCGGGGTGGGCAACGGGTTCGCGCCGCCGGTGCAGTTCCGGCGCGAGGGCGACACCGTGGTCGGCGAGACCGTGCTGGGGTTGCGGCACGAGGGGCCGCCCGCGCACTGCCACGGCGGGGTGAGCGCGCTGCTCATGGACCAGCTGCTGGGCAGCGCGGCGTTCCTGGCCGGGCGGTGGGGCATGACCGCGCACCTCGTCCTCACGTACCACGGTGCGGTGCCGCTGCAGACCCCGCTGGTGCTCACCGCGCGCATCACCGAGACCTCGGGCCGCAAGACCGTCGTCACCGGGGGCATCGCGCTGGCCGCCGAGCCCGACCGGGAGCTGGTGAGCGGCGAGGCCGTGTTCGTCTCGCCCCGCCCGGAGCTGCTCGAGCTGTACTTCGGTGCACTCACCACCGCCGACGGCTCCCCCGCGCCCGGCCACGGCGCCACCGACGGCACGGCCCTGTGAACGACGTCGAGCTCGCCGCGGCCGCCGCCCGGGCCGCGGCCGACGTCCTGCTCCCGCTGCGCGGGGGCGACCTCGCCGGCGGTGCGCTCGGCGACGCCGGGGACGCGGCCGCCCAGCGCGCCGTCGCCGCGCTGCTGGCCGAGCACCGCCCCGACGACGCCGTGCTCAGCGAGGAGGCCGCCGACGACCCGGTCCGGCTGGGTGCCGACCGGGTGTGGATCGTGGACCCGCTCGACGGCACGAAGGAGTACCGCGCCGGCGACCGGCACGACTGGGCGGTGCACGTCGCGCTGTGGGAGCGGCGGCCGGGACCGGGGAGCGGGTCCGGCGCTGCACCCGGCGCTGCACCCGGTGACGCAGCAGGCGACCTGACGGCGGCCGCCGTGGGGCTGCCCGCGCTCGACGAGGTGCTCACCACCGCCCCCGCGCCGGTCGTCCCACCCCGGCCCGCGGGCCCGCTGCGGGTGGCGGTGTCCCGGTCGCGGCCCCCCGAGGTGGCCCGAGCCGTGGCCACGGCGCTGGGTGCGGACCTGGTGCCGCTCGGGTCGGCCGGCTACAAGGTGCTCGCCGTGGTGCGCAGCGAGGCCGACGCCTACGTGCACGCGGGCGGGATGTACCAGTGGGACTCCGCCGCGCCGGTCGCCGTCGCCCGCGCGGCGGGGTTGTGGACGTCGCGGCTGGACGGGTCGCCGCTGGTCTACAACGCACCCGACCCGTGGCTGCCCGACCTGGTGGTCTGCCGTCCCGAGCTGGCCGACCGGGTCCTGGCTGCGGCGCGTCGGGAGGCATGACGGAGACTGGTCGCCGGAATCCCCACCACGTCGATGCGGTTGGGGGGAACAGGCCGCCGTCCCCGAGCACAACGGAGCACCCGCGCGTGAGCACCACCGTCGCCGACCTGCACCTGACCCAGCTGCAGATGCTCGAGGCCGAGTCCGTGCACGTGCTGCGCGAGGTGGCCGCCGAGCTCGAGCGCCCGGTGCTGCTGTTCAGCGGCGGCAAGGACTCCATCGTCATGCTGGAGCTGGCCCGCAAGGCGTTCGCGCCGGCCCGCATCCCGTTCCCGGTCCTGCACGTCGACACCGGGCTGAACTTCCCCGAGGTGCTCGCCTTCCGCGACCGCCGGGTGGCCGAGCTGGGCGTCGAGCTGGTGGTCGCCTCGGTGCCCGACGCCATCGCCGCCGGCACCGTGCGCGAGGAGCCCAACGGGTCGCGCAACCGCATCCAGACCCCGGTGCTGCTCGACGCGGTCGAGCAGCACCGGTTCACCGCGCTGTTCGGCGGGGCGCGGCGCGACGAGGACAAGGCCCGCGCCAAGGAGCGGGTGTTCAGCTTCCGCGACGAATTCGGCCAGTGGGACCCGAAGAACCAGCGGCCCGAGCTGTGGGACCTGTACAACGGCCGCATCCACCTGGGCGAGTCGATCCGGGTGTTCCCGCTGTCGAACTGGACCGAGCTCGACATCTGGTCCTACATCGCCCAGGAGCAGATCGCGATCCCGTCGCTCTACCTCGCCAGCGAGCGCGACGTCGTCGACCGGGGCGGCATGCTCTACGCGGTCAACGAGTTCATCACTCCCAAGCCCGGCGAGACCGTGCTCCGCGAGTCGGTGCGCTACCGCACCGTCGGCGACGCCAACCTGACCGCCGCGGTGCGCTCGACCGCGACGACGGTCGAGGAGGTCATCGCCGAGATCGCGGTGACCCGGCTGACCGAGCGCGGCGCCACCCGCGGCGACGACAAGGTCAGCGACGCCGCGATGGAGGACCGCAAGAAGGAGGGCTACTTCTGATGAGCACGCTCGAGGCCGCCGCCGTGGAGATCGCCGGCGCCCGCAAGGACATGCTCCGCATCGCCACCGCCGGGTCGGTGGACGACGGCAAGTCCACCCTGATCGGCCGGCTGCTCTACGACTCGAAGGCCGTGTTCGAGGACCAGTACGAGGCCATCGCCCGAGCCAGCCGCGGTGACCACGTCGACCTGTCGTTGCTCACCGACGGCCTGCGAGCCGAGCGCGAGCAGGGCATCACCATCGACGTCGCCTACCGGTACTTCACCACCCCGCGGCGCACCTTCGTGCTGGCCGACACCCCCGGGCACGTGCAGTACACCCGCAACATGGTCACCGGCGCCTCCACCGCCGACCTCGCGATCGTGCTGGTCGACGCCCGCAAGGGCATGCTCGAGCAGTCGCGCCGGCACGCGTTCCTGGCCTCGCTGCTGCGGGTGCCGCACCTGGTCGTCGCGGTCAACAAGATGGACCTCGTCGGCTGGTCCGAGGGCGTCTTCACCGCGATCCGCGACGAGTTCACAGCCTTCGCCGCGCGGCTGGACGTCCCGGAGGTCACCGTCGTCCCGATCTCGGCGCTGGCCGGGGACAACGTGGTGACCGCCTCGCAGAACATGCCCTGGTACGACGGCCCGTCGCTGCTGCACCACCTCGAGCACGTCGAGGTGGCCAGCGACGTCAACCACACCGACCTGCGCTTCCCCGTGCAGTACGTGATCCGGCCGCAGTCCGAGGCCCACCGCGACTACCGCGGCTACGCCGGCACCGTGGCCAGCGGGGTGCTGCACGTCGGTGACGCCGTCCTGGTGCTCCCCTCCGGCCGGACGACGACCGTCGCCGGCATCGACTCACCCTCCGGGCCGGTCGAGCGGGCGTTCCCCCCGATGGCGGTGACCGTGCGGCTGGCCGACGACGT
Source organism: Klenkia sesuvii (assembly GCF_037083825.1). NCBI lineage: Bacteria > Bacillati > Actinomycetota > Actinomycetes > Geodermatophilales > Geodermatophilaceae > Klenkia > Klenkia sesuvii. Next base: position 160,194 of record NZ_JBAPLU010000001.1, read on the forward strand.
CGACGTCTCCCGCGGTGACCTGCTCTGCGCCGCCGACACCGCCCCCACCGTCACCCAGGACCTCGAGGCCGTCGTCTGCTGGATGACCGACGAGCCGCTGCGCGACCGCCGCAAGCTCGTGCTCAAGCACACCACCCGCTCGGTGCGGGCCGTGGTGAGGTCGGTGCACCACCGGCTCGACGTGAACACCCTCGACCACGACGTCGAGGCCGGCGAGCTGGGCCTCAACGACATCGGCCGGGTCACCCTGCGCACCACCCAACCGCTGTTCGTCGACGACTACGCCAGCAACCGGGCCACGGGCCGCTTCATCCTGGTCGACGAGGCCACCAACGCCACCGTCGGCGCCGGCATGCTGTGAGCCATACCGAGGGTTGACCCGCGCGAACGCCCCTTGCTCCGTGCTCTGGCACGGACCAAGGGGCGTTCGCGCGGGTGGAGCCGTCAGGCCGCCGTGGACTCCGCGGTGCTGGCCCCGGTCTCGCCGGAGGCGACCTTCAGGGCGCGCTTCGTGAGCAAGCGGGCGAGGTGGGAGCGGTACTCGGCGTCGGCGTGCATGTCGCTCGAGGGCGAGGTGCCCTCGGCGGCCAGCTCGGCGGCGTCCTCGATGCTCTTCCCCTCGGCGAGGGCCGCCTCGACGGCCGAGGCCTTCAGGACGACGCCGCCCATGTTCGCCAGCGCCACCCCCACGGAGCCGTCGGGCAGGTGCACCGCGGCGGCGGCGACGATCGGCCAGTCGTTCTCGCGGCGGGTGAACTTCTCGTAGCCCCAGCCACCGGACCCGGTGCGCGGCACCCGCAGCTCGACGACGAGCTCACCCTCCTCCATGGCGGTCTCGAAGAACCCGAGGAAGAACTCGGTGATCGGGATGGAGCGCCGACCCGAGGGACCCTGCACCACCACGGTCGCACCGAGCGCCAGCAGCGCGGTGGGCAGGTCCGACGCCGGGTCACAGTGCGCGACGGTGCCGCCGAGCGTGCCCTTGTGCCGCACCTGCGGGTCGCCGACCCGGGACGCCACGTGCGGCAGCAGCGGCACCTCGGACTGCGCGACCTCGGACTTCTCCAGCTCGTGGTGCCGGGTCGCGGCACCGATGGCGACCTCGTCGCCCTCGACCCGGACGTAGGAGAGCTCCTCGACACCGGAGATGTCGATGAGCACCGAGGGCACGGCCAGCCGCAGCTTCATGATCGGCAGCAGCGAGTGCCCGCCGGCCAGGATCTTGGCGTCCTCGCCGTGCTCGGCCAGGGCGGCCACCGCCTCGTCGACGGTGGACACCCGCACGTAGTCGAACGGCGCCGGGATCACGCGCTGACCTCCTGCTTCGACGTGGGGACCCGGCCCGCGGCCGGGCCGGACTCCGCGGCCGTGAGCACCGCGCGCACGATGTTGTGGTAGCCGGTGCACCGGCAGAGGTTGCCCTCCAGCCCCTCGCGCACCTCGCGGTCGGTCGGGTTCGGGTTGTCCGCCAGGACGCCGACGGCGGCCATCACCATGCCCGAGGTGCAGAACCCGCACTGCAGGCCGTGCTCGGCGCGGAAGGCGGCCTGCACCGGGTGCAGCTCGCCGTCGGGACCGGCCAGCCCCTCCAGGGTGGTGACCTCCGCGCCCTCGGCCTGCAGCGCCAGCACCGTGCAGCTCTTCACGGTGAGCCCGTCGACGATGACGGTGCAGGCACCGCAGGAGGTCGAGTCGCAGCCGATGTTGGTGGCGGTGAGCCCCAGGTTGTCGCGCAGGTGGTGCGCCAGCAGCGTGCGCGGCTCGACCTCGTCGGTCCGCTGCTGCCCGTTGACGGTCATCGAGACCTGCATCAGTTGGTGCTCCCCTTCTGGGCTTCGCGGATCGCGCGCCAGACGCGCATGGAGGTGGCGGGCATGTCGACGTGCCGCACGCCCAGGTGGGCGACGGAGTCGACGACGGCGGACTGCACCGCCGGGGTGGAGCCGATGGTGCCGGCCTCGCCGATCCCCTTGGCCCCGAGCGGGTTCATCGGGGTGGGCGTGGCCATCTCGACCAGCTCGAAGCTGGGCAGCTCGGTGGCCGAGACGAACGGGTAGTCGGCGAAGGTCGAGGTCTGCGGGTTGCCGTCGTCGTCGTAGAGGATCTCCTCCAGCAGCGCCTGCCCGACCCCCTGCGCGATGCCGCCGTGCCGCTGCCCCTCGGCCAGCAGCGGGTTGATGATCGTGCCGGCGTCGTCGACCGTGATCAGCCGCGTGACCACGGCCTTGCCGGACTCGACGTCGGTCTCGACCACGGCCACGTGCGCCCCGAAGGGGAACGTCGGCGCAGCGGCGGTGAAGGTGGTCTGCACGATCAGCTGCTCGTCGGCGGCCAGCTGGGCCCAGGTGATGCCCGTGCCGGGCGTGCCCTTGACCGACAGGCCCGCGTTGGCGAGGTCGACCTCGAGGTCGTCGGGGTTGGCCTCGAGCAGCTCGGCGGCGCGCTTGCGGGCCACCTCGACCAGCTCGACGGCGGCCTGGTGCACGGCGGCGCCACCCTGCTGCAGCGAGCGGGAGCCCATGGTGCCGCCGCCGTCGGGGATGCGGTCGGTGTCGCCGTGCAGCACGGTGATCTTCTCGACCGGGATGCCCAGCTGCTCGCTGGCCAGCATCGCCCAGGTGGTGGCGTGGCCCTGGCCGTGCGGCGAGGTGCCGGTGAGCACGGTCGCCGTCCCGTCGGGGTGGACCTCGAGCTGGGCGTTCTCCGACGTCCCGTGGCCGGAGTCGGCACCGGTGATCTCGACGTAGGCCGAGACGCCGATGCCGAGCTGGCGGACGTCGCCGCGCTCGCGGCGGCGGGCCTGCTCGGCGCGCAGGTCGGCGTAGCCGGCCGCCTCGAGCACCCGGTCCAGCGCCGCGGCGTAGTCGCCGCTGTCGTAGGTGGCCCCCGACGCGGTGGTGAAGGGCTCGGTGAACGGGGCGATGAAGTTCTTGCGCCGCACGTCGGCGGGGTCCATGCCGATCTCGGCGGCGAAGAGGTCCATCGCGCGCTCGGCGGCGGCGGTGGCCTCGGGCCGGCCGGCGCCGCGGTAGGCGCCGATCGAGGTTCCGTTCGTGGCGTAGCAGGTGGCCTGCGCGTGCACCTTGGGGATGTCGTAGACCGCGGCGGCCATGAGCATCGTCAGCGTGGGCAGCACGGTGCCGATGCGCGGGTAGGCACCGCAGTCCTGGTTCACCACCAGGCTGTAGGCCTTGACGGTGCCGTCGCGGTCGCCGCCGATGGTGATGACCTGGTCCTGGGCGCGGCCCTGGAGCATGCCGGTCATGTTCTCCGAGCGGCTCTCGGTCCAGCGGACGGGCCGACCGGCCTGCTGGGCCAGCCACGCGACGAAGGCGTACTCCTGGTCGGCGCCGATCTTGGCGCCGAAGCCGCCGCCGACGTCGGGGGTGACCAGGTGCACCAGCGTCGGGTCCAGGCCCAACCAGCCGGCGATCTGGCCCTGCGCCTGCTGCGCGCCCTGGTTGGTGCACCAGATGGTCACCCGGCCGTCCTCGCCCCAGGCCGCCGAGGCCGCGCGGGTCTCCAGCGGGGCCGCGGCCACGCGCTGGTTGGCGATGGCCCGGGTCACCACGACCTCGCAGTCGGCGAAGAAGTCCTCGGGGGCGGGCTCGCCGAACGCGGCCACCTTGTTGGTGCCGACCGCGGGGAACAGCACGGTCTCGTCGGTGGCGGCGGCCGCGGTGCCCACCACGGCGGGCAGCGGGTCGATGTCGACGACGACCATCTCGGCGGCGTCCTCGCCCTGGTAGCGCTCCTCGGTGAGGACGACGGCGAGCAGGTCACCGACGAAGTGCACGCGGCCGCCGACGGGCACCAGCCAGGGGCGGGAGAAGCCGGCGTCGAGGAAGGGCAGCGGCGGCGGGACCGGCTGCAGGTCGCCGAGGTCCTCGGCGGTGTAGACGGCCACGACGCCCGGTGCCTCGCGGGCCGCGGAGGCGTCGACCTCGGTGACCGTGCCGTGGGCGACGGTGGACCGGACGAAGGTCGCGTGCAGGGCACCGGCCAGCCGGGGGTCGGTGAGGTCGTCGGTGTAGACCGCCCCACGGGTGAGGAAGAGGGGGTCCTCCGTGCGGACGACCCGGGTGCCGAGGATGCTCATGCGCTCGCTTCCGTAGCTGGACGACGGGTAGAACGCGCCCCGCCGGGCGGGGTGCTCGGCGTCACTCTCGCATGCCGCATGTGAGCGGCGACACCCTGACTTCCGCTGAGCGACACCCGGTGCCAGCCGGGCTCGCGCACCGTGGTCTGCTGACCGCATGGGGACGCCGCGCGCCCGGGGCGCCGCCCTGCTGGTGATGGTCGCGGTGGTGGTCGTGGCCCTCAACCAGCGGCCGGCCCTGGTCGGCGTGGCACCCGTGCTGGGCGACCTGCGGGCCGACACCGGGCTCTCGAGCGCGCTGGCCGGCCTGCTGACGTCGCTGCCCGTCCTGTGCTTCGGGGCGTTCGCCCCGCTCGCGCCGCGGCTGGCCCGCCGGATGGGCCTGGAGACCGCCGTCGCCGTCTCGTTGGTGCTGCTGGCGGCCGGGACGGCGGTGCGCCTGCTGCACCCGGTGGCCGCGCTGTTCAGCGGCACCCTGGTCGCCGGCGCGGCCATCGCGGTGGCCAACGTGCTCGTGCCGGCCTACGTGAAGCGCGAGTTCATCGACCCCGGGTTGCCGATGGGCGGGTACTCGGCGGCCCTCAACGTCGGCGCGGCGCTGGCAGCGGGCCTCACGCTGCCCCTGGGTGCGGCACTCGGGCTGGACTGGCGAGGCGCGCTGGCGCTGTGGGGCGCGCTCGCGGTGGTGGCCCTCGCCGTGTGGCTGCCCGTCGCCGGCACCGGTCGGCTCGCGCGCGGGGCCGTCGCCGCGCCCGGTGGGTCGTGGGGGCTGCTGCGGCACGCGACCGCCCGCAAGGCCACCGTGTTCCTGGGGATGCAGAGCATCCAGTTCTACGGGTTGTCGGCCTGGCTGCCCACGCTGCTGGCCGACGCCGGGCTGACCCGGGCCCAGGGCGGGGTACAGCTCGCCGTGGTCACGGCGACCGGGGCCGTGGGGGCGTTCCTGGGCCCGACGCTGGCCGGCCGGCTGCAGCAGCGCGGGCACGGGCAGCGGTCGCTGGTGGCCGCGGCGGTGGGCTGCTACCTGGTCGGGCTGGGCGGCCTGCTGCTCGCGCCCACCACGGCCACCACGCTGTGGGTGTCGGTGTTCGGGCTGGCGCAGGGCGGGGGGTTCGCGCTCGGCCTCACCCTGGTGGTGCTGCGCAGCGCGACGCCGCTCACCGCCGCGCGGCTGGGCGGGGTGGCGCAGTGCCTGGGGTACCTGGTGGCGGCGACCGGGCCGGTCCTGCTGGGGGCGCTGCACGACGCGACCGGCGGCTGGTCCTGGTCGGTCGGTCTGCTGGTCGCGCTGCTCGTGCCCATGGTCTGGGCCGGGTGGGGGGCGGCCCGCGACGTCGTCCTGCCCGAGGCGGCGGCGCGGGCCTGAGCCCTACTCCGTCGGGTCGGGCGTCTGGGAGGCGTCGCCGTCCCAGTCCTTGCCGGCGTTCTGCGCGTTCTCCGAGGCGCTGTCGGTCTGCGAGGCCACGGTCTCGACCATCTCGCGGTCGCTGACCCCCTCGCCGGCGGTGTGCGTCTCGGCGCTGTGCTTGCTCATCGTGGGCCCTTCGTCGGTGGACGGTCCTCATCGACGGTCCCCGTCACCGCCACGCGGCAAACCCGCATCAGCCGAGGGCGTCGATCGCCTTGTGGATCCGCTGCTCGCTGACCGGGCGGGGGGTGCCGACCGCCTGCGCGAACAGGCTCACCCGCAGCTCCTCGACCATCCAGCGGATCCGCCCCACCGGGTCGTCCGGGCCACCCACCGCGGGCACCCGGCCGCGCACCTCCAGGTACTCCGCCCACACGGCCTCGACCTGGGCCTGCCACAGCGCGTCACGGGCCGCGTTGGCGGGCAGCTTCTCCAGCCGCACCGCCATCCCCTTCAGGTACCGGACGACGTCGGGCAACCGCTTGCGGCCGGTCGCGGCGACGAACCCGCGGTGCAGCAGCCCGGTCATCTGCGCCCGCAGGTCGGCCACCGCTGCCGCGGGCACCCCCCGCCCCGGCGCCGCGCCGATCGCGATGGCGGTCTCGCGGGCCTGGGTGAGCACGGCCTCCACCCGGCGCACGGTCTCCGCGGTCAGCGTGTGCAGCTGGGTGCGCGACGCCTCCACCAGCGCGTCGAAGGCCTCCTGCGTGCGCGGGGGGCCGCCGTGCTGGGCCACCAGCTCGTCGGCGGCGGCGTCCACGCAGTCGGCGACCAGGTCGGGGATCTCGCCGTCCGGGTTGAACTGCAGGGCCAGCCGGCTGCGGGGCTGCAGCGACTTGACCACCTTGGTGGCGGGCGAGCCGACGGCGAGCAGCAGCAGGCGGCGGGCGCCCAGCCAGGTCAGCCGCGACGCCTCGGCCGCGGTCGGCACCACCCGGACGCCGACCGTGGCGCCCTCGTCGACCAGCGCGGGGTAGGCCGTGACCAGGTGGCCCTGCCGGTCGACCTGCACCGTCTCCGGCAGCGTGCCGAGGGTCCACGACGTCAGGCCGGTGCGCGAGACGTCGGCCGAGGCCTTCGCCAGCGACCGTCGCGACTCCCCCGCCACCTGCGCGCGCAGCGCATCGAGGTCCTTGCCGGTGGCCAGCGGTCTCGCCCGGTCGTCGAGCACCCGGAAGGTGGCCCGCAGGTGGTCGGGCACCGACGACGGCACCCAGGCGTCGGGCGGGATCTGCACCGCGACGGCCCGCCGGACCTCCCGCTCCAGCGCCGGCAGCAGCGGCTCGGTGGGGTCGATGTGCGGCAGCACCTCGCGCACCCGGTCAGGGATCGGCACCAGGCCGCGGCGCAGCTGCTTGGGCAGCCCGCGCAGCAGCGCCGTGACCAGCTCTTCGCGCTGGCCGGGCACCGTCCAGGCCAGCGAGGCGCCCGACGTCTCGGCGGCCACGGTGTCCAGCACGCCCAGCGGGACGTCGACGGTCACGCCGTCGTCCTCGGCGCCGGGGTCGAAGGCGTAGGACAGCGGCAGCACCAGGCCCTGCGTCAGGTGGACCTCGTCGGGGAAGTCGCCGGCGCGCACCTCCTCGGCGACGGCGGCGTCGGTGACCATCTCGGGGGTGAAGTCCAGCAGGTGCGGGTCGCGGCGCCGGGCCTGCTTCCACCAGGTGTCGAAGTGCCGGGTCGAGACGACCTCGGCGCCGATGCGGGCGTCGTAGAGCTCGAACACCGTCTCGTCGTCGACCCGCAGGTCGCGGCGCCGGGCCCGCTCCTCGAGCTCGGCGACCTGGGCCAGCACCGCCTGGTTGTGCGCCCAGAACCGGTGGTTGGTGTGCCACTCGCCCTCGACCAGGGCGTGCCGGATGAACAGCTCGCGGCTGACCACCGGGTCGATCGAGCCGTACTGCACGCGCCGGCCCACCACCAGCGGGATGCCGTAGAGGGTGACCCGCTCGGTGGCGACGACCGAGCCGCGCTTGGCGTCCCACCGCGGCTCGGAGTACTGCCGCTTCACCAGGTGGTCGGCCAGCCGCTCGATGGTCTCGGGGTCGACCCGGGCCACGGTGCGGGCGAACAGCCGACTGGTCTCCACCAGCTCGCCGGCGACCACCCACCGCGGCGGCTTCCTCGTCAGCACCGACCCGGGCGCGATGACGAACTTCGCGCCGCGGGCGCCCAGGTACTCCCGCGAGCCGCGCCGCTTGTCGCCGGGCGAGGCGTCCTTGCCGAGCTCCTGCTGCAGGCCGACCTGGGATAGCAGCCCCGACAGCAGCGCGGCGTGCACACCCCGCTCGTCGGGTTCGGTGGCCAGCGCACCGGTCTGCATCCCGAGCCGGCGGGCCGTGCTGCGGAGCTGGCCGTGCAGGTCCTGCCACTCCCGGATCCGCAGCCAGTGCAGGAACTCGCGCTTGACCGTGCGGCGGAACTGGTTGCCGCTCAGCTCGGCCTGGCGCTCGCCCAGGTAGCGCCAGAGGTTGAGGATCGAGGTGAAGTCGGAGTCCTCGGCGGCGAACCGGGCGTGCAGCTGGTCGGCGGCGGCCTGCGCGTCGGCGGGGCGCTCGCGCACGTCCTGCACGGTCAGCCCGGCGGCGATGACCAGCACCTCCTCCAGCACCCCACGCCGGTCGGCCTCCACCACCATGCGGGCCAGCCGGGGGTCCAGGGGCAGCGCGGCCAGCGCCCGCCCGACCTCGGTCAACCGGCCCTCGGCCAGTGCGCCCAGCTCGTCGAGCAGGGCGTACCCGTCGGCGACCGCGCGCCGGTCGGGCGGGTCGAGGAACGGGAAGTCCTCCACCGCACCCAGCCCCAGCGACGCCATCTGCAGCAGCACCGACGCCAGCGACGTCCGCAGGATCTCGGGGTCGGTGAACTCCGGGCGGCTCTCGAAGTCCTCCTCGCTGTAGAGCCGGATCGCGATGCCGTCCGACGTCCGGCCGCAGCGGCCCGAGCGCTGCCGGGCCGAGGCCTGGCTGATGTCCTCGATGGGCAGCCGCTGCACCTTGGTGCGCGCGCTGTACCGGCTGATCCGCGCGGTGCCGGGGTCGACGACGTAGCGGATGCCGGGCACCGTCAGCGACGTCTCGGCCACGTTGGTGGCCAGCACGATGCGGCGGCCGGTGTGCGGTTGGAAGACCTTGTGCTGGTCGGCCGCCGACAGGCGCGAGTAGAGCGGCAGCACCTCCGCCTGCAGGGCGGCGTCACCGAGCGCGTCGGCGGTGTCGCGGATGTCCCGCTCGCCGGCCAGGAACACCAGGACGTCGCCCGGCCCCTCGGCCACCAGCTCGCGGCAGGCGTCCACGATCGCCGTCACCTGGTCGCGGTCGGGGTCGGCGTCCGGGTCGTCGGGGTCCACGACCGGCCGGTAGCGCACCTCGACCGGGTAGGTGCGGCCGCTGACCTCCACCACCGGCGCGTCTCCGAAGTGCTTGGCGATCCGGTCGACGTCGATGGTCGCCGAGGTGATGACGACCTTGAGGTCGGGACGGCGGGGCAGCAGCTGGGCCAGGTAGCCGAGCAGGAAGTCGATGTTCAGCGACCGCTCGTGCGCCTCGTCGACCACGATCGTGTCGTACTGGCGCAGCAGCCGGTCGCGCTGCACCTCGGCCAGCAGCACGCCGTCGGTCATCAGCTTGACCAGGCTGGTGTCGCTGACCTGGTCGGTGAAGCGCACCTTGTAGCCGACCACCTCGCCCAGCGGCGAGCCCAGCTCCTCGGCGATGCGCTCGGCGACCGTGCGGGCGGCGATGCGGCGGGGCTGGGTGTGCCCGATGCGGCCGCGCACGCCCCGGCCGAGCTCGAGCAGGATCTTGGGCAGCTGGGTGGTCTTGCCCGAGCCGGTCTCGCCGGCCACCACGACGACCTGGTGGTCGCGGATCGCCGCGGCGATGTCGTCGCGCCGTCCGCTGACCGGCAGCTGCTCGGGGTAGGACACCGTGGGGACGGCGGCGGCACGGGCGGCGATGCGCGCCTCGGCGCGGACGACGTCGGCGGCGACCTGCTCGAGCTTCCGGGCCCGCGCAGCCGGGTCGCGGACGCCGCGCAGCTGGTCCAGCCGCCGGCGGAGGCGGTGCTCGTCGTCGAGGGTCAGCGCGGGCAGGCGGGACCGCAGGTCGTCGGTCTCGGCGCTCACACGCTCCAGTTTCCCACCCCTGCGCCACCCGGTTGGCGGTGCAGCGGGCAACCAGTTGCCCACATCACATCAACATGCACGCTGCAACTGATTGCATGTACCTCGCAACGAGTTGTACGGTTCAACCGTTCCGCCACCGCGGGACCGGACCACCCCTCCCCCGGAGCACGCATGACCGACTCCCTCCTCGCGCCGTGCGCGGCGCCCCCCTCGGCACCGTCGGGCCGGCGGGGCGACGTCCACGCCGTCTCCGACCAGCTCTCCCGCCTCATGCGCGTGGTGCACGCCCTCAAGGCCGCCGTGACGGCCGGGGGCGACTCGCGCGAGCGGGCAGCGCACGTCCTCCTCTTCCCGCTGGTCCGGCTCGGCCCGCAGCGGCAGAGCGCCCTGGCCGAGATGGTGCACGCCGACCCGTCCACCGTCAGCCGGCACGTCACTGTGCTCGTCGACGCCGGCCTGGTGCAGCGCGTGGCCGACGCCCACGACGGCCGCGCCAGCCAGCTCGTGGTCACCCCCGCCGGCGAGGAGGTCGTCGCCGCCATGGTCCGCGAGCGCGAGGCCCTGTTCGAGACCGTCACCGCCGACTGGTCCGACGCCGACCTCACCGCCTTCGGCGACCTCCTCGAGCGCTTCGTCGGCGACCTCACCGACGCGCTCCCCACCCTCACCGCCGCCCCGTCCCGCCCCACCCCCGAGAAGGACCGATGACGCAGACCACCGACCGCGACACCGCGGCCGCCACCAAGCGCGCCACCGCCGCGGCACCGTCCGAGGACGGCACCTTCACCCACCGCCAGATCATCACCATCCTGGTCGGCCTGCTGCTGGGCATGTTCCTGGCCGCCCTCGACCAGACCGTGGTCTCCACCGCCATCCGCACCATCGCCGACGACCTGCAGGGCTACGACCTGCAGGCGTGGGCCACCACGGCGTTCCTCATCACCTCGACGATCGCCACCCCGCTGTACGGGAAGCTGTCCGACATCTACGGGCGCCGTCCGTTCTTCCTCTTCGCCATCGCGGTCTTCGTGGTCGGCTCGGCGCTGTGCGGCATCTCCACCTCGATGTACGAGCTGGCCGCCTGGCGTGCCGTGCAGGGCATCGGCGCCGGTGGCCTGATGTCGCTGGCGCTGGCGATCATCGCCGACATCGTGCCGCCGCGGGAGCGCTCCAAGTACCAGGGCTACTTCATGGCCGTCTTCGGCACCTCGTCGGTGCTCGGCCCGGTCATCGGCGGCGCCCTCGCCGGCCAGGACTCGATCCTGGGCCTGGCGGGCTGGCGCTGGATCTTCTGGGTCAACGTGCCGCTGGGCATCCTGGCCCTGGCCGTCGTCTTCAAGAACCTGCACCTGCCCCACCAGCGGCAGAGCCGGCGCATCGACTACCCCGGCGCCCTCACGCTGATCGCCTTCCTGGTGCCGCTGCTGATCGTCGCCGAGCAGGGCCGCACCTGGGGCTGGGCATCCACCAGCGCGATCGTCTGCTACGTCATCGGCGCGGTGGGCTTCGTCGCGTTCGTGCTGGCCGAGCGGGCCTACCGCGACGACGCGCTGTTGCCGCTGCGCATGTTCGGCAACCGCACCTTCTCGGTCAGCGCGATCAGCTCGGTCGTGGTCGGCATGGGCATGTTCGGCGGCCTGCTGCTGCTCCCGCAGTACCTGCAGATCGTGCACGGCTCCTCGGCCACCGAGGCCGGCCTGCAGATGATCCCGCTGGTGCTGGGGATCATGACCGGCGCGATGAGCTCGGGCATCGCGATCGGCAAGAGCGGCAAGTACAAGAAGTTCCCGCTCATCGGCCTCGTGCTGATGATCGGTGCGCTGATCTCGCTGTCCTTCGTCGTCGGCGCCGACACGAACTACTGGATCATGGTGCCGTTCATGGTCGCCATGGGCGTCGGGCTGGGCTTCAACTTCCAGCCCATCATCCTGGCGGTGCAGAACGCCGTCAGCCCCCGCGAGATCGGCGTGGCCACCTCCTCGGTGACCTTCTTCCGCCAGATGGGCGGCACGCTGGGCACCGCGATCTTCCTGTCGGTGCTGTTCAGCTCCCTGCCCACCAACATCGGCAACGCCTACGCCGACGCGCAGTCCTCCGCTGCGTTCCAGCAGGCCGCGCAGGCCAACCCCGAGCAGCTCCAGCAGCTGCAGGGCGCCGGCACCGACCTGTCGGACACCTCGTTCATCCAGCGGATCGACCCCGCCCTCGCACTGCCGTTCAAGGACGGGTTCGCCACGTCGATCGACTTCGTGTTCCTGCTCGCCGCGGCCGCCCTGGTCGTCGGGTTCGTCGTGCTGTTCTGGCTGCCGCAGGTCGCCCTGCGCAACCAGTCCGGCGTCCAGGCCCGGCAGTCCGGTGCCGCGCAGGGTGCGCCCACCGCGGACGCCCCCGCCGAGCAGCCGGCAGCGGTGGCCGCGAACGCGGTCGGGGCCGCGGCACCGACCTCCAGCGCGGCGACCAGCACGAGCGACACCGGCCGCCACGCCCGCGTCGCGGACCAGCCGCTCGGCAAGCACGAGGACGTCGGTGCCGACCACGGCAAGCACGAGGGGGACGACGACACCCCCACCGGGCTGGCCAGCATCCCCGCCGACCACCTCCCGGCCGGGCGCCCGAAGGACTGACGGCCACCGCACCACCGCACCGCGCACCACCGCACCGCCCCTGCAGCGACGCCCGCTGCGGGGGCGGTCGCGTTCGGGCAGGGTGCACGCATGGGTGAGGCGCTGTTCCCCGGCTTCGACGTGCTCGACCTCGACGTGGCGCACCCGCAGGGCGGCACGCGGGTGCACGCGGTCGTCGGCGGCGAGGGTCCGCCCCTGGTCCTGCTGCACGGGTACCCGCAGACGCACGCGCTGTGGGCCGGGATCGCCCCCGACCTGGCTCGCGAGCACACCCTGGTGGTCCCCGACCTGCGCGGCTACGGCGACTCCGGCAAGCCCGCAGACGCGCCGGACCACGCCCCGCACTCCTTCCGCGCGATGGCCGCCGACGTCGCCGCCCTGATGACCCACCTCGGGCACGAGAGCTACGCCGTCGTCGGCCACGACCGCGGCGCCCGGGTCACCCACCGGCTGGCCCTCGACCACGCCGAGCGGGTCACCCGCGCCGCCGTCCTCGACGTCTTGCCGACCGCGCACGTCTACGCGCACGTCGACCGCCGGCTGGCCACCGCCTACTACCACTGGTTCTTCTACCTGCAGCCCGCGCCGGTGCCCGAGGACCTGATCGCCGGCGACCCGATCGGCTACGTGCACACGCTGCTCGGCGGCTGGGGCGGCCCGCTCGATGCGCACTCCCCCGCCCAGCTGGCCGAGTACGAGCGCTGCTTCGCCGACCCGGCCGCCCGGCACGCGATGCTCGAGGACTACCGCGCCGCCGCCTCGATCGACCTCGAGCACGACGCGGCCGACGCCGCCGCGGGCCGCCGGGTCGGCTGCCCGCTGCTGGTGCTGTGGGGTGCGCACGGCGTCGTGGGCACCGGCCCGGACGACGTCCTGGCGGTCTGGCGGGAGCGTGCGGACGACGACGCGCTGGTCACCGGCCAGGCGGTGGACGCCGGCCACTTCCTGGTCGACGAGGCCCCGGGCGAGACGGTGGCCGCCCTCCGAGGCTTCCTCGTCTGACCACGGCCCCGGACCGCAGGGATGTCGGAGGGTCGGCCTAGCCTCGGGGCCAGACACCGTCGTCGAGAGGTCCCCATGCGCGCGTCCCTGGTCCTGTCCCGTCGCGACCTCGACTTCCTGCTGCACGAGTGGTTGCAGGTCGAGCAGTTGACCAAGCGCGACCGGTTCGCCGCGCACGACCGCGACACCTTCGACGCGGTGGTGGACCTGGCCGCCGAGATCGCCGTCGAGCACTTCGCGCCGCACAACCGCACCGCTGACGAGCACGAGCCGCACGTCGTCGACGGCAAGGTCGTGCTGGTGCCCGAGGTCGCCGCTGCCCTCAAGGTGTTCGGCGAGGCCGGTCTGGCGGCCGGCACGCTGCCCGAGGAGCTGGGCGGCCTGCAGCTGCCGCAGGTGGTCAGCAAGGCCGCCACCATCTGGTTCCAGGCCGCCAACGTCGGCAGCTCGGCCTACCCGTTCCTCACCATGGCCAACGCCCACCTGCTGCTGGCGCACGGCAGCCAGGAGCAGGTCGACACCTACGTGCGGCCCATGGCCGAGGGCCGCTGGTTCGGCACCATGGCACTGAGCGAGCCGCAGGCCGGGTCGTCGCTGGCCGACATCACCACCCGGGCCGAGCGGTGCGCGGACGGCTCGTTCCGGCTCACCGGCACCAAGATGTGGATCTCCGGTGGCGACCACGAGCTGAGCGAGAACATCGTCCACCTGGTGCTGGCCAAGGTCCCCGGCGGTCCGGCGGGCGTGAAGGGCATCTCGCTGTTCGTCGTCCCCAAGTTCCTCCCCGAGGGCGACGGCGTCGGCGAGCGGAACGACGTGGTGCTGGCCGGGCTCAACCACAAGATGGGCTACCGCGGGACGACCAACACCCTGCTCAACTTCGGCGAGGGCGTGCACACCCCGGGCGGGCGCCCGGGCGCCGTCGGTTGGCTGGTCGGCGAGGAGAACCGCGGGCTGGCCGCGATGTTCCACATGATGAACGAGGCCCGGGTCGGCGTGGGGCTGGGCGCCACCGCCCTGGGCTACACCGGCTACCTGCACGCCCTCGACTACGCCAGGACCCGCACGCAGGGGCGCCCGCCGGCCGGCAAGGACCCGAGTGCACCGCCCGTGCCGATCGTCGAGCACAGCGACGTGAAGCGGATGCTGCTGGCTGCCAAGAGCTACGTCGAGGGCGGGCTGGCCCTCGGTCTGTACTGCGCGAAACTGGTCGACGAGGAGCAGACCGCGGAGACGCCCGAGGAGCGGGCCGCCGCGCACACGCTGCTCGAGGTGCTCACCCCGGTCGCGAAGAGCTGGCCCTCGCAGTGGGGTCTGGCAGCCAACGACCTGGCGATCCAGGTGCACGGCGGCTACGGCTACACACGCGACTTCCCGGTCGAGCAGTTCTACCGGGACAACCGGCTCAACCCAATCCACGAGGGCACCGTGGGCATCCAGGGTCTGGACCTGCTGGGCCGCAAGGTGGTGGCCGACGGCGGTGCCGGCCTGCGGCTGCTGGCGCGCACGATCGGGGCGACGACGGCCCGGGCAGCGGGCACCGAGTGGGCGTCCTTCGCCGCCGAGCTCGACGCCGTGGTGGCCCGGGTGGGTGAGGTCACGGCCGCGCTCTGGGGGGCCGGCGACCCGGACGTGACCCTGGCCAACGCGACGGTCTACCTGGAGGCGGTGGGCCACGTCGTCGTCGCGTGGTTGTGGCTGGAGCAGGTGCTGGCCGTCGGCGGAGCCGACGGCGACTTCTACGCCGGGAAGCGGGCCGCGGCCCGGTACTTCCAGCGCTACGAGCTGCCGCGGGTGGGTCCGCAGCTGGACCTGCTGGCCTCGCTGGACCGGACGACGCTGGACGCCGACCCGGCCTGGCTGTGATCGACGGCGCGGGGTGCCGCCGGGTGGGTCAGAGCGTGGCGGGGGCGGCCTCGGGTGCCGCGTGCCGGGCACGGGGGGCGGCGGCGCTGCGCTTCTCGGCCTCGTAGCGCGAGGTGGACTGGGTCCCCATCGCGATCACGAGCCCGGTCAGCACCAGGAAACCCACCAGGGTCACGAGCGGCCACAACACCATCGGAAGTCGGTCTCCCCATCCTCTCGGGCAGCCACCGGGGTGCCGGCGGCCCGTCGTCCGTGACGGAAGCTGCCCCCAATGTCGGCAGCTCAACCCCACTCCCGCACAGAAGCCGGGTGAACATCGCGTAACGGTGCTCACACTTCCGGACGGCGTGGTCTCATTCGGGGGTCAGGCTACCGACGAACCGAGGAGGCCCCGTGCGCACCCGCACCCCTGCGGCCGGGCTGCTGGTGCTCACCCTGGCGCTGTCGGTGACCACGCTGTCGCTGTTGCAGTCGCTGGTCGTGCCCATGCTGCCGGTGATCGCCGAGCAGCTGGAGGTCGGCGCCGGCGCGGCCGGCTGGGTGCTGACCGCCAACCTGCTGGCGGCCGCCGTGCTGACGCCGGTGATCGGGCGCCTGGGGGACACCGTGGGTGAGCGCCGCGTGGTGCTCGGGGTCCTGGTCGTCATCAGCGCCGGCACCGTGCTGGCGGTGCTGACCACGTCGCTGCCGTTGCTGCTCGTGGCCCGCGTGCTGCAGGGCGCCTCCTACGGGCTGTTCCCGCTGTCGATCTCCATCCTGCGCCGCGAGCTGCCCGCCGAGCGGCTGACCGTGGCCATGTCGGTCGTCTCGAGCACGCTGGCGGTGGGCGGGGTGATCGGGTTGGTGGTCACCGGGCTGCTCACCCGCGACGGCGGCAACTACCACCGCCCCTTCTGGCTGGGGCTGGGCATCGCCCTCGTCGCCCTGGCGCTGGCCGCCTGGACGCTGCCCGACCGGCCGGCCAACGCCGCCGGCGGGGTCGACTGGTGGGGAGCCGTCGTGCTCGGCGCCGGGCTCGTGCTGCTCCTGCTGCCGCTCTCGCAGGGCCACACGTGGGGCTGGGCATCCCCGGCCACGATCGGCTGCCTCGTCGGTGCGGTGGTCGTGCTGGCCGGCTGGGTGCTGCTGCAGCGTCGGCGCACCCACCCGCTCGTGCGGCCCCAGCTGCTGGCCGACCGCCGCATGCTGGTGCCCAACGTGGCCGGGCTGATGACCGGGTTCGGGTTGTTCGCCTCGTTCCTGGCCGTCACCCAGTTCGTGCAGGTGCCGGCGGCCGCCGGCTACGGGTTCGGTGCGTCGACCCTGGAGGCGGCCGTCGTCTACCTGCTCCCCGGCGGCGTCGCGGGCATCGTCCTGGCCCCGTTCGCCGGTCAGGTCGTGGCCCGCATCGGCGGGGAGACCACCCTGCTGATCGGCGCCGCGTCCGGGCTGCTCGGGTTCGGCCTGTTCGCCCTGGCCCGGTCGGTGCCCTGGGTCGTGGTGCTGGTCGGGCTGCTCACCCAGCTGGCGGTCACGGTGGCCTTCGCCGCGCTGCCGGCCCTCGTCGTGCAGGCCGTGGAGCCCGCCGAGACCGGGGTCGCCAACGGGGTCAACTCGATCACCCGCTCGGTGGGCAGCGCCCTGGCCAGCGCGCTCATCATCACCGTCGTCGCCGGGTCGGCCGACGCCACCGGGCTCCCCAGCAGCGGGTCGTTCACCGTCGTCGCCGTCCTGGGCGGGGGCAGCGCGCTGGTCACGGCGGCCGCTGCCCTCTGGGGACGCCGCGGGGCCCGGCAGCGCACCGACGAGCTGGCCGACGTCGAGCGGGCGACCGCGTGCGCCGGGGAGTGGTCCCCGGTCAGCGGCATCCGCTGATCAGCTCGCGGACGGGCAGCGCGGCGCCAGGTTCCACCTGGGTGCGCGCCCACACGGGTCACCCAGGGGCAGAAGGCGTCAGGAGGCGCAGCTCCACCCCGGTGCGCCTGCAGGCGGGTGACCCGGCAACGGGACCCGCACAGGAGCGCACCTTCCCCTCGGTGCGCCCGCCCGCTGGTGCGCCCCCCTCGGTGCGCCCGCCTGCTGGTGCGCCGGCCCGCTGGCGCGCCGGCCCGCTGGTGCGCCGGCCCGCTGGTACGCGGGGCCGCTGCTCAGTCCCGGTCGGCGGACCGGCGCATCGACCACATCTGCGCCGGCCGCTCGAACTGGGTCGCGATCTCCCACGACACGTGCGGGGGGCCGGTCTCCTTGCGGAAGTTGGCCACCGCCACCCGGGCCAGCTCGGGGTCGGCGGCCACCCGGGCAGCCAGTTCGCGGGCGCGGGGTTCGACGTCGTCGGCGGGCAGCGCTGCCCACGCCAGGCCCAGCTCGGCGGCCCGGGCACCGCTGACCTCCTCGCCGAACAGCGCCATCGCCGCCGCGGCCTCCCGGCCGACGAGCCGGGACAGGATCACGAAGTGCCCGCCGCCGGGGTGCAGCCCGCGCTTGAGGAAGCCGCAGATCAGCCGGGCGTCCTCGGCGACGACCCGCAGGTCGGCGGCCAGCAGCATGTTCATCCCCGCACCCACGGCCGAGCCGCGGACGGCGGCGACGGTGGGCACCCTCAGCTGACCCAGGCGGTAGAACGAGTCGTAGATGGCGCCCATGCCGTCCCAGGCGGGGCCGGCGGCCGGGTCCTGGCCGGCGTCCAGCAGGGTCTGCACGTCCCCGCCCGCGCAGAAGCTCCTGCCCACGGCGGTGAGCACGAGCGCGCCGACGTCGGGGCGGGCGTCGACCTCGTCGAGCACCGCGATGAACTCCGCGGCCATCGCCGGGGTGAGGGCGTTGCGCCGGTCGGGGGCGTTCAGGGTGACGACGGCGACGCCGCCGTCCACCTCGAGCAGGACTTCGTCGTCAGCCATGCCGGAGATCAGACCACGGGCCGGCCGTCACCGGCGTGCCGGCCGGATCCGGCGGGGTCCTCGGCGCTCGGCGGGACGGCGACCCGCACCACCGGACGTGGCGTACATCACGTCTTGACGGTGCGACGTGGTTCCATGCCCGCACAGGGCGTGCGGGGAGGGAGACGGGTGAGCCAGGACAGCGACGCGGCCGGCGTCCCGGCGTCGCAGACCCTCGACCGTGGCATCCGGGTGCTCGAGCACCTCGCGGCGGCCCGGGAGCCGCAGTCGATCGCCACCGTGGCGGCGGCCGTCGGCGTGCACCGGTCAATCGCCTACCGCCTCCTCCGCACCCTCGAGGCGCACCGGCTGGTGGAGCGCGACGAGGCCGGCAGCTACGGCGTCGGGCTGGCGGTGGTTGGGCTGTCCCGGTCGGTGCGCCGCACGCTGCAGGCCGCCGCCACCCCGGAGCTGGCCGTGCTGGTGCAGCAGCTGGGCATGACCGCCTTCCTCGTCGTCCGCGACGGCGACGAGGCGGTCACGGTGAACGCCGTCGAGCCGCGGGACTCCCCCGCGCACGTCGCCTTCCGGCCCGGGAACCGGCACCCCGTCCACCTCGGCGCCACCGGGCTGGCCCTGCTCATGCCCGAGCCGCCCGACCCGGCCGACCGCGAGGTGCTCACCGCTGCGCGAGCGCGGGGGTGGGTGTCCTCTCTCGGCGAGGTCATCCCCGGGATGCGCGCGGTGGCCGCGCCGGTGCGACGTCCCGACGGGTCGGCCGCGGGCGCGCTGGCGGTGATCTTCGTGGACCAGGCGGTGGACGACGCCGCGGTCGGGGCGGTGCTGGTGACCGCCGCCGACCGGGTGTCGGCCGTGCTCGGGTGACCGGTCGCCTGGTTACCGTGCAGCCATGACCGAACCCGCCCCCGACGAGACGCCGGAACCCGTGAAGACGCCGGTCTGGTGGACGGCGGTGCCCGTGCTGGTGGGCGCCTACGCGGTGTACGGCCTGGCCCGCGGCGACACCGGCTCGATCTGGCCGTGGGGGGACATCGTCATCCTGGTCGTCGCGCTGGCGCTGCTGGCCGTCGTCCTCGCGCCCCGGCTGCGGCAGCGCCGCTGACCGGGTCGGGGAAGGACCGGTCCCCGAACAGCACGGCCCGGGCCGCGGCCCGGCCCGGCGGGGTGCCCAGCAGCGGGAAGGCGGCCTCGACCAGCCGCGGCGACCGGACGGCGGCCAGCCCCCGCCGCAGGGCCAGCCGGCCGCGGAACCTGGTGCGCAGCTCCGCCCCGTCGTAGCGGGCCAGCACCTCCGGCCGGCCCGAGCGCAGCGCCTCGTGCAGCACGTCGGCGGCCTGCGCGGCCTGCCGCAGGCACGGGTCGAGCCCACCGGCGGTCAGCGGGGAGACCGCCCCCGACGCGTCGCCGACCAGCAACCCCTCGGCGCTGCTGATGCGGCGCAGCAGGCCGCCGACCGGGATGGGACCGCCGCGCAGCTCGGCGTCCTCGGGCACCGGCCCCGGCAGGCCCGGCGCCCGCTCGGCGAACCGGCGCAGGGCGGCGCGGAGGCCATCGGGGTACCGGTCGGGCAGGCCGGCGGTGCCCACGTGCACGTGCCGGCCGTCGTCGACCACCCAGGCCAGGTAGCCCGGGGCCAGCACGGGGTCGAGCACGCAGTGGAAGGCCGGCGGCCGGTCGTGCGCGGGGACGGCGAACACGGCCTCGGCGCCGGTGAGCAGCAGGCGGTTGCGGTCCAGCCCCAGCTCGGTGGCCACCCGCGACCGGGCGCCGTCGGCACCGACCAGGAAGCGGGCCCGCACCCGGCGTTCCCCGTCGGGCCCGGCCAGCCGCCAGCCGTCGCCGTCCCGGCCGAGGAAGCGGGTGCCCAGCGCGATGCGCGCGCCGGCCTCGACCGCGTCGGCGGCCGCGGACAGGTACAGCCCACCCATGTCGCCCACGCGGTACTCCTCGCGCGGGCTGTCGAGGGTGACCGGACGACGTCCGGAGGGCGGGTACAGCACGACGCGGTGGATGGCAGGGCCGAGGTGCTGCGGCGGCAGCGGGAAGTCCCGCAGGGTCTTGGCCACGAAGATCCCGGTGGTGCGCACGGCGACGTCGAGCCGGCGGCGGCGCTCGACCAGCTCGACCTCGTGGCCGCGGCGGGCCAGGTCGGTGGCCAGGTGCAGCCCGGCCAGCCCCGCGCCGACCACCAGGACGTCGGTCACCGGAGCACCTCGGCGTCGTCGGTGGCGTCTTCGGGGACCCACTGCAGCAGGTCGCCGGGCTGGCACTCCAGCACCTGGCAGATGGCCTCCAGCGTGCTGAACCGCACGGCCTTGGCCCGGCCGTTCTTCAGGACGGCGACGTTGGCCGGGGTCAGGCCGACCTTCTCGGCGAACTCGCCGACGGCCATGCGGCGCTCGGCGAGCAGCACGTCGATGCGGACGACGATCGGCATCAGATGACCTGCTCGAGGTCGGCGCGGAGCTCGGTGGCCTGGCGCAGCAGCGAGCGCAGCACCAGCACGACCAGCTCGACGACGACGATGCCGAGCCCGACGACGAACAGCAGCAGCGGCAGGCCGGGGTCGGTGGCGTTGACCCCGACCAGCACGAACCCGACGGCGAACACCGCGCCCCCGCCGGCGGTCGCCCGCACGACGAGGTCGACCCAGCGGAGCGCCCTGGTGGTGAAGATCCGGTCGCGCTCGACCATGCCGAGCAACTTCCAGGTGGCGACCAGCACGACCTCGAAGCCGAGCAGGGTGCCGAAGGCCACCGCGGTCAGCGGCCAGCGCAGCCAGGCCAGGTCGGCGTCCACCCGCGCCATGTACGCGAACTGGCCCGGGAAGGAGAAGAACTGCAGGACCAGCACGACGCCGAAGAGGGCGACCAGGAAGATCCGGAGGAGGGGGACGACCCCCACGCGACGTGGCATGCATCGAGAATCGATGGATACCTATCGAATGTCAATAGCACGCCGCGGACCATCCATGATCACCTCGGGTCAGCTGCTGCCTCGCCAGCCACGACGCAGCACTGGACCCGGGGTGATCACCCCCACCCGCTGCTGCCCGGCGATCCCCGGTAGGCGTCGGGGTTCCCGGTGCCGTTGGTCCCCTGAGTGCCTGCAGCGCCGCCGGCCCCGGGCCCGACCTGCGGGCCCGGGGTCGCGCGACGACTACTTCTTCGCGCCCTTGGAGGCCTTGGTCGACTTCTTCAGCTTCTTCTTGGCCTTGGAGAGCTTGCGCTCCAGGTTCTTCACGAGCTTGCGGTCGTCCTTGACGGTGGTCTTGGCCATGTCGGTCCCTCCCGGGGTCGGTTCGTCGATCGAGCTGGTGATCAAACCGGACGACGCCGGTCCCGGCATCCCGAACCGATGCGGCGGCCGGCGGTCAGGGCGCGCGGACGGCGCGCTTGCGGTCGAACATCGCGGCGTCGACCTCGGCGAGGGCCTCGTCGACGGTCCGGTCGGCGGTCATGATGGTGACGCCGACCGAGGCCGACGCCGTGACGCTGTCCTCGTCGGGCAGCAGCACGTCGAGGCGGGCCAGCCGCTCGCGCAGGCGGTGCGCGAGCGCCTCGGCGCCCGGGGGCAGCAGGACGACGAACTCGTCGCCACCCAGCCGGCCGACGACCCCACCGGTGGCCTCCGCGCTCTCCTGGGCCACGGCTGCGACGGCCTGGAGGACCAGGTCGCCGGCGGCGTGGCCGGAGGTGTCGTTGACCGACTTGAAGTGGTCGAGGTCGAGCAGGACCAGGACGGCGCCGTCGGTGCTGGTGCGCTCGGCGACCTCGAAGAACCCGCGCCGGTTGAGCACCTCGGTCAGCGGGTCGGTGCGGGCCTGCCGCTCCAGGTCGTCCTGCAGGCGAGTGCGCCGCGCGACCTCCTCCGCCAGCCTGGCGTTGGCCTCGGTCAGCCGGTTCTGCAGCCGCACCCACGGGATCGCGGTGATCGGCGCGATGAGCAGTGGCATCAGCACGGGCGCCCCGTGCGCGACCAGCTTCACCGGCAGCGCGTCGAAGGTGAGCCCGAACGCCCAGTAGAGGAGGTGGGTGATGACCAGCGAGGCGACGGTGCCGGCGGCGACGAACCGCACCACCGAGCGCAACGCCGACGACGGGCGCGCGTCGTCCACCCGGGTGGCGACGCGTCCGACGGTGGTCACAGGGTGATCATCGACCGGTGGCGTCGCCGGACGCATACCCCCTCCGGGTGACGGGGCGCCGACGTGGGCCCCGTGGGGATCGAACCCACAACCCGCGGATTAAAAGTCCGCTGCTCTGCCAGTTGAGCTAGAGGCCCGCGGCCCGTAGGCCACCCGTCGCAGCCTACGGGCCCGGCCCACTGCCCAAGGGTGCGGCCGACTGCGGGTTCTCGCCCTGTCGGTGAGCCGGGAGAGGGCGCGAAGCCCGCAACCGGACGGCGCCCTCGGCCGAGCACGACCTGGGCGACCGCGGCCCCGGGACCTGTGCGCTCACGCAGGCCAGCAGTGACGCTCCGGGGTCGTGTGCCCCATCGCTCACCCGATCAGTGGCCGGTGCGCACCGAACGAGGGATCGCTCGCGCACGCAGGGTCACCTAGCGTCCTCGGGGTCCCACCGTGTGCCCAGGAAGCGAGCCCGCCCATGCCCGGCAAGGAGCAGCAGGTCGTTACGACCCGACCGCTCGTCCGCGGCAGCGTGCTCCCCCGGCGCGAGGGACGGCGCCGGCTGCGGGCCCCGTTCGCCCGCTGTCCGCAGCGGGCCCGGTACGGCGCACCCCGCCTGCTGGTGCTGGTGCCGGCGCGCGACGCCGAGGCGACCCTGGCCCGCACGCTGACCTCGCTGCGCGCCCAGACCCGGGTGCCCGACCGCGTCGTCGTGCTCGCCGATGCCTGCACCGACGGCACCGAGCAGGTCGCCCGCCGCTTCCCCGGGGTGACCGTGCTGCGCACCGTCGAGAACGCCGACGGCCGCACCGGCGCCCTCGCCCAGGGCTGGCGGCGCTTCCAGGCCTCCGCCGACCTGGTCGCCGTCGTCGACGCCGACACCGTGCTCGCCCCCGACTGCCTCGAGCAGCTCGAGCGCGAACTGGACGCCGGTGGCCGGCACGGTGGCGTGCTCGTGCGCTTCGGGGTGGACCAGCGACTGGGCACCACCCGCCCCGCCCGCCTGCTGCTGCGCCGCGACCCCGCCGAGGCGACCGCCTGGGCCGTGGACGCACTGCTGGGTGCCCGCCGCGACCCCGCCCGGGGCGGCTCCGTCACCCTCGTCGGCGCCCGGGCCCTGCGCGACGTCGCGGCCGCCCGCGGCACCGCCGCCCCCTGGTACGCGACGGCCCCCGACCCCGACCAGCAGCTGATGCGCGACCTCACGCGGACCGGGCACGTCGCGGCCACCTCCACGACCGCCCGGGTGCACACCGGCCCGGTGCTCACCACCGCCGGCCTGCTCGTCTGCCGGCGCGCCCGGTACCGCGGCGGGGACCACGGCGGGGACCTGCGCGGCCTGCTGGCCCCCGTCGCCACCCGGCTCGCCCTCCTCGGGCTGGTCGTGGCCGCCGTCGCCGGCTCCTGGCCGTTGTGGCCCTGGGCCGTCGCGGCCGGCTTCGCCGCCCTGGTCGGTGCCGCGCGGGCCCTGGTCGGCCCGCACCGCACCGTCACCGACGTGGTGGCCGGGGCACTCCTCGTGCCCGCCGAGGTCGACCTCTGGCTGCGGGTCGGGTGCGCCGTCGGTGCCCGGGTCCGCCCCGCAGCTCGCACCTGACCCCCACCAGCCCCCCGGCTGCACGTCCCCCCACGTCGCGGCCGGGTGTCGGAACCCGGCCCCGGCCGGTCCCCTCCCCCGGGACCGTCCGGGGTCGGGCGCCGTCCAGCCACGGACCTGAGAACCGGCACCCTGGGCGACCGGGCCGTTGCAGGTGACAACCATCACGGTTGCTGGGTCGCACACCGGGAATGCACAGCGCGGGCACCGGTTGGTGCCGTAGGAAGTTCCACAGTGCAACCACCTCGCACCCCCCTCGCGACCCCTGGAGAACCGGTGACCTGCCCGAGCATGCTCCGCCGGCCGCACGCGGTCGACGTGCTGCGCCACGGGATCGGCTCCGGGCACGGCCACCGGGTCGTGCGGGCCGTGCTGGATCGCGAGACCGGACGCGCGCAGCTGGCCCGCTACGCCATGGTCGGGGCCGTCTCCAGCGCGCTCTACGCCGTCCTGTTCGTGGCGGTCGAGGGCGCCGGGGAGCAGCCGGCCAACCTGGTGGGCGCGATCGCGTCGACGCTGCTGGCCAACGAGCTGCACCGCCGGCTCACCTTCCACGCCGGCGGTCGGGTCGGCTGGTTCACCGCCCAGTGGGAGGGCGGCGGCCTGGCGGCCCTCGGCCTGGTGGCCACCTCGCTGGCGCTGGCCGCCCTCGACCACCTGGCCGACGACCCCGGCTGGGCGGTGCAGGTGCTGCTGATCGGTGCGGTCACCGGCGCCGTGGGTCTGGCCCGCTTCATGGCCCTGCGCGCCTGGGTGTTCCACCGGTCACCGGCCCGCGGGGAGTAGCCGGCCCGGTGGTGGGGTAGGTCGTTGCCCGTTCAACGACCATCGAGACCCCGGAGGTCCCCCCGATGACGAAGATCGCCGTCGTCTACTACTCGTCCACCGGCAACACCCACCAGCTCGCGCAGGCCGTCGCCCAGGGTGCGGAGGAGGCCGGCGCCGAGGTGCGGCTGCGTCGCGTCGTCGAGACCGCCCCCGACGCCGCGATCGACAGCAACCCGGCCTGGCGGGCCCACCTGGACTCCGTCACCGACGTGCCCACCGCCTCCCCCGAGGACCTAGAGTGGGCCGACGGCTACGCCCTCGGCACGCCCACCCGCTTCGGCACGCCGTCGGCCCAGCTGAAGGCCTACATCGACACCCTCGGCGGCCTCTGGGCCACCGGCAAGCTCGCCAACCGGGGCGCCACCGCCTTCACCAGCGCGCAGAACACCCACGGCGGCAACGAGTCGACGATCCTCACGCTGTTCAACGTCTTCTCCCACTTCGGCGCCGTCATCGTCCCGCCGGGCTACACCGACCCGCTGCTGTTCGAGGCCGGCGGCAACCCCTACGGCGCATCCGTCCCCTCGGGCGGGGACGCCTCCGCGGCCTCCCCGCAGGTCCTGGCCGCCGCCCGGTACCAGGGGCGCCGGCTCGCCGAGATCTCGGCCAAGATCACGTCCTGATCACACCCCGGGCCGCGCTCGCCAGCTGGGCGCGGCCCGGGGGGACCCGATCACTAGCCTGGTCCGGTGACCACGGCGCCGAGCTCCCCCGAAGGGCGTCCCGACCACGCCACGGGCGAGGCCGTCGACGCACCCGTTGCCGACCCGACCACCCAACGGCGGGGGGTGCGCCTCACCGTCCGGTGGCTGCAACGCATCGTCGTGGCCCTGGTCGGCGCCACCCTGGGCGTGCTCCTGCTCGGCCGGGTCGAGGCCCCCATCGGGCCCTTCGACGCCACCGTCGCCTTCACCCCGGCCATCTCTGGCGGCGCCGAACTGGAGATCCCACCCCTGGGCTCCCTCGCCGTCGACGCCTACGACGGCCCGCTGCGCCTGGACGTCCAGCTGCGCCGGGTCGACCAGCTGCGCGCGCAGGCGCTGGCCACCGACCCGACCCAGCTCGACGGCGTCGTCGACCGGGTCAGCGCCGACCTGCGCGCCGCGGTTGAGCAGCTGGCCTGGACCACCGGCGCCGCCGCGCTCGGCGGCGCCGCCCTGTTCTCCTTCATCGCCCTGCGCCGCACCCGCGAGCCCGTCATCGCCGTCGGGCTCTCCGTGGTGCTGCTGGCCGGCACCGCCGGCCTCGGGGCAGCCACGTGGCGCCCGCAGGCGCTCAGCCAGCCGACCTACACGGGCCTGCTGGTCAACGCCAACAGCCTCATCGGCTCGGCGCAGGACATCGTCGCCCGCTACGACGCCTACCGGGCCTCGCTCGAGGACCTCGTCACCAACGTCAGCACCCTGTACTCGGCGGTCTCCACCCTGCCCGACCCGGCGATGACCGCCGACAGCGTCGCCCTGCTGCACGTGTCCGACATCCACCTCAACCCCGCCGGGGCAGGTCTGGTCTCGCAGGTGGTCGCGCAGTTCGGCATCGACGGCGTGCTCGACACCGGGGACATCGTCGACTGGGGCAGCCCAGCCGAGAACCAGACCTTCGGGTGGATCGGCGCCCTCGGCGTCCCCTACGTCTTCATCCGCGGCAACCACGACTCCGCGGTCACCGCGGCCGCCGTCGACGCCCAGCCGAACACGGTCGTCCTGGACGACACCGGGACGACGGTGGCCGGCATCGAGGTGGTGGGCGCCCCCGACCCGCGCTTCACCCCCGACAAGGACGCCGAGGGCGGCACCCAGACGCTGGAGGAGACCGGCGAGGAGCTCGCCGACGCCATCGCCGACCTGGACACCCCGCCGTCGATCGCGATGGTGCACGACCCGAAGCAGGCGCCCCCGCTCGACGGCGTGGTCCCGCTGGTGCTGGCCGGCCACACCCACGAGCGCGACGTCTCGGTGCTCGACGACGGGACGCGCCTCATGGTGGAGGGCTCCACCGGCGGCGCCGGCCTGCGCGGCCTGCAGGGCGAGGAGCCCACACCGCTGACCTGCACGGTGCTCTACCTCGACCCGGCCACCGGCGCGCTGACCGCCTACGACGAGATCACCCTTGGCGGACTCGGGCAGTCGGAGGTCACGATCGAGCGGACCTACGTGCAGGCGCTGCCCACCGGCGACGACGAGGACGGCGGCCAGGACGACGGCGGCCCGGGCAACGGCCCGGACGGCGGGGGCCCGGACGGCGGCGGGGACCAGGCCACGCCCACCGATCAGCCGGTCGAGGGTCCCGCCGTCCCGACCCCCTGACCCCTACGCTCCCGGGCCATGACGACCTCGCGCGCCGCCCGCCTCGCCACCCCCGTGCTGACCCTGTCCGCCCTGGTGGCCCTGACCGGTTGCTCGTTCACCTCGCACAACGTGTCGTGCTCGGGCAACCAGTGCACCGCCACCCTGACCGGGGAGGGGTCGGAGGCCTCGATCCTGGGCACCTCGCTGGCCTTCGCCGGCACCCAGGACGGGCGGGCCACCCTCTCGGTGGGCGGGGCGGAGGTCTCCTGCGCGACCGGCGAGAGCGTCACCGCCGGTCCGCTCTCGCTGACCTGCACCTCCGTCGAGGACGACCGGGTGGAGCTCACCGCCTCGCTCGGCTGATCAGCTCACGACTGCACGTCGACGACGATGCGCGTCGGGTTGCTCAAGCTGTACACCCGGAACGGGCGGTCCTGGGTCAGGCCCACGTAGGCCAAGGCCTGACCCTCGAAGGTGGAGTCGAAGTAGACCCCGCTCACCGGGCCGGTCTGGGGGCCGTAGACCCCCGGCGCGGCCTCGGTCACCCCGGGCGCCGCGTAGGGGTTGGTCACCCTGGTCAGGGTGACCCGGAGGAACGTCGTCCCGGGCACCTCGAGGGCGGTGCCCGACCCCTGCTGGGAGGGCGCGTCGGTGTAGGCGACGTCCCAGCCCGGCACGGCGTCGCCCGAGACGTCGAACACGACGCGGCCGAAGCCGTCCTGGGCACCCAGGCGCACGTCGGTGACGACGGTCGGCCCCTCCCCGGCCACCGGGTCAGCGGACACGGGCGCGGGCTCGGCGGGGAACGCCGGCACCGCCGCACCGCCGTCGTCCCCGGCCGCGACGGTGGTCGAGGCGCTCGTCGGCGTGGTCGCCCCCGCGGCGCTGCCCGTGGCCGCCGCGGACGACGTCGAGCCGGTGCTGCTGCCGGCTTCCTGGGCCTCGCCCCCGCCGCAGCCGGCCAGCAGGACCAGCGTCGAGAGCGGGACGGCGACCAGGCCTCGGGTCAGGGCGGTGCGGCGCATGGACCCACAGTGGCAGGTCCGGCGAGCCGTGCGGGAGAGCGGCACGCGGGGGATCCCCCGGGAAGGTGAGGCTGGCCTGCCGTTTCGTCGGTGCCGCGCGGGGCACCACGGGCTGCGCCCAGCCCCACCACGAGAGGTTCCCCGTGCTCGACGTCACCGACCTGGTCCTCGAGGACCACCACACCATGCGCCGCCAGTTCGCCCTGCTCGACGACTGCTGGGACGACCCCCGCGCTCTCGGCATGATCTGGAAGGGCCTGGCCCGGCTGCTCGACGTGCACGCCGCGTGCGAGGAGGAGGTGTTCTACCCCTACCTGCTGAAGTACGGCGACTCCGGGGACGACGACTCCACCGAGGGCGACGTCGTCGACGAGACCGACGACGCGCTGGGCGACCACAACGAGATCCGCGACGCGGTCGCCGCGGCCGGCAAGGAGGAGCCGGGCAGCGAGGCCTGGTGGAGCGCGGTGCGCAAGGCGCGCGAGGAGAACGACGACCACCTGGCCGAGGAGGAGCACGACGCGCTGCCGGACTTCCGGCGCAACGCCTCGGTGGAGCTGCGCGCGGAGCTGGCCCTGCGCTGGCTGGACTGGCGCTACGCCCACGACTCGGGCGAGGGGATCACCTACGACAAGGACCCCGAGACCTACATCGAGCAGCACCGCTCCTCCCCGGTGGCCGGCCCGGTCGGGCACCCGGTCGACGCCACCTCCGTCACCCAGGCCTGAGGCCCACCCACGACCCGCCGGGCCCCCCTGTCACGAGGGGCCCGGTGGGCATGTATGGTTCTCCCTGCCTCCAGCGAGCACGAGCCCTCATCGTCTAGTGGTCCAGGACGCCGCCCTTTCAAGGCGGTAGCACGGGTTCGAACCCCGTTGGGGGCACGCAGTACAGCATCACAGCCACGCAGTACGCACCACAGCAAGGCCCTGTAGCGCAGTTGGTTAGCGCGCCGCCCTGTCACGGCGGAGGTCGCGGGTTCGAGTCCCGTCAGGGTCGCCGACCGATGTCCACGGATCCACCCCGTGGACGCCGGCAGCGGGCCAGGTAGCTCAGTCGGTACGAGCGCTCGCCTGAAAAGCGAGAGGTCGGCGGTTCGACCCCGCCCCTGGCCACCCCTCCCCGCCCGGCTCACAGGCCCGGCACAGCCGCAGCACCGGTCCTGCACGGTCACGGTGCGCACCGTCCTCCTCGACACCGAGGAGGACGCGTGGAACTCGATCTGCCCCGTCGCCGGGCCACCCGCCGCGTGCGGTGGGCCACCGCCGCCGTCGCCGGCGGTGCCCTGGCCGCCACCGGCGCGCTCACGGTCGTGGTGGCCGAGGCGCACCCGGCGACCGCCAGCAGCACCGCCGACACCGCCGACGCGGGCACCGCGGGCCTGGAGACCCCGGCGACCCCCGGCGCCGACCAGCAGGACCGGCTGGCCGGCCCCGGTGGCGTCTCCGCCGGGCAGGGCGGCCGGTCGCACGCCTCCAGCGGTGGCTCGTGAGCACCGTGCAGCGCGACCGCGCCGCGCAGCTCGAGCGCCCGGTCGCCGTGGCCGACTGGACGGCGTGGACCTGCCGGGTGCGCCTGGCCGTCACCGACCCCGCCGCGCTGCCGGCCGCCCGGGCGCTGCTCACCGCCCGGTTGGCCGCCGTCGACCGGGCGTGCAGCCGGTTCCGGGCCGACTCCGAGCTGGCCGCCGTCGACGCGGGGGCCGGCCGGTGGACGCCGGTCGGGCCGTTGCTGGCCGAGGCGCTGGCCGTGGCGCTGCGCGCGGCCCGGCTCTCCGACGGCGACGTCGACCCCACGGTGGGCGGTGCGATGACCGCCCTCGGGTACGACCGCGACCTCGACCTGGTCGACCCCGGTCAGGTGCCCCCGGTGCTCTCCCCGGTGGCCGGCTGGGGCACGGTCGAGCTGGACGGCGACCGCGTCCGCATCCCCTGGGGCACCCGGCTCGACCTGGGCGCCACCGCCAAGTCCTGGACCGCCGACCGGGCCGCCGCCGACATCGCCGCCCGCACCGGCGTCGGAGCGCTGGTCTCGATCGGCGGCGACGTGGCGGTCGCCGGCCCGGCGCCCGCGGGCGGCTGGCGGGTGCGGGTCGAGGACGTCACCGGTGACCCCGACGCACCGGCCGGGCCGGACGCGCAGGTCGTCGTCCTCACCGACGGCGGGTTGGCGACCTCGGGCACCCGGGCGCGGCGCTGGCGGCGCGGCGGGGTCGAGGTGCACCACGTCCTGGACCCGCGCACCGGGCTGCCGGCCACCCCGGCCTGGCGGACGGTGAGCGTCGCCGCCGCCAGCTGCACGGACGCCGGCACCGCCAGCACGGCGGCCGTCGTGCGCGGGCGGGCCGCGCTGCCGTGGCTGGCCGGGCTGGGTCTGCCGGCCCGGCTGGTCGGCGAGGACGGCGACGTCGTCACCACCGGGGGGTGGCCGGCGTGGACGTGCTGACCGACGGCGGGTTCCTCTGGTACCTGAACCGGGCCACCGGACTGGTCGTGCTCGCGCTGATGACGCTGACGATCGTGCTCGGGGTCCTGGTGCACCGGCAGGTCGCACTGCCCGGGCTGCCCCGGTGGGGCACCGTCGGCCTGCACCGTGGCGCGGGGTTGGTGTCGGCGGTGCTGCTGGTCGTGCACGTGGTCAGCGCCGTCGTCGACGGCTACGTGCGCATCAGCTGGCTGGACGCCGTGCTGCCCTTCGTCGCCGGCTACGAGCCCTTCTGGGTCGGGTGGGGCACCCTGGCGGTCGACCTGGCCGCGGTGGTGGTGCTGACCAGCCTGCTGCGCGGCCGGCTGCCGCTGCGGGCCTGGCGCGCCGTGCACCTGACCTCGTACGCGTTGTGGCCGCTGGCCCTCGCGCACGGCCTGGGTGCCGGCACCGACCTGGGGTCGGGCTGGCTGCTGGGCGGGGTGGTCGCCTGCGCGGTCGCCGTCGCGATCGCCTCCGGGGTCGCCCTGGCCGGACGACGCCGCGCCCGTCCCCCGCTCGAGCGGGCCCCCGACGCCCTGGCGCAGGCCCGCGCCGCCCTCGCCTCCGGCCGCCCCGCGGCCGCCGTCCGGAACAGGTGATCCGTCGTGACCGCTCCTCCCCTCGCCCGCGGGCTGCTCGGCGCCGGTGACCCCTCGCTGGCCGCCCACCGCGCGGCGCACGGCCCGCTGCCGGCGGTGCCCGACCTCGCCGTCCTCGCCGGGGACCTCACCGGGCGGGGCGGCGCCGGGTTCCCGGTGGCCCGCAAGCTGCGCGGGGTCGCCGAGGCCGCCCGGGCCGCCGGCACCCCCGCCGTCGTGGTCGGCAACGGCGGTGAGGGCGAGCCGGCCGCGGCCAAGGACGCCGTCCTGCTGGACCGGTCACCGCACCTCGTGCTCGACGGGCTGGCACTGGCCGCCCGCGCCGTGGGGGCCGACACCGTGGTGCTGGCCGCCGGCCGCCGGTCGCTGCCGGGCCTGCAGCGGGCGGTGGCCGAGCGCGGGGCACCCGTGCGGCTGGTCGAGCTGACCGACCGCTTCCTCGCCGGGGAGGAGACGGCGCTGGTCGCCGCGGTGGACGGCGGCCCGCCCCTGCCCCGGGGCCGCGCGGTCCCGGTGTGGCGGCGCGGGGTGCAGGGCCGGCCCACCCTGGTGCACAACGTCGAGACCCTCGCCCGGCTGGCGCTGCTGGCCCGCGGCGGACCGGCGACGACGAGCACGCTCGTCACGCGGCACGTGCCGGGTCGGCACGGCCCGGTGGTCGACGTCGCCGAGGTGCCGCTGACGGCGCGGCTGGGCGACGTGCTGGCCCTGGGCGACGCCCAGGCCGTGCTGGTCGGCGGCTACCACGGCAGCTGGGTGCCCGCCCGCGCCGCGGCGGGCCTGACCCTGACCCGCGACGGGCTCGCCCCGGCCGGCGCCGCGCTGGGCGCCGGGGTGCTGGCCGCGCTGCCCGCCGACCGCTGCGGGTTGCGCGAGACGTCCGCGGTGGTGTCCTACCTGGCCGCGGAGTCCGCCGGGCAGTGCGGGCCGTGCCTGAACGGGCTGCCCCGCGCCGCCGCCGGCCTCGAGCTGCTGGCCCGGCCCGGCCCGCACCCGCCGGGGCTGCTGGCCGACGTCCACCGCTGGGCCGGCCTGGTCGTCGGCCGGGGCGCCTGCGCGCACCCCGACGGCAGCGTGCGCCTGGTGACCAGCGCCCTGCGGGTGTTCGCCGACGAGCTGGCCGCGCACGCCGCCGGCCGGTGCACCGCGACCTCGCACGCCCCGTTCCTGCCGGTGCCGGCCGGTGCGCGATGAGCGCGCGGTTGCGGGTGGACCCCGTCGCGTGCACCGGGCACGGGGTCTGCGCCGACCTGCTGCCGGAGGCCGTCGTCCTCGACGAGTGGGGCTACCCCCTGCTGGCCGCCGGTGAGCTGCCCGCCGAGCTGCGCCGACCCGCCCGCCGGGCGGTGGCCGCCTGCCCGGCCCGCGCGCTGCGGCTGGACCGCGCCACCGGCGCACGACAGACTTCTCCTGGGCAGCTCACAGGGAGCGCGCAGGTAGCGCGTCCACAGTGATGCCCATGACCGCCATCGAGACCCGCCCCACCGGGACCGCGACCAGCTCCCGGGCCCAGCTCACCCGCCCGGACGGCAGCGCCCTGCGGGTGCTGGTCGTCGACGACGAGCGCTCCCTCTGCGAGCTGCTCTCCCTCGCCCTGCGCTACGAGGGCTGGGACGTGCGGACCGCCGCCGACGGCGCCGAGGCCGTGCGCGCCGCCCGCGAGTTCCGCCCCGACGCGGTCGTGCTCGATGTCATGCTGCCCGACATGGACGGCCTCGAGGTGCTGCGCCGGCTGCGCGCGGACTCCCCGCTCGTGCCGGTCGTGTTCCTCACCGCCAAGGACGCCGTCGAGGACCGCATCGCCGGGCTGACCGCCGGCGGCGACGACTACGTCACCAAGCCCTTCTCCCTCGAGGAGGTCGCCGCCCGGCTGCGCGGCCTGCTGCGCCGCACCTCCCGCGTGGTGGCCGACGACGGCCTGCTCGTGGTCGGCGACCTGACCCTCGACGAGGAGTCCCACGAGGTCACCCGCGGCGGCGACGACATCCGGCTGACCGCCACCGAGTTCGAGCTGCTGCGCTACCTCATGCGCAACCCCAAGCGGGTGCTGTCCAAGGCCCAGATCCTCGACCGCGTCTGGCAGTACGACTTCGGCGGCCAGGGCAACATCGTCGAGCTCTACATCTCCTACCTGCGCCGCAAGATCGACGCCGGCCGTTCCCCGATGATCCACACGCTGCGGGGCGCCGGCTACGTCATCAAGCCCGCCGTCTGACCGGACGCATGCCTCCCGGCACCGAGCCCGCAGCCCGACCCGCCCGCCGGCGGCTCTCGCTGCGGGCTCGGCTGCTGGTGGCCTTCCTGGTGCCCACCGTCCTCGTGCTCGGCGTGGTCGGGCTGGTGTCGGTGCTGACCCTGCGGCACCAGCTGGTGGCCCAGGTCGACGAGGGGCTGGGCGGAGCCGGGGAGCGGGCGCTGCGGACGGTCTACGACGACGACGACCAGCCCCCGGCCGGCGGACCCGGTGGCGGGGAACCCGGCGACGGTCCCGAGGAGCTCGGCGGCCCGGGCCAGGGCGAGGGCACCGTCGTGGCCTACGTCGAGGACGGGCGGGTCACCAACGCCGTGGTGATCGACCGCTCCGGTGACTACACCGCCCTGTCGACGTCGCAGCAGGCCCGGTTGGGCGGCCTGACCGCCGACACCCGCCCGACCACGGTGGACCTGGGCGACGGGCTGGGCGAGTACCGGGTGGTGGCCGAGACGACCCGCGACGGCGCCGTCGTCGTCACCGGGCTGCCGCTGGCGGGGGTGCGCAGCGCGCTGGCCCGGCTCGTGGTGGTCGAGCTGCTGGCCGGCCTGGTCGCCGTCCTGCTGGCGGCCCTGGCCGCGGGGCTGACCATCCGCCGGCAGCTGCGCCCGCTCGACCGGGTCGCCGCCACCGCCACCCGTGTCTCGACGCTGGAGCTGTCCACCGGTGAGGTGCAGCTGGCCGAGCGGGTGCCGCCGGCCGACACCGACCCCGGCACCGAGGTCGGCCAGGTCGGCGCCGCGCTGAACACGATGCTCGACCACGTCGAGAGCTCGCTGGCCGCCCGCCAGGCCTCGGAGACCCAGGTGCGGCAGTTCGTCGCCGACGCCAGCCACGAGCTGCGCACCCCGCTGGCCTCGATCCGCGGCTACGCCGAGCTGGTGCGCCGGCAGCACGCCGACGTCGAGCCCGAGGTCGGGCACGCGCTGCGCCGGGTGGAGTCCGAGGCCGTGCGCATGACCGGCCTGGTCGAGGACCTGCTGCTGCTGGCCCGCCTCGACGCCGGCCGCGACCTCACCGTCGAGGAGGTCGACCTGGCCGCGCTGGTCGTCGACACCGTGTCCGACGCGCACGTGGCCGGTCCGGACCACCACTGGCGGGTCGACCTCCCCGACGCCGGGGTGCTGGTGCCCGGCGACGGCGCCCGGCTGCACCAGGTGCTGGCCAACCTGCTGGCCAACGTCCGCACGCACACCCCCGCCGGCACGACGGCGACCGTGCGGCTGCGCACCGACGGCGACGCGGCGCTGCTCGAGGTGGCCGACGACGGGCCGGGCATCCCGGCGGCGTTGCAGGCCACGGTGTTCGAGCGGTTCGCCCGCGGCGACTCCTCGCGCTCCCGGCAGGCCGGCTCGACCGGTCTGGGCCTGGCCATCGTCAGCGCGGTGGTGTCCGCGCACGGGGGCAACGTCTCGGTCGCCAGCCGGCCCGGCCGCACCGTCTTCACCGTCCGGCTGCCGCACGCCGTGCAGGTGGCGGTCGACCCCGACGGCGAGCTGGACGACGACCCCGCAGAGGACCCCGCAGAGGACCCCGCACAGGACCCCGCACAGGCCCCCGGACCGGCCGCCGGCGACCCGGTCGGCGAGGGGCGGTGACCGGCACGGTTGGCGACCCACGTCACGGGTAGGTCGCGATGCGTGACGAATCCGACCGATCCGCCGCCGTCCCCGCTGACCGACGACCCGCCGGCCCCCGAGGTGTCGGTCGAGACCACCGGGCCCGGCGCCGTCCGGGTGACCGTGGTCGGGGACTTCACCGCCGAGGCACGGCGGCCGGTCATCCGCGTGGTCACCGACCTGCTGCTGGGCGCGGACCCGCCGCAGTCGGTGCAGCTGGACCTGCACCGGGTCACGTTCCTCAACTCGGCGGGGCTGTCCACCGTCGTCCAGCTGCACCGCATGCTCGAAGGCCGCGGTGCCGAGCTGGAGCTGGTGGTGGGCACGACGGTGGTGGCGCGACCGCTGCAGCTGTCAGGCCTCTGGCACCGCTTCCACGTGCGCGACGAACGCCCGCCCGGCTCCTGACCGGCGACCGTCCCCGGGCGCCGGCGCGGTTACCGATGCCCTGGGGCAGAACCGTCCCCGGAGTCCTGGGCCACGACCCCGTGATTTGACTTGCAACGCATCCGCGTTCGAACGTATGATCGAATGCGTGCAGTCGTCGGCCCCGCTCACCGGTCCCACCCCGGGTCCACCGTGGAGCGACGACGAACCCGGTCTGCCCGACACCCTGCGCCTGTCCCCGGCCGCGGTCGCCGAACGCGCCGCACGACGCGCCCGCATCGACGCTGCCCACCCTGAACCTGCGCCCCCTCCGACTAATGACACCGCCACGCCCTGCGCGAGCGGTCCGACCGCATCCGGCAGGTTCCGGACCACCCGACGCCGGAGAGCCCCCGCTCGAGCCAGCGACCGCGCCGCCGCAGCGCGCGCAGAGTTCGAGGCCGCGACCTGGCCGACCTTCGCCCCGCCCGCACTGGGCGCTGCCACCGGACCCATGTCCCAGGTGATGGCCGCCGAGCGCGCCCTGGCCACAGCCACTGCTGCCCGCGCCCGTGCGCTCAGCGCCCTCGCCGACGCCCGCCCCGCTGGCGACGACCGACCCGCCGGCACTCCCGGCGCCATGTCCGCCGAACGCCGCAGCGCGCGAGCCGACGTCCTGTCCCAGGTCTCGGAATGGGTCGTCCGCGAACTCCGCGTGTCCCTCGCCGTCACCGACACCGCCGCCGACCGGATGCTGGTGCAGGCCCTCACCCTGACCCGACGCCTCCCCGGCGTCCTCGCTGCACTCGAGGGCGGCACCATCCACTGCGGGCACCTCCCCGCGCTCGTCGACCTGCTCGACCCCATCACCGACCACACCTTGCGCGCCCGCATCGAGGCCGAGCTCCTCCGCTGGCTCGCCGCCCGCGGCGCCACCGGGACCATCACCACCCCTGCCCAGCTCCGCGCCAAGGTCCACCGCGTCCTGCTCGCCCGCGACGCCCGCACCCAGGCCGAGAACCTGCGCCGCGCCCTGGCCACCCGCGGCGTGTTCACGTCCCCGGAGCCCGTTCCCGGCATGAGCGGCATCTACCTGCGGATGACCACCGCCGAGGCCGCCGCCCTCTACGCCGCCCTCGACCAGCTGGGTGCAGCCCTCCCCGGCGACGAGCCCGCCGACGGAACCGCAGACGGGCCTCGGCGCAGTCGGGCCGAGGAGATGCTCGACGTGGTCCTCGACCTCGTCCTCCGCCCCGGCAGCTCGTCCGTGCCTGCGGTGCAGATCTCCCTCACCGTCGTCGCAGCACTCGAGACCCTCCTCGGCGCCGACATCCCCGGCGACATCGGCGGGCACCTCGTCCCCGCCGCCGAGATCCGTGCGCTCATCGACCTCCTCACCGGCATCCCCCTCGCCGACGACCACGACGCCGAGGCCGGCGACGAGGCCGGCGACCGGGCGCACCACGAGCACCACGACGAGGCCGACGCCCGGGCCGGCGACCCCCAGACCGAGTACCTGCAGGCGGACGACGTCGAGCAGTGCGCCGCCGCGGCCGCCGAGGCCGCCGAGGCCGGCGACCCCCGGGCGACCGCCGCCCGAGGCGAGCCGCCGCCGCTGGACGACGCCACCTACTGGGCGATGGTCGACCAGCTCGTCGCCGCGGCCCCCGACGCCGACGACATGTGGTTCGACCCCGACGACCCGCTCTGGCCCGACCACGACACCTGGCCCTGCGACGACACCTCGGCCGGCGACACCGTGGGAACACACCCCGTTGCGCCCGACGACGCGTGCCCTGGGCGGGTCGGCCCGGCCCGCCCGACCGACCACTCCGCATCGCCGACCACCCAGAGCTCCGCGGGCACCGGTGCCGAGACCGCTCTCGACGCCCTGCGCGTCGCTGCCCCAGCCGATGTCGCGGCCCTCCGCGGCCTGCTCGCTGCCACCCGTGCCACCACCGGTGGCGGGCTCACCCACCGACCCCGCATCGCCCTC
The DNA here is from genome assembly GCF_037083825.1 of Klenkia sesuvii. Taxonomy (NCBI): domain Bacteria; kingdom Bacillati; phylum Actinomycetota; class Actinomycetes; order Geodermatophilales; family Geodermatophilaceae; genus Klenkia; species Klenkia sesuvii. Next base: position 197,359 of record NZ_JBAPLU010000001.1, read on the forward strand.
ACCCACGCCCTCACCGGCGCCCTGGTCTCCCTCACCGACCTCGCCGGGCTGCAGAAGGCCGCCGCCACCGGGACCGGCCTCGGGCCACCCCCGGACACCGACGGCTACCACCCCGCCGCCGCCCTCGAGCGACACGTCCGCACCCGCGACCGCCGTTGCCGCACGCCCGGCTGCCGCCGACCCGTCATGACCGGCGAACTCGACCACCACGTCCCCCACCCCGCCGGCCCCACCTCCGCCGCCAACCTCTGCGGCCTCTGCCTCACCGACCACCGCGGCAAGCACCAAGCACCCGGCTGGCGGCACCACCTCCACCCCGACGGCACCTACACCGTCACCACCCCTGCCGGCCTCACCGCACGCACCGCACCGCCCGCAGTTCTGTGACCGTGCTCGGGCCCTACCCGGCCGGTGGGGTTGCGGGCACCGCGACCCAAGACCCATGGCGGACGCCGGCGCCCCTCAGGCGTCCGTCGGCACAACGGTCCGGCGTTCCGCCCCCGTGTCGACGAACGCCGCCAGGTACGCGCCGGGGTCCCAGCGGCTGTCGCTCACAGCTGGGGCAGGTGGTGGGCGAGGTCCGGGTGGGGGCCGGGTGCGGATGCCGACATGTCGACACGGGCCTCGCCGAAGAGGGTCGACATGTCGACACCGGAGCGCGCGCAACGCCGCAGGGCCCGGGTCGCGGCGATCTCGACGGCCACCCCCTCGACCTGACCGAGCACCCGGCCGACCCCACCCGGGCGCACGAGGTCCGCGAGCCGGGCCACCTCGCCCGACGACCACAGCAACGGACCGCTCTGGGTCACCTGGGTGCGGCAGCGGGCCAGCACCGGCGCTGGCGGCTCCCCGGCGTGCACCCGCGGGTCGCCGTCCAGCAGCTCCGGGTCGACGCCCCAGACCTGCAGGTCCAGCCCCGCCGCGAGCAGCGAGCGCACGCCCAGCACCGTCGCGTCGACGTCCGCCCCGGGCGCGAGACGCGCGACGACGTCGGGGTGGCGCCACCACCCGCCGACGCCGCGGGCGGCCGGGTCGGGCAGCAGCCGGGTCAGCGAGCGGGTCTCAGCGTTCTTCTCCCGCCGGGCCGCCACGGGGTCGTCGCCTCGCAGCCCCCAGTCGGGTCCGTCGTGCCAGGCCACGGCCCGCTCGCGGTGGGCCAGCACCGCCCCGGCGGTGAGCAGCCGGTGCGCCAGCTCCCAGTCCTCGCCGCCGTAGCCGTCGAAGGTCTCGTCGAAGCCCCCCACCTCGTCGAACAGTGCCCGCGTCGTCCCCATCACCGCGCTGATGACGAAGCGGTAGGACCGGTCGTCGGCGTCCAGGAGCGACCCGGCCGACCGCAGCCAAGCCGGCTCGGTCAGCTCCGCGGGGGCCGGGCCGCCGGCGAACCAGGCCAGCAGCCGCTCGGGCGTCCAACCGGCCAGGTCGGCGTGCCGGCGGCGGCCGGTGACCAGCGCGTCGGGCACCAGCGCCGGCAACGCGGCCAGCTCCTCGACGTAGGTCGGCTCGGGCACGGTGTCGCCGTCGACGAACAGCAGGACGTCGCCGTCGGCCGCCCGCGCACCCAGGTTGCGCGCCGCGGCCGCCCGGAAACCCCGGTCCTCCTGCCGCACCACGACCACCCCGGACCCGACGACGGGTGGCGAGGGGGACCCGTCGTCGGCCACCACCACCTGCAGCCGCGTCGCCGGGTGGGTCTGCGCCGCCAGCCCGGCCAGCACGAGGTCCAGCTGGGCCTGCGCCCGGTAGTGGGGCACCACCACGCTCACGGTGGGCGGCTGCGCTGGCCGGACGTGGTCGAGCGCCGACCAGTCGTTGCCGCGCACCACGTACCGCCCCGGCTCGCCGAGTGGCGGCTTCCGGTCGGGATCGGACCCGGGACGAGCCATCAGGCGCCACTCACCGAGGCCCAGACGGCGCGGTAGGCGGCCACCGTCCCCGGCATCGACGGGCCGACCGGTGTGCCGGGGTGCAGCCAGGTCGAGGTCGGGTCGGCCACCGCCTCGGCGAGTGCTGGGGCCAGGTCGTCGTAGAGCCACAGCGCGCCGGGGCAGCGGGCGGCCACCTCCCGGGTGTAGGCGACGTCGGGCACGAGCGGACGGCGTCCGGCGGCCAGCCACGACCCGATCGAGCCCGAGGCCGAGACGTGCCGGTGCGGGGCCAACGGCACCGAGGCCGCGCGCAGCCGGGCGGGCAACGCGTCGTCGGGCACGTAGCCGGTGACGGTCAGCGGCCCGAGGGCGGCGAGCTCGGCGACCAGGTCGTCGTGGCCGTCGGAGGGCCGGCCCAGCGCAGTGAGCCCCGTGCCGGGCGGCAGCGCCCGCAGCGCCTCGTCGTGCCCCTTGCCCGGGTACAGGAAGCCCAGCACCACGACCTGCCCGTCCGGCGGCGGCACCGGCCCGGGCGGCAGCACCTGCACCGGCAGGGGCACCACGTGCGGGACGGCGTCGGCGAACGCCCGCAGACGGGTGGCCTCGTGCTCGCTGTTGACCACGACCGCGGCGGCGGCGGCCACCACGGCCGCGTAGGCGCGGGCGCGGCGCTGCTGGAGCACCGACCCGTCGTCGGGCGGCACGTCGTGCAGGGTCACCACCAGCGGACGGCGCAGGCCGGCCGCCAGCTCGGTGAAGGCGGCCGCGGAGGTCTCGGCGGTGGGCCCGAACAGCCGGTCGGTGTAGTGCACCTGCACGAGGTCCGGGCCGGTCCCCCCCGCGGCCTCGGCCAGCTCACGGGCGTACCGGGTCACGCCGTGCTCGGGCGGACCGACCAGCAGGTGCTCGACGCCGTCCCCGGCCCCCGACCCCGCCCTCACGAGCCCGAGCGGTCGGCGGCGACCCGGCCGTAGACGTGGTCGTGCACCCGGCGCAGGTGCGCGCGCTGCTCGGCCCGCCAGGCGGGGTCGGCCCTCGGCGGCCACGGCCGGGTGACCGCGACCAGCACCGCCGCGGTCAGCGACCCGGTGTCGAGGCCGCGCACCTCGTCGTTGCCGTAGAGCACGACGTCGTCCCACTGGTCGGCGTAGTGCCCGCAGGTCGGCGCGACCACCCGCGTGCCCACGTCGCGGCAGGCCTCCAACCAGCCCGAGTGGGTGCCGAAGCGGTGCGGCAGCACCGAGACGGCCAGCGTCTGCAGGTAGGCGGTCAGCTCGGCGTCGTCGTAGCGGGGGTGCACCACCAGCTCGTACTCCCCCGCGTCGGCGCCCTCGCGCAGCCCGGGCACCCGTGCGGCCAGGTCGACGTCGTCGTGCACGTCGACCCGCAGGCGCCCGCCGCCCGAGACCGCGCCCGAGGCCGCGGCGCGCACGACGTCCAGCGGGTCGAGCAGGTTGGTGCGCAGGGACTTCAGGTGGACGCCGACCAGCCGGGGTTCCCGGCCGACGTCGGGCAGCGGCGTGACCAGGCCCGGGTGCGGGACGACGATGCACGAGCGGGAGAACCGCTCGGCGACCTCGTCGGCGGCGCCCTCGGTCAGGGTCAGCACCACCTCCGCCGCACCCAGCAGCGCGGCGAGGTGCCGGTCGTGGCGCTCGCGGGTGGAGTGGTGCGGGTTGCGCAGGTCGTGCACCGTGACCACGAGCCCCACGCCGCTGCGGCGCACCGTCTCGGTCCAGGTCAGCATCTCGTCGGGGGTCAGCCCGTCGTAGCCGAAGTGCAGGTGGACGACGTCGACCTCGGCGGCGTGCGCGGCCAGGTAGTCGGGGTCCAGCCACGGGCTCGGCGCCCAGGGCTGGTCCGGCGGGGGCGGCGGGCCGACGCGCTCGACCCCCGCGGGCAGCACCGCGTCGAGGTAGGGGTGCGTGTGCGGCACGGTGACCACCCGCATCAGACGGCCACCCAGTCCTCGCCCGCGCGGCGCACCAGGCCGCGCTCCTGGAACGCCTCCAGCCAGCCCTGCATGGGCCACCAGCCCCAGCGCCGGGCGAAGACCGCACCGTTGGCCAGCACGTCGGACAGGTGCTCGACGGGGGGTCGGGAGACCGGGTGGTGCTGGTGGAAGGCGGCCGCACCGCCCACCCAGCGCAGCGGCACCCCGGCCGCGTGCGCGGTCTCGGCGAAGTCGGTGTCCTCGCCGCCGTAGCCGGCGTACTCGGTGCAGAACCCGTCCAGCCGGGTCCAGGTCGCGGCGGTCAGCGCGAACGACAACGACCAGAACAGGCGGTGGTCCGCCGCCGGCCACACCTCGCCGTCGGGCGGCGCGGGTCGGGCCGGGTGCGGGTCGGCCAGGGTGGGCAGGGCCGCCAGGTCGTAGTCGGGCGCCGGCGGCAGGTACGTCACGGGACCCGAGTCCAGCACACCGTCCTGCGCGACCGCCGCGTACCTGGCCAGCAGGACCGGCGCCGGGATGCAGTCGACGTCGAGGAACACCAGCAGTCCCGCACCGCGGTCGAGGGCGGCCGCCGCGCCGGCGTTGCGGGCCGCGGCCAGCGGCAACCGGTCCCCGGCGGGCAGGTCCACCACCCGCGCGCGGTCCCCGACCACGGCCGCCACCCCGTCGTCGCCCATGGCCACCACGACGTGGTCGTCGGCGGGCCGGGTCTGCGCCGCGAGGCCGGCCAGCTGCCGGGCGAGGTGGTCGTGCCGGCCGTGCACGACGGTGACCACCGCCGTCCTCACCGGTGCGCCACCGCGGAGATCTCGGCCGCGGCCCGCTGCGCGGCGTCCCCGGGCGACCAGCGCGACCAGCCCGCCCCGCCGAGGGCGCGCGCCTGCTGCAGCAACCGCGGCCAGGCCGCGGTGTCGGGCCAGCTCGGCAGCCCGACGGCGATGCCCGCGCGGTGCAGGGCGTCGGTGGTGCGGTGCTGCTCGCGGAAGGGCCGGTCCTGGGCCACGACCACGGCCGGACGGCGGGCCGCGGCCACCTCGGCCAACGCGTTCTGCCCGGCGTGGGTCACCACCAGGTCGGCGGCCGACAGCACCGGCCACGGGTCGGCCGACCAGCCGCCGGTCCCCCCCAGCACCGTCCACGACAGCTCGGGGGTGACCGACCGCAACGCGTCGACGTCGTCCTGGGTCACCGCGCTGCCGCCGCTCCCGGCCAGCAGCACCGCGGTGCCCGGCGCCGGGTCGGCCGGGGGTCGGCCGTCGAACCGGGAGACCGCGCCCACGTGCACCGCGCGGTCGCCGAGGGCAGCCAGCCACGGCGGGTCGAGCACGTCCTGCGGCCAGAACGCCAGCACCCGGTCGGCGACGGTGTACCCGGTGGTGTGCGGGGCGTCGGTGCGGTCGCCGGGCATGGCGGTGACGACGACGGGCACGCCCATCAGCCGCAGGAAGACGCTGACCTCGACCGAGACGTCGACCACCACGGCGGCCGGACGCGCCTCGTCGACCCAGGCGGCCAGCCGGGCCATCCGCTCGCGCATGCCGTCGTGCCCGCGCGGCGCCCAGTGCAGCGCACCGCCCGCGGTGACCTCCTCGACGGGGTGCGCGGCGTCGTCGGCCAGCGGGACCCACCCGGCGAAGGGGCCGCCGGGGTCGGGCAGCGACGACAGGCCGGTGACCGGGACGTCGAGCACGGCGGCCACCGCCGCGGCGCGGTGCAGGTGGCCGCGTCCCTGGTGGTGCACGTACCAGCCGATCACCGGCGTCCCCCCGCCCTCACGCAGTGGCCACCACGGTGGCGGCCAAGGAGCCGTAGAGCTGCTCGTACCGGTCGACCATCGTCTCCACCGAGCAGTGTGCCCGGGCCCGCTCCCGCGCGTCGGCCCGCGCCAGACCCTCGGCCTCCGGGATGGCCGCGGCCAGCCCGGCCACGTCGCCGGCGGGGACCAGCCGCCCGCACGCCGGCGTCAGCACCTCGGGGATGCCACCGCGGGCGAACGCCACCACGGGGGTGCCGCAGGCCAGCGCCTCGGCCACGACCAGGCCGTAGGGCTCGTCCCAGCACGGGGTGACCAGGGCCACCGAGGCCCGGCCGACGGCGCGGGCCAGCTCGGGGTGGTCGAGGTGGCCCAGGTGGGTGACCCCGCGGCCGAGGAAGGGGGCGATGGTGCGGTCGAAGTACTCCCGGTCGACCACCGGACCGGCGATCTGGAGCTCGCGGCCGGCAGCCAGCGCCGCCTGCACCGCCAGGTGGGTGCCCTTCTCCGGCACGATGCGCCCGGACCAGATCAGCGGTCCGCCGCCGGGCCCGGCCACCCAGCGGTGGAGGTCGACGCCGTTGGGCACCACCCCGACCTGCTGCCGGATGCCGGTGGAGGACCGCCAGGCCGACGCGGTGTGCTCGCTGACGGCCACCAGCTGCACCGGCGTCGGCCCCCCGCTCTGCAGCGCGGACTCCAACCACGGCGTTGGTGGGCAGTGCAGCGTCTGGACCATCGGCACCTGCAGCGCCGGGGCCATCGCCAGCGGCAGGTAGTGCAGGGCGTGGTTGTGCACGAGGTCGAAGTCGTGGGCCCGGCGCCCGGTCAGCTCGAGCATCAGCGCGAGGTAGGCGTGGTGGTCCTCCAGGAACACCTCGGGCGCCATGCTCACGTCGGCCCGGGCGGCCGGGCTGACGTCGAGCTGGCCGACCGCCAGGTGCTCCACCGCCAGGTCGGGGTCCGAGCCCGGCGCGGCGAAGAGGGTCACGTCGTGGCCGCGGGCGGTCAGCGAGCGGGTGAGCTGCCAGACGTGGGACTCCAGCCCCCCGGCGAACGGCTCGGCGATCGGGTACCGGCTGGAGGCGATCACCGCGATGCGCAGCCGGCGCCCGGTGTCCGGCCCCCCGGCCAGGTCGGTGCGGGGCGGCTCGGGGCGGGACGGGACCGCGCGCAGGCGGCCACGGCGCGGCACGGTCACCCCGTGGGCGCGCTGGGGTGGGGGGGTGTTCTCGGGCACGGTCGGGCAGCACCTCCTGACGGCGGGCACCCCACGCCGGGCAGCGGCGGGGATCGAGCGGGGCGGGGACGGCGACCGGCACCCCGCTTCATGAGGTGTCGCGGCGAGCACCTCGACCTGGTCGACCGGCGCCCGGACCGTGTCGGCCGAACTGCCCGCGATCTTCACAGACCCCCCGCCCCCCCGCACCTCGACCCCCCCGCCTCGTGACCCCGGTCACCGCCCCCTCCGCTGCGTAACCGCCGTTTCCGCCGGGGGGGTTCACCGGTCCGGGTGAGCACGGCGGGCCGTCGTCCGCGCCGACCGGTTACGGTCCGGGTCGGTACCCGGCCGGCGGCACGCCCGGCCGAGCGACGAGGAGGGCACGTGACCGAGCGCGGCGACGGCGGAGCACCTGGCGGGGGCTCCGGCCCGTACCCGGGCAACGGCGGCGGCAACAGCGGCGGCGGCAACAGCGGCGGCAACGGCGGCGGCGGCTGGTCCGACTGGAGCACCCCACCCGGCCAGCACCAGGGCCCTCCACCCGGCCAGCAGCCGGGCCAGCCCTACGGCCCGCCGACCGGGCAGCCCTGGGGACCGCCGCCCGGCCAGCAGACCCCCCAGCAGCACCCCCAGCAGCACCCCCAGCAGCCCGGTCCCGACGGCCGGTACCCGACGCAGCAGTTCGGCGCCGTCCCCCCGGGCCGGCCGGGGCCGGCCGGGGCGTGGGACCCGGCGAGCGGTCCGGCGCCCTGGGCCGTCCAGCCCACCCGGCGCCGCAGCCGGAAGCCGCTGCTCATCGGGGTCGCGGCGCTGGTCGTGCTCGCCCTGGTCGGCACCGGGCTGTGGTTCCTGCTGCGGGGTGCCGACATCACCTACGCCGGCCGCACCGTCGCCGAGCCGCAGCGGGTGCTCGACGAGGCCGGGTCGACGCTGGACTCCTACGCCGAGGGGCGCGGCGGGGCGGTGTCCGACGACTCCGCCTGCTGGTTCCAGACCCTGTCGGCCGACACCACCGACGTGCGCGACGCCGTCGTCTGCGGGCCCGTGCTCTTCGTCGACGGGAACCCGTCGGCGGCCTGGCTGGACTTCCCCGTCACCCCCTCGACCGGGTCCGGCGACGTCACCTTCGAGGTGTCCGCCGAGCCGGCCGACCCCGAGCCGCGCCCGCTCGAGGACGCCGACCTCCTGGTCCGGCCCGACGGCGCCACGCCGCCGGAGGGCGCGGGGGATCTCGAGGTGCCGCAGCCCCCGCAGGCCGACCCCGGGTTCAGCGCCGAGGGCCCGTTCGACGACGTCGACCTCGTCGCCCCCGACGGCCCGGCCACCCTGTCCGGTGCCGCCGCGCGGGTGACGGTCACCGGCGTCGCCGAGACCGAGCGCACCGGCACCGGCGACGACGCGCGCAGCCCCGCCGACGGCGAGGTGTTCCGGGTGTTCAGCTACACCATCAGCAGCGGCGAGGGGTACGCCAACACCGCCCCCGAGCTGTCCTACGTGGTCGAGGGCGGTGACCCGGTGGCGGTCGACCCCGGGCTGGTCGTGCCGGGCGCCACCGTCGAGGGGCTGCTCTCGGCACCCGCCGACGCCGACGTCGAGCTGGTCGTCGTCGACGACGGGGTGACCCAGACGCTCTCCCTGGTCGACGGCACCCCGGGGGCGGACAACCTGCAGGTCACGACCCGGGACAACCGCGCCTCGGCGACGCCGGGCACCCAGTCGCTGCCGGGCACCATCAGCCGGGACGGCCTCAGCGCCGACGCCACGTACACCCTCGAGGTCAGCAGCGCCCGCATCGGCTGGTACACGGCCACCGACATCTCGGCGACCCCGCCGGCGCCGGACCGGGCGTTCCTCGTGCTCCAGGACTACCTGACCGCGGACAACGCCAGCTTCATCGCCGGCAAGCCGCCGTCGAGCCTGTACACGCTGACCCTGCCCGACGGCACCGTGGTGGCCGGGCAGAACCTGTCCCCCGACCCGAACCTGGTCGCGACGGCGTTCGACGTCCCGGCCGGCTTCACCGACGGCACGATCACCTTCGGCGGCTCGGGCGCGCTCGCCGACGGGTCGACCCTGACCTTCCCGGAGCAGCGGACCTTCCCGGTGACCATCCCGGCCAGCTGAGCGGGGGCCCGGCGGTCAGCCGCGCAGCTCGGCCAGGATCGGCTTGGCCACGGCGAGGGCGTGGTTGGCCGCCGGCACCCCGGCGTAGACCGCGGTGTGCAGGCAGACCTCGGCGACCTCCTCGTCGGTGAGGCCGTTGTTCACCGCGGCCCGCACGTGCAGCGCGAACTCGTCCCAGTGCCGCAGCGCCGCGGTGATGGCCAGGGTGAGCATCGAGCGGGTGCGGCGGTCCAGCCCCGGCCGCTGCCAGAGGTCCCCCCAGGCCACCCGGGTGATGAAGTCCTGGAAGTCGGCGGTCAGCGGCACCACCCCGGCGACGGCGCGGTCGACGTGCGCGTCGCCCAGCACCTCGCGCCGGGTGCGCATGCCCGCGGCCCGGCGTTCCTCGTCCGTGCTCGGGGCCCCGTCGGTGGGGCCGGTCACCGGGTGCCGCCCAGGTGGGCCAGCAGCGCGTCGGTGACGTGCTGGGCCTGCTCGACGTTGGCGATGTGCGCGGCCGGCGAGACCGTGAGCAGCGCCGCGCCGCGGATGCCCGCGGCGATGGCCTCCTGGTGCTCGGGCGGCAGTGCGGGGTCCTCGGCGCCGCTGACCACCAGCGTGGGGGCGGTGATCGTGCCCAGCTGGTCGCGCAGGTCGAGCGCACCGACCGCGGCGCAGCAGCTGGCGTAGCCCTCGTCGTCGCAGTCGGCGATGCCCTGCCGCATGCGGTCCACCAGGTCGGGGTGGTCGGCGGCGAACCCGGGGGTGAACCACCGGCCGACCACGGCGTCGGCGAGGGCGGCGGTGCCGTCGGTGCGGGCGGTGGCTGCGCGGTCGCGCCACGCGTCGGGGTTGCCCGGGTGGGCCGAGCTGCACAGCACGACGAGGCGGTCGACCCGCTCGGGGTCGCGCGCGGCCAGCCGCAGGCCGGTCATGCCGCCGATGCTGAGCCCGACCACGTGCGCGCGGGTGATGCGCAGCCGGTCGAGCAGGGCCAGGACGTCGTCGGCGAGGTCGTCGACGGTCGAGTCGCCCTGCGGGGACGGCGACCGGCCGTGCCCGCGGGTGTCGTAGCGCACCACCCGGTACCGCTCGGCGAGCGCCGCCACCTGCGGGTCCCACATCTCGAGCGTGGCGCCCAGGGAGTTCGACAGCAGGACGGCGGGGGCACCCTCCGGCCCGGTCACCTCGTGGTGGACGTCGATCGCGGTCATCGCTTCTCCTCGGGTGTCGGTGGCGGGGCGTCGGTGGCGGCGCGGACGGTGTGCGCGGCGAGGGCGGCGTCGACCTGCGCCGCGGCCTCGCCGGTGTCGGGGGTGGTCGCGGCCAGCAACGCGTCGGCGTCGACGTCGGTGCGCCCGCGCACGAGGTCGGCCAGCGACCGGCCCTCCCGGGCGGCCTGCCGGACGGCGTCGGCGGCCGCGTCGTGCGCCGGCCCCCGCCCCAGGGAGGGGGTCAGCGCGTCGGCCAGCGCCCCGGCCAGCTGGGCGCCCGACGCCGCGGAGACGACCGCGGCCGCACGCGCGGTGTCGAACCGCAGCCCGGACAGGCAGTCGGCCAGCCACGCCGCGGCCGACCCCGTGGTGGCCAGCAGGGCCGAGAGCGTGGGCCACTCGCTGTGCCACGCGCCGGCCGAGCGTTCGTGCTCCTGCTCCATGGCGCCGAACAGGGTGCCGACCAGCCCGGGGGCGCGCCGCGCGCAGGCGCGGGCGGAGATCGCGGCGACGGGGTTGCGCTTGTGCGGCATCGCCGAGGACCCGCCGCGGCCCTCGCCGGACTCGGTGGCCTCGGCCACCTCGGTCTGGGCCAGCAGGACGACGTCGACCGCGACGGTGGCGACCACCCCGGCGGCGGCGCCGAGGGCCCCGGCCAGGTCGGCGACCGGCAGGCGGGTGGTGAACCACGGGACGGCGGTGGTGGTCAGCCCCAGCTCGTCGGCCAGTGCCGCGCGCACGTCGACCCCGGACCCGGAGCTGGCGGCCAGCGTGCCGACCGCCCCGCCGTACTGCACCGGCAGCGCGGCGTCGACCGCGGCCAACCGTGCCCGGGCGCCGTCGAGCCCGGCCAGCCACCCGGCCGCGCGGAACCCGAGCGTGGTCGGCAGCGCCTGCTGCAGCAGCGTGCGGCCGATGGCGACGTTGTCCCGGTGGTCGGCGGCGAGCCCGGCCGCGGCCCCCGCGGCGGCGGCCAGGTCGGCGTCGATCGCGGCGAGCGCCCGCCGCGCCACGAGCACCAGGGCGGTGTCGACGACGTCCTGGCTGGTGGCGCCGACGTGCACCGCGCCGGCGGCGTGCGGGCCGACCGCGTCGCCGAGCACCCGCACCAGGGGCGGCACGGGGTTGCCGGCGTCGGCCGCGCGGGCGACCACGGCGGCGACGTCGAGCGCGCCGGGCTGCGCGGCGACCCGGGTGACCTCGGCCGCGGCGGTCTCGGCGACCAGCCCGCAGCGCGCGGCGGCCCGGGCCAGCGCCGCCTCGACGTCGAGCATCGCCTGCAGCCAGGCCTCGTCGGAGACCGCGGCGGCGGCACCACCGCGCGCGAACGTGCCGTCCCAGAGCCCGGTCATGCGCCCATCCTCACAGCCGGCGTCAGACCGCGAAGAAGACGGTCTCGTCCTCGCCCTGCAGCTGGATGTCCAGCCGGTAGCCGTCGTCGGTGGGCCGGGCGACCAGGGTCGCGCGCTGCTGCTCGGTGAGCCCGGCCAGCACGGGGTCGGCTGCGTTGGCCTCGGCTTCGTCGGCGAAGTAGACGCGGGTGACCACCCGGTCCAGCAAGCCGCGGGCGAAGACCGAGAGGTCCAGGTGCGGGGCCTGCCAGCCGCCCCGGCCGTCGGGCACCGGCCCGGGCTTGAGCGTGCGGATGGCGTACTCCCCGCCGGGGGTGGCCGAGCGCCCGAACCCGCGGAAGCCGGGGGTGGCCGCCGGGCCGCGGGGGTCGTCGGGGTGGGCGAATCGGCCCCGGGGGTCGGCCTGCCAGCTCTCGACCATCGCGTCGGGGACGACGTCGCCGTTGCCGTCGCGCACCGTGCCGCGCAGCCAGATCTCCCCCGGGGTGCCCGGCGCCACGGCGTCGGCACCGTCGGGCCAGGTCAGACCGATGGCCAGGTACGGGCCGACGGTCGCGCTGGGGGTGGTGGGGAGGCGGTGGGGCCCGTCGAGGAAGCCGCTGCCGCGGCGCGGGGTGCCCGGACGACGGTCGTTGCCCCCGTCGGCGTCGCGGACCAGGGGTGAGTCGTGCTCGTGCTCGCTCACGCGACATCTCCGTCGTCGTCGGTCTCGAAGGGGGTCTGGTCGGTGCCGCGCAGCACGATGTCCCACCGGAAGCCCAGCGCCCAGTCCGGCTGCGTGCGGGCGAGGTCGAAGGTCGCGACCGCGCGATGCCGGGCGGCCGGCGGGATCGCGTTGTAGATCGGATCCTGCCCGAAGAGCGGGTCGTCGGGGAAGTACATCTGGGTGACCAGGCGCTGGGTGAACGCCCGCCCGAAGAGCGAGAAGTGGATGTGCGCGGGGCGCCAGGCGTTGTGGTGGTTGCCCCACGGGTAGGCGCCGGGCTTGATCGTCGTGAACTCGTAGCGCCCGAGGTCGTCGGTGACCACCCGGCCCAGACCGTCGAAGTGCGGGTCGAGCGGGGCCGGCCAGTTGTCCACCACGTGCCGGTAGCGGCCGGCTGCGTTGGCCTGCCACACCTCGACCAGGGCGCCGGGCACCGGGCGGCCGTCGCTGTCGAGCACCCGCCCGAAGACGTTGATGCGCTGCCCCTGGGCCTCGCCACCGGCGCGCAGGGTCAGGTCGGCGTCGCCGGCGGCGACGCGGTCCTCCCCCAGCACCGGGCCGGTGATCTCGGTGAGGCGGTGCGGCAGGTCGACCGGGGTGCGCAAGGGTGCCCGCGAGCCGGTCGAGCGGTAGTCGGGGAAGGCGACGGGGGTGCGCTGCCCGGCCTGCTCGCGCACGTAGCGGGGCAGCTCGAACCGGTCACCGCCGGCGGGGGATGTGGTCCCGGTCATGCCGGGAACGTACGGCCCGGCGTGGACCTCTGGCACGCTGTGCTTCCCGCTGGGTGGAAGGAGGACCGGTGGCCGGAGGGGCTGCGACGACGGGCCGCTCGGTGACGTCCCGGGCGCTGCGCGTCCTCGACGCGTTCGACGCCGACCACCCCCGGCTCACGCTGTCGGAGATCGCCGCGCGCAGCGGCACCCCGCTGACCACCGCTCACCGGCTGCTGGCCGAGCTGGTCGCCTGGGGTGCGCTGGTGCGGCGGGCCGACGGCCGTTACGTGGTGGGCCGCAAGCTGTGGGACCTGGGCCTGCTGGCCCCGGTGCAGGCCGAGCTGCGCCAGGTGGCGAGCCCCTTCCTGCTCGACGTGCACACCGCCACCCGCGACACCGTGCACCTGGCCGTGCGCGACGGCACCGACGCCCTCTACGTCGACCGGGTCTCCGGCCGGGAGTCGGTGCCCGTGGTCAGCCAGGTGGGCAGCCGGTTGCCGCTGCACGCCGTCGGCGTGGGCAAGGTGCTGCTGGCCGCCGCCCCCGCCGCGGTGGTGGCCGAGGTGCTGCGCGCCCCGTCCCGGCAGACCCGGCACACCGTCGTCGACCCGGCCCGGCTGGCCCGGGAGCTGGCCGAGGTCCGCCGCTCGGGCTCGGCCCGCACGTCGGAGGAGATGTCGCTGGGCGCGGCGTCGGTGGCGGTGCCAGTGGTCCTGGCCCGGGGCGGCACCCCCACGGTGGTGGCCGCGGCGCTGGGCATCGTCGTCCCGACGCACCGGGCCGACCGGGACCTCCCCCGGCTGGTCCCGGTGCTGCAGGTGGCCGCCCGCGGCATCGCACGCGAGCTGGCCCGCACCGACGCCGTCCCGTGACGTTTCCGGCCAGCGGTAGTGCAGGGTCGCAGCGTCGCAGTCGCCGTGGTCACACTGCGACCGTGCGTACACAGGTGGGGATCATCGGGGCCGGGCCGGCCGGGCTGCTGCTGTCGCGGCTGCTGCACGTGCAGGGCATCGACTCGGTCGTGCTGGAGAACCGCGACCGGTCCTACGTGGAGGCCCGCATCCGCGCGGGCATCCTCGAGGACCACACGGTGCAGACGCTGCGCGAGGTCGGGGTGGGCGAGCGGCTCGACCGCGAGGGGCTGCACCACCACGGCATCCACCTGCAGATCCCCGGCGAGCGCCACCACCTGGACTTCGAGGCGCTGTGCGGGCGCACGGTGTGGGTCTACGGCCAGACCGAGGTGGTGAAGGACCTCATCGCCACGCAGCTCGCCGAGGGTCCGCCGCTGCTGTTCGAGGTCTCCGACGTCCAGCCGCACGACGTGCACACCGACACCCCGCGGATCACCTTCACCGACGCCCAAGGCACCGCGCAGGAGCTGCACTGCGACGTCGTGGTCGGCGCCGACGGCTTCCACGGCGTCTCGCGGCCCATCGTGACCGCCGCCACCGGCGGGAAGGTGTGGGAGCGGGTCTACCCCTTCTCCTGGCTCGGCATCCTGGCCGACGCCCCGCCGGCCACCGACGACCTGGTCTACGCCTGGCACCCCGACGGGTTCGCCCTGTACTCGATGCGCTCGCCGAGCGTCTCGCGCCTGTACGTGCAGGTCGACCCGGACGAGACGATCGAGGACTGGTCCGACGAGCGGATCTGGGACGCTCTGGACGAGCGGCTGGGCCTGCCCGGCTGGTCGGTCAACCGCGGGCCGGTCACCGAGAAGTCGATCCTGCCGATGCGCTCGTTCGTCTCCACCCCGATGCGGCACGGACGGCTGTTCCTGGCCGGCGACGCCGCGCACATCGTGCCGCCCACCGGCGCCAAGGGGTTGAACCTGGCCGTGGCCGACGTGACGCTCCTGTCCCGCGCCCTGGTGCGGCTGCTGCAGGAGAAGCAGACCGACCTCGCCGACGCCTACTCCGACACCGCACTGCGCCGGGTCTGGCGGTGCACGCACTTCAGCTGGTACATGACCTCGATGCTGCACACGGTGTCCGCCCGGCAGGGGGGCGACGACTTCGACCACCAGCTGCAGCTGTCGCAGCTGCGGCGGGTGTTCGACTCCGAACCCGCGCAGCGCGAGCTCGCGCTCAACTACACCGGCCTGCCCGTGGCCGGCTGACGAGTTCACCTGCACCACGGTCCGTAGCGGGGTTTACGATCGATCCGGGCACGGAACTGACCGGTCGTGCTCGCCGCCCACCCGCGGCCGGCGGTCGACCGACGGAGGTCCCGTGGCGCTCCCCTCGACCCTGCGACCCCCCACCCCGGCGGGTGACCCGGTCGCGGTCCGCGCCTCGAGCTGCCCGACGGAGGACCTCCCCGACCTGCTGCGCGGCGCGCTGGCCGAGCTCGTCGCGCAGGTACCCGGCGCCGCCGCGGCGAGCCTGACCACGGTGCTGGCCCCCCGCGCCCGGCTCCGGCCCTGGCTGGCCGTCGGCACCGGCGCCGCCGAGCTCGACGACCTGCAGGCCCTGGTCGGGCGGGGGCCGGCCGTCCTGGCCGCGACCACCGGCGAGGCGGTCTCCACCGGTGACGTGTGGGCCGACCCCCGGTGGCGCCTGGCGGCCGGGCCCGGCCGCTCCCCCGTGCGGTCGGCCCTCGCACTGTCGCTGCCGGGCGCCGCCCGGGCCCGGGTGGTGCTCACGATGCTGGCCCCCGGCGACGAGATGGTCGGCCCGGAGGCGGCGGCGCGGACCACGGCGGCCGTGCCCGACCTCGCCTCGGCGGTGGGCGTCGTGCGGGCCCGGCAGGAGGTGGCCGAGCTCCAGGTCGCCCTCTCGACCAACCGGACCATCGGCGCGGCCATCGGGGTCACGATGGCCACCCGGCAGCTGACCTACGACGCGGCCGCCCAGCTGCTGCGCCGCATCAGCAACGACACCAACACGAGGTTGGGCGACCTGGCCGACCGGGTGCTGCGGGACGGCGTCGTCCCCGAGCCGCCCGGCTGATCAGGCCGCGACGGCGCTGCGCCGGCCGCCGCCCAGCAGCGTGCCCAGGACCCCCACCACCGCGTAGGCGGCCAGCACGGCGCACGCCGCGCCCGCACCGGCGCCGCCGAAGTAGACCAGGCCCCGGACGCCGTCGGTGCCGGCCCCGGGGGGCAACCAGCGGCCGATGGCCGCCCAGAAGGGCGGCAGCAACGGGGCCGGGTAGGCGCCACCGGCACTGGGGTTGCCCAGGACGACGAACAGCAGGATCGCCAGGCCGATGCCGACGAGCCCCGTCCACACCTGCAGCGCCGTGGTGACCGCGCCGACCGCGAACACCAGCAGCGCACCGAACACGGTGAGCACCGCGGTGTGCCCGCCGTCGAGCGCGCCCAGCAACGGCCCGACCACCAGCGCCCCACCCAGGCCGCTCACCAGCGAGTAGACCGCGAGGGCGACCAGCCGGGTCGCCGCGCGACCCCGCGTGGCGGGCCGGGAGCCCGCGCTGACGCCGATGATCGAGGCGACCAGGTAGCCCCCCACCACCCAGCCCACCGCCAGGTAGAAGGCCGTCAACCCGCGGGCGTCGCCGTCCCCGGCCGGGATCGCGTCGGTGGTGGTGAGGGTGCGCTGCTGGGCGGCGTCGACCTGGCCGAGCACCTGCTCGAGCGCCGTCGCCACGGCGCCGCCCTCGGCCCCGGCCACCAGCAGGGTGTCCTGGGCGTCGGCGCCGACCAGCAGCACCCCGTCGACCTCGCGGTCGCCCAGCGCCTGCCGCGCGGCGTCCTCGTCACCGGCGGCGCGGGCGGCCACCGGGTGCCCGTCGAGCGCCTCGAGCTGGGCCACCACCTGGTCGGCGGTGCCGGCCGGCGCACCGGCGGGGGCGACGACGGCCAGGGGGACGCCGCGCGGGGTGGGGTCGTGGAAGGCGCCGACGTAGCTCAGCACGAACCCCAGCTGCAGCAGCAGCACGCCGACCACGAGCACGGCCGCGCGCCGGGTCACCCCCGGGAACAGCTCGCGCCGGGGGGCTCCGTGCTGGCTCATCTCGTCCTCCTCGATACCGATACGTATCCGATACCGACGAGTATGCTCCTCGTCGTGACCGGGGCAAGGGCGGACGACGTGACGGTGCGCACCCGGCCCCGCCGCGACCAGGTACGGGCCCGGGTCCTCGAGGCCGCCCGGCAGGTGTTCGCCGAACGCGGTTTCGCCGGGGCGAGCACCGACCAGGTGGCGGCCGCCGCCGGGTTCACCAAGGGCGCGGTCTACTCCAACTTCGGCAGCAAGGACGAGCTGTTCCTCGCCCTCGTGGAGGCCGAGGCCGCCGCCCGGGTCGACGCGGTCGAGCGGGCGCTGGCCGGCACGTCGGACCTGTCCGGCGCGCTGGCCGCCGTCGGCGCCGAGCTCGCCGCGCGCGACCCGGCCTGGCTGCTGCTGTACCTGGAGTTCTGGCAGCGCGCCGTGCGCGACCCCGGGGTCCGCGCCGCGTTCGTCGCCTCCCGCCGCGACCTGCGCGCCCGGGTGGCCGAGGTGGTCGAGCGCTTCCTCGGCGCGCACCCGGTGCACACCGGGTGGGACGCGGGCAGCCTCACCCTGGTGCTCCTCGCGCTGACCAACGGTCTGGCGCTGGAGGCGTTGCCCGACCCGCAGGCGGTGCCCGCCGACGTGCTGCCCCGGGTGCTGGCCGATCTGCTGGACAGCGCGCCGGCCGACCGGTGACGGCGGGGCAGGTGGGTCACCTGTGACCAGGATTGGCACACTCTCCGCGACTATCCGGTGATGTTCGGTGACATCTGCGTGGGCGACGGACCGGTCGGTCACCTAGCGTCGGAGCCATGACGTCGACGCTCCTGATCATCGGTGGTGTGCTCCTGGCACTCGTCGGGTTGCTCGCGCTGATCGTCAAGCTGAGCGCCCGCCCCGCCGACCGCCGCGGCTCGACGACCGCCGGCCGCTCCGCCGCGCGCACCCCGGGCTGGGTGGTCGACACCGGCCAGAAGCACCCCGACGCCTGGGACCCGCTGTCCCAGACCAGCACCCACATCCGCGCCACCCGCTGACCCCACGGCCGTCGTCCGGCCTCACACCGGACGGCGGCGCACCACCTCGGCGTCGGCCGCGGCCAGGAACGCACGGTGCCGCTCGGCCTCCTGCTGCAGCGCCGCCCGCCCGAACGCGGTCTCCGGCGTCATCAGCGGGACCGGCGTGCCGGTGCGCAGCCGTGCCGGCACGACGTCGGCGCCGGGGGGCACCAGGGCCAGCAACCGCTCGTGGACGGCGACGCCCACCAGCGACCGGCACCGCAGCAGCTCCAGCTGCACGTCGTCGCACCGGGTCGCGACGTCGGGCTGCTCGCCCTCGGGCGGGGCCGTACGGCGGGCCAGTGCGTGCAGGTCACCACCGCCGACGCCCTCGCGCGCGGTCTCGGCGGCCCGGGTGGTGGCGTCGACCGGTGCCCCGCACCACGGGCAGGTGCCGTGCACGCGCCAACCCGACCCGGTCTCGGCCTGCACCGGGTCCGTGGCGTAGCCCCACGGCGGCGGCCCGCCGCGGCAGGGGTGCGGCGCCAGCAGCGCCAGCAGCCCGGCCTCCTCCACGTCGCGGGCCGGCTGCGACCAGCGCAACCGGACCCGCCGGGGCCAGGCCTGGGCTGAGGGGAGCAGCAGCAGCGGCCACGGCGCCCAGGCGACGGCGAGCGCCACGAACGGCACCACCATCGTCGGGTCCGTCGGCTCGCCGTCGACCAGCACGTACTTCACCAGGAACAGGCCGGTGACCACGCACGCGACGCTGAGCAGCCGGGCCGGGAAGAACCCCTCGGAGAACGAGCCGAGGTGCACCACCCGCTTCGCGCCGCGGACGGCCAGCGCCGCCAGCATGACCAGCACGCCGCAGAGCAGGAAGCCCCCGGCGAGCTTGCCCAGCAGCGGCCAGTCACCGCCGGCGATCGACACCGCGTAGCGCACGGCGACCCCGAGCAGCGCCAGCGGCACGACCAGCAGCAGCACGGTCGCCAGGACCACCGGCACCGGCGGGCGCACCCGCGACCACCCCCGCAGCACCGCAGCCGTGCTGGGCCCCGGCCCGACCGGCGGCCGCGCCGCGGCCAGCACCTTGCGGGTCTCCATCACCGGGGGACGGCGTGCACTGGTCACGGCTGGAGGTTGGCACACCGCGCCGCGGGTGAGCAGCCCGCCGACGGCGATAGGGTCGCCTCGATGTCCAGCGCCGACGACAGCCCACCCGACGCAGCGGAGCTCGTGCTGCCCGTCGGGCACTCCCTCGGCATGGCGGCGAGCGGCCCCGTGGTCGAGGTGCGGCTCGGCGCCGCCGTCGAGCAGCTGGGGCCTGCGGAGTTCGCCCTGTGGTCCATGGCGCACAGCGACCCGGCGGGCGGGCGGGGTCCCTGGGGCCCGGCCGGGCTGCTGGACGCCGCCGAGCGGGTGGAGCTCGAGGGCGCGGCCGGCCACCTGGAGGCACTGCTGCAGCGGGGCCTGCTGGCCCGGGCGGTCCCCGGCACCCCGTCGGCCCGCGCGCTGGCCGACACCGTGCGCCTGCTGCCGCTCACCACGGGCCTGGGGAACGACCACCAGTCGCCGCAGGTCTACCGCATGGGCCGGCCCGACCGGCTGCTCGCGGTGGGCAGCTCGGCGACCTACGACCTCTTCCAGTGGGCCCACATGGAGAGCAGCCTGTGGCGGGCGTGCGAGGCAGCCGCCACGGTGGCCGCGCGGGTGGGTGCCACCGACCCCGGCCTCGTCGAGCCCGAGGAGCTGCTCACCGGCCTCCTCACCGGGCTGCACGCGCTGCTGGGCACCAACGCCGTGTGCCTGGACACCTGGGGGGTGGCACCGTGACGCTGCTGCTGCGGGTCGGCCACGCGATGGGGCCCTTCCACCCGACCGTCGGCGCCTTCGCCCGGCACGACGTGGTGCGGGTCGGGTGGGACACCCCGAAGCTCGTCGGCGAGGTGCAACGGGTCACCTGGCAGCTGGCCGTGGGCCACCCGACGGAGGAGCTCGACCCCGCGGTGGTCGAGGACCTCGTCGCGCGGGGCCTGCTGGTGCGGGTCGAGGAGACCCCCGAGGGACGTCTCGCCTTCGCCCGCGGCCACCGGGTGCAGCCCCTCGGCGTCGGCACGCTGCCCACCGACGACGGCGGCCGCGTGGTGGGCACCTGGACGTCCCCGGTCGCCGAGCTCGACCCCGAGGCGTTCGACATCTGGGCGTGGGCGCACCTCTTCCCCGACCTCGACGCCGCAGCGACCGGCCTCTCCGGCGCCTCGGCGATCCCCGGTGCCGACCCCGCCGCGGTGCTCGACCGGCTGGTGCACCGGCTGCCCGAGCTGCTGGCCGCCGGGGTGCTGTACCTCGACGTCCCCCGCGACGGCGTCCGGCCGGCGCCGTGAGCGAGCCGCTGGTGGTCCCGCTGGGACGCCGGCTCGCCGTGTACGACCTCTCCCGCGAGCACGACCCCCGGGCGGTGCAGGCCTTCGTGCAGCTCGCCGGCCAGACGGTGCAGCTGGGCGGGGCCGCGCTGCACCTCTGGGACGCCGCGCAGCGGGCCGGCCGCGGAGCCGCGGACCTGGCCCGGGAGTGGGGCCTCACCGACGCCGACGCCGACGCCGGCTGGGCCGAGCTGCAGGCCCTGGGCGTCGTCAGCGAGCTGGCCGACACCGTCGACGGCCGCCGCGCGTGGGCGGCGGCGCACACCCTGCACCCGCTCGTGCTGGGGCTGGGCGAGGTGGCCGACCAGCCGTCCGCGCACCACGTGGGGCTCCCCGGTCGCCCGCTCGTGCAGACCACGCGCGCCGTGCGCGACGTCTGGGCCTGGGGCCCGCTGTTCGGCGACCTCTGGACGTCGGTCGGCTGGCACGCCGCGGGCCACGCCGCCGACGGGCCGCCCGACCCGCGGGCCGCCGACCCCGACCTGCTGCTCGCCGACGTCGTCGCGACGTTGCCGGCGCTGCTGCAGACCACCGCGGCCTACGTCGACCTGGCCCTGCCCGCGGCGGGTGCGGCGTGAGCCCGGGGGGGCGGGTGCTGCCGGTCGGGTTCCGGCTGGGACCCGAGACCATGCCGCAGCCGGTCGTGGGCACCGTGCGGCTGGGCTGGAGACGGCTGGGGCTCGGACTCGACGAGACCCTGGTCTGGGACCTCGCGCACGGCGTGCCCGGCGACGACCCGCTCGCCGACGCCGAGCGGCTCCTGGCGCACGCCGCGGCAGCGGGCGTGGCCGACCCGTCCGCGGTCGTCGAGGGCCTGCTGGCGCGGTCGCTGCTGGTCCGGGTCCCGCCGGCCGGGCAGGACCCCGCCGCCCTCGAGGCCCTCGCCCACCGGCTGCGGGCGCGTCCGCTGCTGGTCGGCATCGGCTCGGGGTCGGCACCAGGCACCACGGCGCTCGGCGTGCCCGGGTGGCCGGTGCTGGAGCTGCCCGACGTGGCTGCCCACCGCTGGGACGACACCGCGGTGCTGCCCGACCTCTGGGCGGCCGCCGAGTTCTCCCTGGTCCGCGAGGACGGCCCCGACGCCCCGCCCCCGACGCACGACCGGCTGCTGGCCGCGACGGCGGTGGTCGTCGACGACCTCCCGGTGCTGCTGGCCCACCACTGCGCCTACCTGGACCTCGCCACTCCCTGACCGCCGTCCCGGTCGGGCGTGCACGGTTCAGCGGCCGGCGGGCACCTGGCGCAGCCGGCCCAGCAGGTCGGGCACGGGACGCAGCCGCAGCGCGGACCGGGCCGACTCCGCCTCCCTGGGCGGGAGCAGGCGGGGCCCGCGACCGGGCACCAGCCGCGCCGGCCCCGGACCCGGGACGACCGGCAGCTCGCTGAGGCCGCCCTCGGGTCCGCCCCGCTCCCCGACCACCACGGCGCCGGCCAGCCGGTCGTCCGGGACGCCGAGCGCGGCCACCGCCTGCTCGACGGCCTGGGTCACGGCCACCGGGACACCCCACCAGAACGCGCCGCCGGGGACGTCGGACAGCACCAGCACCGCGCCACCGCTGCGCCCCGGCTCCACCCAGCGCACCAGCAGGTCCACCGCTGCCCCACCCGGGGCCACGACGGTGACCACCGTGGCCGTGGTCCGCCCGATGCCGTCGGGCCACAGGTCGACGTCCACCGCGGGCCCGACCGCGCCGACCGGGAACGCCGCAGCCGGCGGCGGTGAGTAGGGCAACGGCGGCCGGGACGGGGTCGTGGGGCGCCCGGACGACGGCGGTGCCGCAGGAGCGGGGGATACCCCAGGAGCCGGCGGGGACTGCGCGGCCGGGGGCCGCGGGGGCTCGGCCCGGCCGCGGCAGGTGCAGGGCGTGCCGGGCGGGCAGTCGCAGGTCTCCTCCGGCCACCACCCGGTCGCGTTCGCGATGGTGCGCACCCAGCGCAGGAACTCCTCGTCCTGGGCCATGGCCACCGCCGTGCCGGCGGCCGCCGACCCGACGCCGACCAGCGCGGCGGACACCGTGGCCAGGGCAGGGGGCAGCCCGGTGCGCAGGCGGGCTGGCTCGGGGCCGTCCTCCAGCAGACCCAGCCGTCGGGCCTCCTCGACGACGGCCCGCACACGCTCGGCCCGCTCGGGCCGGGGCGTGTCCGCCAGCTGCTCGGTGGTGCGGGCGAGCACGGCGACGTCCTGCGCCTGCGTGGCCGGGCCGGGGTGCGCGGTCAGCCTCCCGAGCGCGGACTCGACCCCGGCCACCAGGGCGGCGGCGCGGTCGAGCACGAGGCGGAGCGCGGCCGGCTGGACCGACCGCGCGGCGCGGCCGTCCACCCGGTCGCGCACAGCGGCGAGCTCGGCGCGCGCCGCGAGCGCCTCCGCCCGGGCCCGCGCCCGGGCGGTGTCCACGTCGGCCCGGCCGGCGGCGAGGTCGATGCCCGCCCACCGCGCCCGGCGCGCATCGACGGCCTTGGCGCGCAGCCCCTCGTTGACGAAGGCGGACCGGCCGGCGGCGACGTCCCCGACGGTCGCGACGAGCGCGGCCGCCGGAGCGGTCATGGCGCCCGCCGCACCGGCCGCCACCGCGAGCGCGGGGCCGGTGAGGGCCTGCCAGGCGGCCGGGGAGAGGAGCTCGTGCGGGGGGAGCGAGGTGCTGGCGAGCGCCACCGCACCGGTCGCGACCACCACCGACGGGATCAGCATCCGCCGGGCGGCGGTCAGCACGTGCGGTCGCCCGGTCGACGCCGGAGCGGTGACCGCGGCGGGCTCGTCCACCTCGGCCGACGGCGGGGGCGGCTCCGGTGCCGGTGCGGGGGGCGGGCGACGGACGCCCAGCAGCCGCTCGCGCACACCGGCCGCGACGATGTCGGCCAGCAGCCGCTCGCGCGCCCGGTTCCCGGCCTGCTGCGCGGCGAGCTCGGCGCGGGCGGCCTCGTGGTCGGCCGCCCGCTCGGCCCGCGCCGCGTCGAGCTGGTCGGTCGCGGCTTGCGACCAGCGGCTGCTGGGGCGCTTGCCCTGCTCCTTCGCGACGGCGGCGGAGCGCTCCGCGAGCGCGACGGACACCGCCAGCGCGACCGGTCCCAGGGCCAGCCCGACCGCGGGGGCGATCCCCATCGTGCTGATCCCCAGCGCCGTGGCCGCCAGGGAGGGCACCAGGGATCCCGCCAGGCCCTTGGCCACCGCCCAGCCGGCCGAGGGCACCGCGGTGGGCAGCTCGTCGAGGGCGGCCAGCCGCAGCTGGACGTCCTCGTCCAGCACGGCGCGGCGGTGCGGCCACCCCAGGGCGTCGGGGTCGCTGCCCCGCACGGGCGCGCTGTCCAGCCCCATCCCGGCGGCCAGCTCCCGCGCCCGGGCCGTGGCCGCGGTCCGGGCGCGGCCCCGGGTGGACTCCACCGCCTGCAGCGCCGCCCGCAGCTCGGTCACCCGGGCCCGGTCGGCCGGGCTCAAGGTGCGGGCGTCGACCGGTTCCGACCGCGGCCCGGGGACGAGCTGGTCGGTGGTCGGCCCGGGTTCTGTGGCCGGGTCGGTGGGCGGCTGCGCGGCGTCGGCGTCGGTGCGGGCGTCGGCGTCGGTGCGGGCGGATCGACCCGACCCGCCCGCGGCCACCTCGGCCAGCAGCGCGTCCAGGCGGGCGGCGCGGCGGGCGGCCGCGCGGGACTCGGCGTCCAGGCGACGCCCGGCCTCGTCGTGGGCGGCGGCGTCGGCGGCGTGCTCGGCGGCGGCCCG
Source organism: Klenkia sesuvii (assembly GCF_037083825.1). NCBI lineage: Bacteria > Bacillati > Actinomycetota > Actinomycetes > Geodermatophilales > Geodermatophilaceae > Klenkia > Klenkia sesuvii. Next base: position 221,339 of record NZ_JBAPLU010000001.1, read on the forward strand.
GGCCGCGCGACGGGCCTCGTCCACGGCGGTCCGCTGCGCCTCGAGAGCCGCCTTGTGCTGGCTCTGCCGGTGCTCGACCACCGCGGTGAGCCCGGCCCCGGCGACGGCCGCCGCCAGGGGCGTCACCGTGGCCAGCGTGACCCCGACCAGGCCGAGGGCCGCGGTCAGCCCGAAGCCGACGGCCCCGAACGTGGCCGCGGTGACCGCTCCGGTGGCGGCCTTGGTCACCCAGGCGCGCAGGCCGGGGGTGGACGGCGTCCGAGCACCGGACTGCCCGGCGTCGGTGGTCGGGTCCGCGGCGGTCCCGTCCACCGTGGTCCGGTCCTCCGTGGTCCGGTCCGCCCGGTGCAGGTCGGCACGGTCCTGCTCCGTCCGGGCCGAGGCCGACGCACGGCCGGGCCCGGCACCGGGCGCGAGGGTCTCCAGCCGCTGCTGGAGGGCGCCCAGCAGCCCCGTCCCGGGGGTCGCCGAGGCCGACGGCTGCCCGGTGAGCTCGGCGAGGGCCGCCGTGGCGGCCTCGGCAGCGCGGGCGGCGGACACGTCGGAGCCGGTGCGGCGCAGCGCCTCCTCGACGGCCCGGTCGTGCACCGCTGCGGCGTCGGGCGGCAGGCCACGCCGGACCTCGTCGGCGGCCCGGAGCAGCTCGGTGAGCCGGGCGAGCCGGCGGTCGGCGACGACGGCGGCCACCTGCCCGGCCACGCCGGCCACCGCGGAGACCACCGCGGCCGTCATGCGGCTGCCGTCCCCGGTGAAGGCCCCGACGGTGAACGCGGCCGCACCCGAGGTGACGGCGCCCAGGGCGCCGCCGAGCACCACCTTGGCCGCTGCCGACCCCGCCGACGGCAATCCGCTGGGCAGCAGCGCCGGGTTCGCGACCAGCCCGAGGACGGCGACGGCGCGCCGTGCCCGGGCCGGCAGCTCGGCCGCGAGCGCGTCGAAGTCCGGCGACCCGCCGTCCCGTGAGCCGTCGGCGGCGTACCCGCCCTCGTCCAGCCCGAGCAGGGGCAGCAGCTCGGCCGCGATGTCGGCGGCTCGCCGCCGCGTGCGCGGATCGGCCGACGTGGCCTGCTCGGCCAGGCGCACGAGGTCGTCGGCGCGGGCCGCGACCTCTAGTGCTCGACCACGCCCCGGTCCGGCCAGCTGCCCGTCGCGCGCTGACGCTTGATCACCGCCCGGACCACCGCGGGCATCTGCGGGTCGTCCGCCCCCACCGAGGGCCACCTCGTCGGATCCCGGGGATCGAGCACCACCCGTCTCGAGCGGTCCACCGCGTCCGGGCCCCAGCGGTACTCGACCGCCTCCGGGCTCTCCGCCACCTTCTCGTACTCCAGGCGCACCGCCATGAGGGGTCTCCGTCAGGGGTCGGGCAGCGTCGGGTTCTCCTTCGAGCAGTGGGCCATCCACCGCACCGGCCCGGCGCTCGGGGTTCTGCGCCGGGGTCAGCTCCCCTGACCGGCCAGCTGCTCCCAGGCCTGCTCCAGGCTCTCGCGCGCCAGGTGCACCGGCCGGACCCGACCGCCGCGCACCATGATCACCGGGGCGCCCCGCCGCGGGGTCGGCCGCGTCACCAGCCAGGCGTCCCGGAACGGGTGCGCCTCCCACGTCCCCTCGGTCGCCTGGTCGTCGCTGCCCGTCCAGGCCAGCGTCGCCGCGACCGCCTGCTCCGGGGTGCCCGGCACTGCCGACCCGGGCTCCGTCCCCGGCTGCGTCGTCCCCTGCGCCTCGTCCTGCGGCAAGGTCCACTCCCTCCCAGGCGGCACCGGGCCGCCGAACCATCGCTTCGCCCCGCCAGATGCCGTGCGGGTAGGCCGGCGGCCACCCGGTCGCCGTCCCGTCCTGGCCGTCGACCCACAGCAGTCCGCGGCTCGTCACGACCGCGTTGAACCAGTGACCGCCGGCGTGCCCGCGGGGCAGTCCGGGCACGTGCCAGTCGACGCCGACGACGGCGACGGTGCCCGCCGGGGCACCGCGCAGCCGGCTCTCCAGGTCGGCCCAGACGTCGGCGGTGAACGCGCTCGTGTCGTCGACGACCGGCGAGCCGTCGGTGGGCGGCACCGGGGCGGGCGCGACCGCCTGCGCCGTCGGTGCCCCACCGGTCCAGGCCCACATCTCGGCGTACTCGCCCCGCTGCGGGTCGCCCCAGGCCGGGCGCACGGCCAGCCCCTGGACGGCGTCGGCGACGCGGCGGGCGCACTCGCCGCAGTTGTTGGCCCACTGCTCGGCCTCCGCCGTCCCCAGCGGGTGGTCACCCAGGTGCGGGTTGACCGCGCCGACCCAGCCGGCGACGTCGCCCCCGGCCACCCGGTGGGCCTGCCGCAGGGCCTCGGCCTCCGTGGTCCCCGGGTCGGTGTAGCGGGTCGGGTCCACAGCCGGGCGCGGCACGCCGGTCTCGTCCTGGCCCGGCTCCCAGGTGGGGGTGGTCGGCAGCTCCGTGGCGACGGGCGCGCCGTCCGGACCGGCCTCGACCTGGACGTAGGGCACCGTGCCGGTGCGCAGGCCGTCGGCCAGGGTGCGGGCGAGCTCGGCCTGCGCCGGGTCGGCGGCGAGGGCCTCGGCCACCTGGCGGAGCGCGGCGTCGACGTCGAGCGGCCCGGCCGGACCGACGACGGCCAGCCGGGGTCCGACCCGGACGACGTCGTGCCCGGCGACGGTGGCCACCGGCTCGGGGGCCGCGCCCAGCGCCTCCGCGACCGAGGAGGTCAACCCGACGTGCGCTGCTGGGCGATCTCCGACACCTCGGTCGCCGGCACCGTCGCGTTGAACACCCCCCGGTCCACCTCCGTCAGCCCCAGGTCCCGGGCCGTCCTGCTGCTGCCCAGGTGCCGCAGCACCAGCTGGTCGCCCTCCTGCGCCATCACCTGGAACGCTTCCCCCCGCCACCGACAGGTCGTCCGCAGCGTCGTCCGCACGGCGTCCGCCCTCGGCACCTCCAGACCCCACCCGCCCGTCGCTCGTGGGGCGAAGCCCTCCGCCGGTTCCGAGGACAGCAGCAGCACCGTCCGCCCCCCGGGCCTGACCGTCCCTCGATAGGTCAGCCCGCGGTGCTCCCAGTACGTCCCGTCCGGCAGCTGCTGTGCGGTCATCCTCGGTCTCCAGGTGAGAGAGGGACGGGGTGGGGTCCTCGACGGCCTGGACCGGCTGGTCCGCGACCGTCAGCCCGTCCGGCGCACCTGCTCGAGGCCGTCCACCTCCGCCTCGGGCACCACCGTCTCCCACCCGAACTTGTCCACCCTGGTCAGGCCCAGCTGCTCGGCCCGGCTCTCGTCCCTGCCCGTCCAGCTCAGCTGCAGCCGCCCCGGGGGATCGCTGCGTCCCACCACCCAGAACACCTCGCCCTGCCACCGGCACCGGGTCGTCAGCTCGACCAGGGTCGCCTCGGCGGCCGGCACCGTCCGGCGCCACCCCCGCACCCGTCCCGGGGTGAACTCCGGGTCCTCCTGGGTCTCGGCGAACACCAGCAAGGTCGTCTGGTCGCCCGTGTCCGACCCGCGGTACGTCCTCCCCCGCCACTCCACGTAGGTCCCGTCCGGCAGGTCGGTCATCGCTCGCGTTCTCCTCGGTCGTCGGGCTCTCCACCCGGGTTGCGCGCAGGTCGGTCCAGCTCTGCGTGTCCGCGTCGTACACGCCGATGCGTCGCTCGTGGCCCTGTCGGTCGATGGCCCACAGCTCGGCGCCGTCCGGCAGTGCGACCGCGTCCTGGAGGTCACCCTCCGGCACCCGGTGGTCGACGCTGCGGGTGAAGCCGTTGCCCGTGAAGGGCGGTCCCGACGTGTTGGTGCCACCCATCGTCGGCCCGTACGGCGTGCTCACGCGGGCGGTCCGCGGGAGGGGGAACCGCAGTGCGGCGACCTCGGAGGTCCCGGGCGGGAACCGCGTTCCGGCGTAGTCCAGCCGGAGCCCCTCCACGATCTGGTCGACCGTCCGCAGGGTGGCGACGTCCTGCAGCCGGGCCGTGAAGCTCTGCGCGTGGGTGGCGCGGAAGACGAACGTGCCGTCGGCGCCCCGCAGCTGGGTGCCGGCCAGGTAGGACTGCGCGAACTCCATGGGCAGCACCCGCTGCACGAGGGTCCCCGGAGGGAACCCGACCGACTCCCGGACGGCGGTCATGACGGCGCGCTGCTCGTCGGTGAGATCGGCGGCGGCCAGGGTCTGGCGCACGGCGTCGAACTGCTCCACGGTCACGCCGGGCGGGAGGTGCTCGGCCACGGAGTCGTGGAAGGACGGTGGCAGCGTGAGTGAGTCCAACCCGAACACGGCGTCGGGGTCGGGGTCGGCGGGTCCCTCGGGGCCGGCGGGGCCCTCCGTGTCGACGGGCCCCGCGACGTCGCCCGGGCTCAGCTCTGGATCCGCCCCCGGTCCGGCCACGTCGTCCTGGGTCAGGCGGCCCTGCGCACCTGCTCCATCCCGGTCACCTCCGACTCGGGCACCTCGACCTCCCAGGCCATCTTGTCCACCCTGGTCAGCCCGATCTCCCCCGCCCGCCTCGGGTCCCCGTCCCACCCGAGCAGCAACCGGGCCGGCTGCCTGCTCCGTGACAGCACCCAGAACGTCTCCCCGCGCCACCGGCAGCGCGACGCCAGCGCGAACCCCGTCGCCTCCGTCATGGGCACCGTCCGCTCCCACCCCCGCACCATGCCCGGGATGAACTCCGGGTCCTCCTGGCTGTCGGCGAACACCACGTACTGGCTCGGCCCGCTCACCGAGCCCCGGTACGTCCGGCCCCGCCACTCCACGTAGGTCCCGTCCGGCAGGTCGGTCATCGCTCGCGTCCCCTCGGGTGGCCGGATCGGTGCTGGGTCCCTCGGTGTCGCCGAGGGTCAGCTCTGGATCCGCCCCCGGTCCGGCCAGGCGCCCTCCCGACCGGCCCGGAGCACCACCCGGCCGATCACCTTCTGGGTCAGTGCGGGACTGATCCCCTGCGGCATCGGGGCCCGGGACGGGTCGTCCCTCGGGATCGACACCAGGTGCGCCGTCGGGTCCTCGGCTCCCCCGAACCGGTAGACCACCTCCGTCGCGGTCTCCGACTCCTTCTCGAACGCCAGGAAGATCGCCATGCTCGCCTTCGTCGAGGGTGCCGGTCCCGGTCAGGTGGCGATCGACGCCCGTTCCGGCCAGGTCCCCGTCGTCCCTCGCCGGTGGCGGAGCCAGCCGGCCACCCACGGCGCCCGGTCCGTCGTGCCCGTCGTCTCGCCGGTCGCCAGGACGATCGTCAACCGCTCGTCCATCGCCTGCGGGCTCGGTCCGTACCGGTACGTCACCTCCCGGTCGGTCAGCTGGTCCCGCTCGACGAACGTCGCCGTCGCCATCGGTCAAGCCCTCCGTCATCGAGCCGTCCCCGGGTGCCGTGGACGGGAAGTACCCCTTGCTCCTGGACGGGGACATCACCCGGCTCAGGCGATGATCTGCCCCTTCGGGATCCACTCCCCGGTTCGCTGCTGCTCCCGCCGGAGCCAACTCGCCACCCGCCGGTCGTCGAGGTCGGTCGACTCCACCGGTTCCCCCGTGTCCCGGTCGAGCATCACCGACCTCGGCTGGTCCTCCCACGTCGGTCCGTACCGGTAGCTCACCGTCGACGCGTCCTGCGCCGTCCGGGTCATGCGGATCCGAAGCGCCATCACGGACCTCCCATGCGTCGTAGGTCTCCCCCCGCGGGGCTGTGCGTTGGCTGTCCCAGTCGTGGTCACGCTGGGTCAGCTCGTGCGCGGTGTCGTAGTCCATCGGCGGGGTGCCCCGCATCAGGGTGAGTTCACGCAGTTCGTGCCGTAGCAGCACGACGTCGGCAGGCGTGTGCGTTCCCGCTCGCAGCCGGATCCACGCCTCGGCCATGTCCGGGTCCTCTGCGAACCGCTGTACGGAGACGCCCTCGCCGTACCGGTCGGGGAGTTCATGGACGTCCTCCATGACGTGCGCCTTGATGGCCGCGATGTCTGCGGGGGTGAAGGTTCCCGCCGGGTTCCCGCGTCCGCGGTCCTCGCCTGCGACGTTGGCCGCGATCGCAGCGACATCGGCCGGATCCGAGCGGAACGCGTCGTACGCGTTCTCCGCCCACGTCCACGCTGCGACCGGGTCCACAGGCCGGTTGCTCCCGCCCGTCGGGAACCCGTTCGGCGACCTGGTCACGTCGCCGTTCGGAGCGGCGTCCCTGGTCAGGCCGTCTGGCCGATCAGGACCGTCCCCCTCGTCACCACGGGGGCGTCCTGCGGGTGGATCTCCAGCCCGATCAGCGGTCCCTCGGGTGTCTCCCGCCGGTGGAAGTCCACCATGGTGACCCGCACCGAGGTGGTCGTCCCCGCCACGGTCAACCCGTCCCCGTTGCGGATCTCCCCCTGCGTCAGCAGGCCGGTCAGCACCGGTCCCCGCCCCGGGATCGCGAACCTGTCCTGCACCAGGTAGTGCGCCCTCATCGGCATTCCTCCCGGGGTCGAGGGCGTCCTCCACCACCGCAGGGCCGACAGGCGGCTGGCCGGTCGAGCCGACGGTGGGCTGCGACGTGGACGGGTCCGCCGTGGTGGACCCGGGTGAGGTGTCGGTCGCCGGGACGGGGGCGTCGACCGCCGTGTCGACGTGCAGGCCGGCGCGGCTGGCCGCGCGCTCCCGAAGGAAGGTCTCGACCTGCTCGCGGGAGAGCTGCTGCTCCGGGGCCAAGCCCTTGTTCAGCTTCTGCGTCAGGTCGTCGACGACCGCGTCCCGGTGCTCGACGGCCTGGCGCAGCGGGTCCGACGCCGGGTCCGCGGCGCTCGTGGTGCTCGGCTGCCCTCCCGTCGACGGCGACGTGGACTGCTGCTCCGCCGGCGACGTGGACGGGTCGGTCGACCCGCCGTCCCGCGACGACTGCGCCGTCGACTGCTGGGAGGACTGCGCGGTCGGGGACGACGAGGAGGTCGCACCCTGCTGACCCGACGGGGTCGAGCTCTGCGGCGCCTGCGGCGACGACGCCTGCGGGGACGACGGGGTCGATCCCTGCTGTCCGGGAGACGTCCCTTGCGTCGTGGACGACGAGGTGGACGACGAGGTGGACGACGAGCTTGCGGACGACGGAGGAGCAGACGACGACTGAGCGGACGACTGCGGGGACGAGGACTGCGAGCCCGGAGACGACGACGCAGAAGACGGAGACGAAGACGGAGACGGAGAAGACGAAGACGGCGACGAAGACGTCGCCGGCGACGACGAGGAAGCCGGCGACGAGGAGGCCGCCGGGGCCGAGGTCGCGCTGGCTGGTGCACCCGCACCGGTGGTCGCCGTCCTGCCCTGCTGCCCCCCGGTCCCCTGCTGCGAACCGCCAGCCTGCTGGCCGCCCGACCCGCCGGCCTGGCCGGTAGCGCCGGCGTTCTGACCCGCTGACCCGCCGGTGTGCCCGGACGAGCTTGCGGCACCGGTGGCCGCCCCCGACGTCCCTCCGGTCTGGCCCCCGGCGCCGGGTGCGGTAGCCGTCGCCGTCACCGGGGACCCGCCGAGCTGGCTCTGGGCGAGGTCGCCGCGGGCGACGGCGTCGGCGCCCTGGTCGAGCAGCGCGTTGCCCAGGGTCTGCGAGGGCCGGGTGACGGCGGAGATGACCTCGACGCTGACCGGGCTGACGGTGCCCGCGCGCCCGGCGCCGCCGAGGGCTGCACCCAGCACGCTCTGCGCCGAGGGCCACGACCACTGGCCGTTGACCAGGCCGTTGGTGACGGTGCTGCTCAACGGGGAGGTGAGGGCGTTGTTGGCCGCCGCGTTGACGGCGTTGCCCGGCCAGCGGCGCACCGCGTTGCCCAGCCCGGGCAGGTTGCCGACGGTGTCGCGGCCCATGCGGTTGAGGGGGAGGTTGCGGGTGGTCCGGCCCAGCAGCGGACCGACCACCCCGCCCCCGACGAGGCCGCCGAGACCGCCGCCGACGGCCGCGGTGACCGTGTTGTTCCAGTCCCACTCACCGCGGGTGCCCTGCGACATCTGCATGGCCTGCGCGATGGAGTCGATGAGGACCTCCTCGGCGACCTCCTCGAACACCTCGCGACCCAGGTGCTGCACGACGTGGTTGCTGACCACGCGGGAGACGACGCCGCGCGAGACGGCCCCGGCGACGGCGGTGGTGGTCTGCCGGGCGACGGCCTGGGTGACCGCCTTGGTGGCGAACTGACGCCCCACGGCCGCCACGATCTTCTGGATGATCTGCCCGATCGCGGTGCGCGCCGTGGCGGCGATGGGGCCGAGCAGCCCGCCGGTGGCGCCACCGGTGAAGAACATGGCCAGCAGCGCGACGAAGGCGGCGATGACGGCGACCCAGAAGGCCACGTTGATGGAGATCTTGCCGAACTGCGTCTCCATCGCGAAGTTGTCGGTCTGCTGCTGCATCGCCGACGCGTTCTGCACGAGCGCGGCCAGACCGGCGTCGGGTGAGGCGATCAGCTGCTGCGCGATGTCCTCGAACACCATGGCCGCGGGCGCGTCCCACCCGGCCCGCAGCGTCGTGGTGGCGTCGGAGAGGTCGGCCGCGGCGTCGCTGAGGTCCTGCGCGAGCGCGGCCCACTCGTCGCGGATGGCCCAGACCGCTGTCTCGCTGCCCTCGGGCCAGCTCTGCCCCGAGACGACCATGGAGACGAGGTCGACGAACCAGTCGGGCTGGTCGCCCACCTGCCAGGCGGGCGTGACATCGCCGCTCACGTCACCCCCTGGAGCATGGTCGTCGGCCGGCGCCGCGGGCGGCGCACGAGAACTGTCCCACCGCGCCCGGCGGCGCGGGGGCGGGGTTCAGGAACCGCTGCCCGGTGTCCCGGCGCCGGAGGCCTGGGCGTCGACGGGCAGCACCTCGGCGGCCTGCTCGGCGTCGGAGGCCAACGAGGTGCCGATGGCGGTCCGCGCACCCTGCCCGCGCTCGTGCAGCTGGGTGGCGACAGCGGTGACGGCGTCGCGCACCGTGCCGGTGTTGTCGACGTAGCCGCCGGCCGCGGAGAACTGCTGCCCCGCCTCGTCGGAGCCCCACGGCCGGGCGGCCTCCATGCCCGCGATCGCGGCGAGGCGCTCGGTGACCGACCGGTTGAGCGCGCCCTCGGCGGCCTCCCAGGCCAGGATGCCGGCGCCGGCCTGCTCCGGGTCGATCGAGACGCTGTTGCCGCTGGTGGACTCCGCCATCGTCAGGCTCCTCGTGTCCGTCGTTCCATGTCGCCGATCACCTGGTCCAGGTCACCGTCGAGCGTGGCCCGCATCTGCTCGGGCGGCACGATGGCCGAGAAGGTGTCGATGACCTGCTCGCGGGCGGCCGCGGCCGCCTTCTGCACCGTGGCGGTGATGGTGTCGGCCAGCTCCCGGGAGTCGGGACGGCGGTAGATGCGCGGGTCCAGGTCGAGCCGGACCAGGTCGCCCTGCGGCCCCACCGTGACCGTCACCAAGCCGTCGCGGGACTTCTCCGTCACCTGCACCGCCTTGGCCCGGGCCAGCAGCGCCGGCGCCTCGGCGACCATCGACTCGAAGCGGTGCTGCAGCTGGTCGGCGTAGGCCCGCAGCGCCGTGGTGTCGGAGGAGGACGGTTCCATGCGACCTCCTCGTCGAGCTGCGCGCGGGGCCGGCACCCCGCGGGGACGTGGGCCGACGATACTGGCCGCGCCGGTTCCCGCACCCGCGGACCGCTCGACGACCGACACCGGGGAGGTGCACGTGGCGCGCTCCCGCGTCCTGCCCGGTGCCGCCGCGGTGGTGGCAGGGGCGCTCGCCGCCGGTGCGCTCGTGGTGGGTCCCGGGGCCGGCCGGGCCGTCGCCGCGGAGGCCTGCGACCAGCCGCCCCCGGCGTCGGCGCAGATCGCCGACGTCCCCTGGCCCCAGCTGCGCTACGACCCGCCCACCCAGGTGTGGCCCTTCGGCACCGGGGCCGGCGTCACCGTCGCCGTGCTGGACACCGGCGTCTCCGCGGCCCACCCGCAGCTGCAGGGCCGGGTGCTGCCGGGCACCGACGTCGTCCGGTCAGGGCCGGCCGACGTCGACTGCACCACCCACGGCACAGCGCTGGCCAGCCTGGTGGCCGCCGGCCAGGTGACCGGCGTCGGCCTGCGCGGCCTGGCCCCCGCCAGCACCGTCCTGCCCGTGCAGGTGAGCGACGACCCGGTCACCGACCCCGCCGCCCAACCCGTGGACCCCGGCCGGGTGGCCGCAGGCCTCGACGCCGCCGTGGCCGGGGGCGCCCAGGTCGTGCTGGTGGGCACGGTGCTCTACCAGGACGACCCGGGGGTGGCGGCCGCGGTGACCCGGGCCCTGGACGCCGGGGTGGTCGTGGTGGCCCCGGTCGGCGACGGGCACGACGAGGAGCTCGGCAACCGCCCCGACCCCGCCTCGATCACCCCCTACCCGGCGGCCTACGACGGCGTGGTGGGCGTCGGCGCGGTCGACCGCGACGGGCAGCGCAGCCGGGGCTCGCAGATCGGCGGCTACGTCGACCTGGTCGCCCCCGGCGGTGACGTCGTGGCCGCCGGCTCCACCGCGCAGGCCGTGTACAGCGGCACCGCGTTCGCGGCGGCGTTCGTGGCGGCCACCGCGGCGGTGCTGGTCGGGTCGCCCGACGTCGTGCTCCCCCCCGGCGCCGACCGCGGGCCGGCGGTCCAGGCGCAGCTGGTCGGCACGGCGACCCCGGCCGCCGGGGTGCTCGGCTACGGCGCAGGTGAGCTGTCACCGTCGCGCGCGGTCACCGAGCCGCTGGTCGCCGGCGACCCGTCCGCCCTGCCGGGGTACCGGCCGCCGCCGCTCGACGAGGCCGCCGAGGCACGTGCGGAGACGGTGGCCCGGGCCGACCGCACGGCGGTGCGCTGGGCCGCGGGCACGGCGGTGCTGGTCGTGCTGGTCGTGCTGGTCGCGGTGGTGGTCCCCCGGGCCCGCCGCCGCCGGTGGCGCGCGGGTGCACCGGCCCCGGCCCGCCGGGTCGAGCGCGATCCCGAGTTCGTGCCCGGCGACGCCCTCTTCCGGGCACCGCCGCTGCCCTGACCGGCCCGACCCCGAGCGCACGACGGCCGCCCCCCGCGGTGCGGGGGGCGGCCGTCGGACGGTCGTGCGGGATCAGCCCGAGACGAGGCTGACGTTGGCCTGCTCGGTGGACTGCGAGGTCTCCGCCGAGGAGTTCAGCGCGGCCTGGAAGGAGATGAGGGCCTCCTTGATCCGGTCCGCGGCCGAGTTCCACTGCTGCTGGCGGGCCGAGTAGGCCACCTGCGCATCGCTGGTCCAGGTGCTCATCAGCGAGTTCACCTGGTTGTTCACCTCGCTCAGCGAGGTGTCGAGGCCGGAGGCGGCACTGTTGACGAAGCCCGCGGCCTCGCTCTGGAGCGCCCAGCTGACCTGGTACTCACCACCACTGCTCATGACTGCTCCTTCTCCGTGCGCTCGATCAGCGGACGAGGCCGCTGGTGATCCCGGTCGTGACGCTCTCGACGTTGGTCATGTAGCCGCGCTGGTCGGCGTCGCCCTGGGTGTAGTTGACACCGGCCTGGCCCACCGACTGGGCGATGGCGCCGAGGGCTGCGTTCATGTTGCTGCTCTCGGTGGCCACCGTGGCCTTGACCTGGGTGAACGCGGCGGCGAACTGCCCGCGGGACTGCGCCTCGAGGGTGGCCAGGTTGCTGTTGAGCGTGGAGAACAGCGAGTTCAGCTGCTGCGACGCCTCGGAGGCCGAGCGCGCGAACGCCGCCATCTGCTCCGGACTGGCACCGGTTCCGTCTGCCATGTTGTTCCTCATCCCTCCAGATCGGCCGGGTGGGTCGACCGGTTCAACCGTGGTGACGCCTGGGGCGCCGGTGAGCACGGCGAACGGTACTGGACAGGACCGCACCGTGCGAACCGTTGTCCACAGGCCCGGGACCGGCGGTCAGCCCGCGCCGGCGGCCAGCTGCGCGCTCAGCGGCGAGCCGGCGGGCACCCGTGCGACCAGGGCGGCGGGCATCGGCACCGGGTCGACGCCGGCGTAGCCGAGCACCCCGGCGGTGGCCTCGTCGGGCACGCGGTAGGCCCGGCCCTCGTCGGTGACGAGGAAGAGGAACCCGTCGGCGGCCGAGTCCGAGCCCTGGGCGCGCACCAGCGCCCCCCCGCCGGGCGGGACGACGACGGCGTCGGCCAGCACCGTGCCGTCGGCGGTGCGCTGCTCGGTCAACGCGGCCGACGACGCGTCGACGTCGGCCCCGAGCGCCACCGCCGGCCGCTCGTCCACGCCGTCGAACGCCGCGCAGACTGTCTCGGTCGCCGAGGTCACCGGGAGGGTCTCGGGCTGCTCGTCGGGCGGGTCGGCCGGCCCGCGCTCGGGCAGCGGCACGAGGGTGGCGGCGTTGGTCTGCGCCGGGCGCACCGGCAGGGCGGTGGGCGGGGCACCCCCGTAGGCGAGCGCCGACAGCGCGGGGTCGGCCAGCAGCAGGTCGGCCTGCACCCGCGAGATGCCGACCAGGCGGTCGGTGTCCACCTGGTAGTAGAGCTGGCCGCCGGACTCGGACTCCACGACCACGACCTGGCCGGCCACGGCGCCGGGCAGCGCCGAGGAGGGCTGGCCGCGGGAGGCGACCGGCGCGGGGGCCAGCGGCTCCCCCTCGGGCAACCCCGACAGCCACGCCGTGCCGACCTGGACCTGCACCTCGTCACCCAGGGTCAGCCCCTGCAGCACGGCACCCTCGTCGGGCACCGGGTACTGGACGCCGCCCCAGACGTAGTGCAGGGTGCCGCGCTCGACGTCGCGGGCCAGGAACCCGGCGTCCCCGGCCGACCGGCCGCCGTCGGCGGTGCCGCCGACCACGAGCGCGGTGCGGGTGACCTCCTCGCCGCTGGCCAGCTCGACCGGCGCCGCGCACAGCGTCCACGGCGCCCCCACGAGCTGGTCGGGGTCGGGCACCGCATCGGGGGCGTCGGCGATGCCGAGGGCCTGCCCGCGCGGGGCGCCCGCGAGCGAGGCGCGGGAGACCTCGACGACCTCGGAAGTACCGACCAGAAGCGCGGCGGAGACGAAGTTGGCGACCGGGTGGAGGTGGAAGACCCCCGCCTGGTCGGGCAGCCACACGAAGCGGGCGCCGGTCTCCTCCATGAGGATGACGGCCTGGCCGTCCTTCCACCGGTCGTTGCCCCCCGGCGAGACCACGCCCACCACGCCGGCGACCGCCAGGGCCAGCACGGCGACCATGACGCTGCCGAACACCGCCCCGCCCATGCGGCGCAGCGGGCTCTGCGCCGGGTCGGTCTCGCGCAGCACCACCCCGGACACCACGCGCTTCACCAGGAACTGGTAGCTCTGGTAGAGGTCCCGCCTGCTCGCCACCTGCGGCCCCCGTCAGCCGTACAGGCCGCGGACGTAGCCGTACAGGCCCAGCACGGCGCAGGCCACCGGCACGACCGCCAGCACCAGGACGACGTCGAGCACGTCGGCCACCCGTCCCAGGTAGGGCCCCGGCGCGCGGTGCCGGAAGGCCAGGCCCGCGGCCAGCACCGCGGCCGCGGTCACCACCAGGGCCGGGACGACGGCGGCGACCACCCACGCGGCGGGCAACGCCGCGGCCGAGACGCCGAGCACCAGCGCCGGCAGCAGGCCGCCGGCCAGCAGCGGCAGGCGGTGACGGGCCGCGGGGAAGAACCTCGCCCGCAGGGTCGAGACCGCCGCCACCAGCGCCACCAGCCACAGCGCCGAGGTGCGACCGCTCCCGACCAGCAGCGGCGCGGCCAGCACCGACGTCGCCGCTCCCCCGCCGAGGATGCCGGTGAGCAGCTCGTCGGTGCGCCGCACCCGGGCCCGCACCCGTGCCCGCCCGACCGGCGGGGGGTCGGCGACGAGGTCCTCGGTCGTGGCGGGCAGCGCCGGCACGGGCAGCTTGCCCAGCCGCAGCGACAGCAGCGGGGCCAGCGGGGTCAGCAGCACGACCAGGACGACGACGACGGCGGCGGCGTCGACCCCGTCGACGGACCCGGCGCGGGCCAGCAGCGCCCCCACCGCGCCCAGCAACCCCACGACGACCCCGCCGACCGGGTACTGCGTGCGACCGGCCACGCCGACCACCCCGGCGGCCGACACCAGGACCAGCGCGAGCGAGCCGCTGAGCACCTGCGCCCAGCCCAGGTCGCCCAGCGGCTGGTCACCCAGACCCACCACCGCGCCCCCGGTGGCCGCCGCGACCATCGCCACCACGGCCGGCGCCGTCCCGGCCTCGGCGTCGGAGGCCAGCCGGGCCAGCAGCACACCGCCCACCAGGGCCACGAGCGCCAGCCCGAGCGCGACCAGGCCGGCGGTGGTGGCGTCGGGACCGGTGAGGGTGAGGCCCAGGGCCAGCAGCAGCGCCGCGCACGCCACCCCGACCCCGGCACGCCGGGTGGCGACCGGGCCCCAGTCGGGGCTGGTGGCCCGGGCTGCGCCGGCGATGGCGTCGACGACGTCGTCGTAGTCCAGCTCGGGCCAGTCGTCCTGGCGCGGCACCAGGTGCAGCACCTCGCCGTCGCGCAGCTCCTGCCCGGCCAGCGACCGTGCGGGGTCGACCAGCTGGCCGTCGACCCGGCGCAGCACCCATCCGCCGTGCTGCTGGCCGTCGTCGGCCAGGCCCTCGCCGGCGTTGCGCAGCAGGGCCGGCAGGAGCTCGGCCACCGGCACCGAGTCGGGCAGGGCGACGTCGACCCGACGTCGTGGCGCGGCCACCGTCACCCGGGCGAGCCCACCCCCGAGGGACCGCGTCACCTGGCACCACCCATCCTGCGTCGGTCGGCAGCCGGTCCTGCGACCCCGGTCGCCCGGCCGGGCCATACGATACGGATCACTCCCGCAGCGCAGGGCCGACCGGCCCGGACCCGCGGGCACCGCCCGGTCGGCAGCTGCGAGGAGGACCCATGAGCACCGTGGTGCTCCGCCGCCAGCCGCGGCGCGACGCCCCCGAGCTGCCCAGCGGCGAGGTCGTGCTCGACCCGCCGCCGGAGATCCCCACCGGGGGCAAGCGCTGGGGCCAGGTCCTCATGATGCTGCCGATGCTGGCCGGCGCGGGGGCGATGGCGCTCCTGTTCTCCCAGGGCCGCGGGGGTCCCCTGGGCTACGTGGCCGGTGGCCTGCTGGGCGTCTCGGCCCTGGGCATGGTCGCCATGGGGCTCATGAACTCGGGTGGGCAGAGCAAGCGGCAGCTGGCCGAGGACCGCCGGGCCTACATGCGCCACCTCAGCCTGCAGCGGCGCAGCGTGCGCCGCACCGCCGAGGCCCAGCGCGAGGCGATGCTGTACCGGCACCCCGAGCCCGACCAGCTCTGGGTGACCGCGGCCAGCCACCGCCTGTGGGAGCGCCGCCGCGAGCACGCCGACTTCGGCGTGGTGCGCATCGGCCGCGGCCCGCAGGCCCTGGCCACCCCGGTGGTGCCGCCGCAGACCCGTCCGCTCGACGAGCTCGAGCCGCTGTGCGCCAGCGCGCTGCGCCGCTTCGTGCTCACCTACTCCGTCGTCCCCGAGCTGCCCGTCGCCATGGCGGTCAACGGCTTCGGCCGCGTGCACGTGCTCGGGCCCGCCGAGCGCCGCCGCTCCCTCGCCCGCGCCGTCGTCGCCCAGCTCGCCGTCCACCACAGCCCCGACGACCTGCTCGTCGCCGTCGCCGCCGGCAACGAGGAGCGCGCCGGGTGGGAGTGGACGAAGTGGCTGCCGCACGCCCAGCACCCCGAGCGCTCCGACGCCCTGGGCCGGCTGCGGCTGGTCACCCCCACGGTGCCGGCGCTGGAGGCGCTGCTGGACGACTTCCTCGCCGTCCGGCCGCGGTTCGACCCCAGCGGCAGCGGGGCCCCGGTCGGTGGGCCGCACGTGGTCGTCGTGCTCGACGGCGGCGAGGCCGCCGGCTCCAGCCACCTCATGACCGACGGCGGGGTGGAGGGCGTCTCCGTCCTGGACCTCTCCACGCCCCCGCCGCGGTTGCTGGACCGGGGCACCCTGGTCCTCGAGATCGACGCCGACGGCGCGATCAGCAGCCGCACGACCGACGGCACCGCCGTCATCGGCCGGGCCGACGAGCTCGCCCCGGCCCTGGCCGAGTCCCTGGCCCGCCAGCTCGCGCCCTTCCGGCTCTCGGCCGGCAGCCGGGGCGGGGACGCCGCGCTGAGCACCGCCACCGGGCTGGCCGACCTGCTCGACATCGCCGACCCGTTCTCCTACGACGTCGACCGCGGGTGGGCTCCGCGGCCCAACCGCGACCGGCTGCGCGTGCCCATCGGCATCGGGCCCGACGGCGCCCCCGTCGAGCTCGACCTCAAGGAGTCCGCGCAGGACGGCATGGGCCCCCACGGCCTGCTGGTCGGCGCGACGGGCGCCGGCAAGTCCGAGCTGCTGCGCACGCTGGTGCTCGCCCTGGCGGTCACCCACGACAGCGAGACGCTGAACTTCGTGCTGGTCGACTTCAAGGGCGGCGCGACCTTCACCACGCTGGACCGGCTGCCGCACACCAGCGCCGTCATCACCAACCTGGCCGACGAGCTGCCGCTGGTCGACCGCATGGTCGACGCCATCAACGGCGAGCTGCTGCGCCGGCAGGAGCTGCTGCGCTCGGCGGGCAACTACAGCTCGCTGCGGGACTACGAGCGGGCCCGCACCTCCGGCGTCCCGCTGCCGCCGGTGCCCACGCTGCTGATCATCTGCGACGAGTTCAGCGAGCTGCTCAGCGCCAAGCCCGACTTCATCGACCTGTTCGTGCAGATCGGCCGGGTCGGCCGCTCGCTGGGCGTGCACCTGCTGCTGGCCAGCCAGCGCCTCGAGGAGGGGCGGCTGCGCGGGCTGGACACCCACCTCTCCTACCGCATCGGCCTGCGCACCAACTCGGCCATGGAGAGCCGGGTCGTGCTGGCCTCCCCCGAGGCCTTCGAGCTGCCGCGGGCCCCCGGCCACGGGTTCCTCAAGTTCGGCACCGACCCGCTCGAGCGCTTCCGCGCCGCCTACGTCAGCGGCACCCACAAGCGGCCCACCGAGCGCCGCGAGGTGGGCGCGACGGGCGGTCCGGTCGTGCACGCCTACGACACCCAGTACCTGGCCCCGCCCGTACCGGCCGCGCCGGCCGAGGGCGAGCCCGAGCCGGCCGCCGACGATGCCTCCGCCGAGTCCTCCGTCGGCGAGAGCCTGCTCGACGTCCTGGTCGACCGCATGGAGGGCCGCGGCACCCCGGCCCACCAGGTGTGGCTGCCGCCGCTGGCCGAGCCCCCCACGCTGGACCTGCTCCTCCCCCCGCTCGTCGAGCACCCCGAGCGGGGCTGCACCGTCGACGCCCCTGACCTGTGGGGCACCCTGCGGGCCACGGTCGGCGTGGTCGACCGGCCGGCCGACCAGCGGCGCGACCCGCTGGTCCTGGACCTCTCGGGCGCCGGCGGGCACGTCGCGGTCGTCGGCGGTCCGCAGTCGGGCAAGAGCACGGCGCTGCGCAGCCTCGTCGCCTCGCTGGCGCTCACCCACACCCCCCGCGAGGTGCAGGTCTACTGCTTCGACTTCGGCGGCGGCACCCTGGCCGGCCTGCGCGAGCTCCCGCACGTGGGCACGGTGTCGGCCCGCAGCGACGCCGACCAGGTGCGGCGGACCGTCGCCGAGCTGCAGGGCCTGCTGACCCGCCGCGAACTGGCCTTCGCCCGGCTCGGCGTCGACGGCATGGCTACCTACCGGCGCCGGCTGCGCTCGGGCCAGGTCGCCGACGACCCCTACGGCGACGTCGTGCTCGTCGTCGACGGCTGGCTCACCGTGCGCAACGACTTCGAGGACATCGAGGCCGCCGTCACCGACCTGGCCACCCGCGGCCTGTCCTACGGCATCCACGTGGTGGTCGGTGCCGGGCGGTGGCTGGACCTGCGCCCGGCCATCCGCGACCTCTTCGGCACCCGGCTCGAGCTGCGCCTGGGCGACCCCGGCGACTCGCTGCTGGACCGCCGCACCGCCGTGAACGTGCCGGCCGAGACCCCGGGCCGGGGCATCACGCCCGAGAAGCTGCACGTGCTCACGGCGCTGCCGCGCATCGACGGCGAGCAGCGCACCGACGACCTCGCCGACGGCGTCGCCGGCCTGGTCGACGCGGTGCGCAGCCGGTGGCAGGGGCCGGTGGCCCCCGGCGTCCGGCTGCTGCCCTCACTGGTCGAGCACGGGCAGCTGCTGGCCGACCCCAACCAGGGCATCGCCATCGGCATCACGGAGGCCGACCTGTCGACGGTGCACCTGGACCTGCGCAGCGAGCCGCACCTGGTGGTGTTCGGCGACGCCGAGTGCGGCAAGAGCACGTTCCTGCGCTCCTTCGTCCGCCGGGTCACCGAGCAGTGGACGCCCTACGACGTCCGCGTGCTGACCCTGGACTTCCGGCGCAGCCTGCTCGGTGCGGTCGGCGACGAGCACAGCATCGGCTACGCGACCTCGGCGCCGATGGCCCGCGACATGGTCGCCGAGGTGGCCCAGGTGATGCAGGGCCGGCTGCCCGGCCCCGACGTCACGCCCGCCCAGCTGCGCGACCGCAGCTGGTGGGACGGGCCCGAGCTGTACCTCGTCGTCGACGACTACGACCTCGTGGCCGCCGCCAACCCCAACCCGCTGGCCCCGCTGCTGGAGTTCCTCGCCCAGGGCCGCGACATCGGCCTGCACGTCGTGCTCACCCGGCGCAGCGGCGGGGCGAGTCGGGCCCTGTTCGAGCCGGTGCTGCTGCGGCTGCGCGAGCTGGCCACCCCCGGCATCGTCATGGACGGCGACAAGGGCGAGGGCGCGCTGGTGGGGTCGGTCAAGCCCATGCCGCAGCCCCCGGGCCGGGGCTGGTTGGTGACCCGCCGGCGGGGCACCGAGCTGGTCCAGCTGGCCTGGCTGCCGCCGGAGGCCTGACTGCCGCCCACCGGCCGCGACCTGCACCGGACCGGTCCGGGCCGGTACCCTTCCCGTCGCGAGACCGATGATCTGGACGAGCACCGCGGGAGAACCGATGAGCGACAGCACCTCCGCCCGGCCCGACAGCATCTCCGACTTCGGCATGGCCTCCATCGAGCAGGTCACGCTGCTCGGTGACGACTTCGGCAACAACGTCAGCAGCATCACCGCCGCCGGCCCGGGCCGCAGCGGCGGCGGCATGGCCGCCAGCTTCCGCGAGAGCTACCAGGTCGTCGCCCAGAACCTGGGCTCGTTCATGACCGACGCCGCCGACGGCCTCACCGCCCTGGGCTACGCCGGGATCACCGTCGCGCAGAACTACCGCGACGGCGACGCCGCCCAGCGCGACCAGATGGGTGGGGTGCAGGCGGCCTTCACCCCCGGCCCCGGGCAGCCGTCGCTGCAGGGCGACCGGGCCGCGGCCCAGCAGGCCGGCGCGAGCGGCGGCGACCCCGCGGCCGCGCCGGGGTCGGCGGGGTGGATCCCGCCGTCGGTGGCCGCCGGGCAGACCACCCGCGACGACGACCGGACGACGCCCAGCCCCACCGTCCAGTCGGAGATCGACGAGCTCAACGACCAGCTGGGCACGAGCGAGTCGGAGTTCACCCCCGCGACGAACGACGAGCACGCCGCGGAGGTCAACGAGCGCGCCGACGAGATCGAGGACGAGAACGCGGGCCGCTCCGGCGACTCCGTCCTGCTGGCGCCGGGGGCCCCGGGCGCCCCGGGTGCATCCCCGTCCCCCACGACCGCCTGACCCGCGTGCCGGAGAACTTCGGGTACTCCGCGGCGGGTCCGCGGGAGCCCTACTCGACCGTGCAGTTCTGCCCGGCGGGCACGGACCTGTCGGTGCAGGACATCAAGGCGCACTACCAGGCCGTCGAGATGGAGGACTGGGTCGCGCTGCAGCTGGCCGCGACCAGCTGGACCAACCTGTCCACCGCGCTCGACCAGCGGGCCACCGACCTGCGCACAGCCGGGCAGGCCCTGCAGCCCGACTGGGACTCCGACGCCGCCGTCGTCTTCTTCGAACGGGTCGGGCAGACCACCTGGTCCCTCGACGAGTGGAGCTCCGCCGCCAGCCGCACCGGCACCGCCCTGGGCGTCCTCGCCGACCAGGTGCGGGAGCTCAAGGAGCACATGCGCGACCTGTTCCAGCAGTACTCCGCAGCTGCGCTGGCCGCCCAGCAGCGGGAGGAGGACGACTGGATCCCCGGCCTGGGCTTCGAGGACGTCACCAACGACTGGTGGGGCAAGGACGAGGGCGCGAAGGTGCTCCAGGAGTGGACCGCGCGCTCCCTCGCCGAGGTCATCCGCCCGCTCGACCAGGCCTACGCCGAGGCCCAGTCGGCGCTCAGCCAGGGCTCCCGGTTCGCCGGCCCGACGAACGCCGCCCGGCCCAGCGACGCGGCCTGGGGCGGTGCCCTGGGCATGCCCTCGGCCGCCCCGGCACCGGGGGCGGCGCCCCGTGCCCCCGGCGCCCCGGGTGCCCCCGGCGGCGCGCCGTCCCCGGCTGCCCCGCCGGCGCCGGGCACGCCGCCCGGCCAGGTCGGCGGCAGCCCGACCCCGGCGCCGGTCGCCCCACCGCCGGTGGCACCCCCCGTCCCGCAGCCGGTCACCCAGCCCACCGCCCCCGTCGCCCCGGTGGCGCCCGTCGCCCCGGTCGTCCCGCCCGCGGCAACTCCCGGCGTCCGCCCGTCCGCACCCCCCGTCGCGCCGGTCACCCAGGTGACCCCGGCGTCGGCGTCGACGCGCACCGCACCCGCCGCTCCTCCGGGCACCGGGACCGTCGGCGCCGCCGCGGCCGCGTCCGCCGCCCGCGTCGCTCCCCCGCCCGGGATGCCCGCCGGGCTCGGCGGCCGCGCCGTCGCGCCCCCGCCGGGTGCCCCCGGGGCACCAGCGACCGGTCGCCCCGGCACCCCTGGTGCGCCGCCCAGCCTGCAGGGCCGCAACGCACCCGCCGCTCCTCCCGCCGGCCGCGGCGGCACCCCGGCCGCTCCCCAGCTGCCCGGCCGCGGCGCCGGGGCTCCCCCGGCCACAGCTCCTCCGGGCACAGCTCCTCCGGGCACAGCTCCCCCGGCCACAGGTCGCCCGGGCGCACCCGGCACCCCGGGGCACCCGACGGGTCCGGGCGCCCCCGCGTCGGGCCGGCCCGGTGCGCCCGGGTCGCCCGCGCGACCCGGTGACCCGTTGGCCGGGCGCACGGCACCCCGCTCGACCCCGCCCGGGCCGGGCGCTCCCGGCGCACCTGGGCGACCCGGTGGGCCACCGGGTCCCGGCGGCCCCGCCGGCCCGGCCGTCCCCCGCGCGCTCGGCGGCTCGCGCGTCACCGCGGGCCGTCCCGGTCCCGCGGCCGGCGGCCCCCCGGCCCCGCCCACCCCGCCGAACGGGCTCGGCGGGCGCGGCACCCGGCCCACCGCCGCGGAGTCCTCGACCAACAGCGCCGCCGCGCGCGCGGCCGTGCGCAACGGCCTGCAGGGGCGACCCGCGCCCGGTGCAGGTCCCCTCGGTGCGTCCCGGCCCGGCGCGTCCGGCACCGGCGGTCCGCCGGTCGGCCGGCCCCCGGCCCGCCGGCGCGAGGAGGAGGAGACGGTGCGGCGGCGGGAGCAGGTGGGCGACGCCGAGCTGTTCGACGTCGAGCAGGCCGGCTCCGGCGTCATCGAGCGACCCGAGGACCGGTCGGCGCCGCGCACCGCGGGGCCGGCCCTGGGCGGTGGCGGCCGGTGAGCCAGCCCCTCGGCCGGCCGACCGACGACGCCGAGGCGCAGCCGGGCACCGCTCCCGCCACGCCACCGGACGCCCCGCCACCGGACGCCACCCCACCGGAGGCCGCGGCCCGGCCGTCGTGGGATGCCCCGCTGCCGGCCGCCGTGGTCACCGGCCGTCCCGCCCCCGCCCCGATCCCGACGGCGACCCCGACGGCGACCCCGACGGCGGGGCCGCCCACCGCGGCCCCGGCCGCCGCGGCCCGCCGCGCCCCGCTCAGCCCGGCGGCTGCCTACGGCGCGCCGACCCCCGCCGTCCCGGTGCAGGCCTCGGCAGGGACCCAGGACGCCGCGCAGGCCGAGGCGGCCTGGACGGCGACCGCGCTGGCCGCCGGCACCGGCACCGGACGTGCCCGCCCCGCCGTCCTGGACGACCGCACCGCCGCCGACCGGGCCGTCGACGCCCGCGACGACGAGGCGCTGGCCGCGGCCGACCCGCCGGTCCGCCCCCCGGTGGTGCAGCCGGGTCGCCCGGCGACCCCGCGCCGGCCGTGGACGGTGGCCGGGGTGCACGTGCTGCAGCTGGTGGCGCTCGAGGTGGCCGTCGTCGCCGTGGCGCTGGTGCACCGGCAGCCGTGGTGGGTGCTCGCCCCGGTCGCCGCAGGCGCGGCACTCCTGGCCGGCCTCGCCGTGGTCCGCCGCGACGGCCGCTGGGCCTGGCAGGTCGCCGGGACCCGGCTGCGCCACCTGGCCGGTGCCCGGCGGGCGTCCGCCCCGGCGCCGGGCGCCTCCGCCGACGAGACCGCCGACGACCTCCTCGCCGCCCTGGCCGGCGGGGGGTGGGTCGACGCCGTGACCGTCGACGACGTGTCGGCTGCCGTGCTCGACCACCCCGGCGGCGTGGCGGTCGCGGTCGAGGCGATGCCGGCCACCGAGAGCCGGTTCGCCCCCGGGGTCGTGCGCCTGCCCTCGTTGGCCGCGCTGCTGCCCGCCGGGGACGACGCCGACACCCGGCTGACCGCGCAGCTCGTCGTCCAGACGGTGCCCGCCCCCGGCCGCACCGACGCCGACGACCCGGTCGGGGTGTCGTGGCGGGAGCTGACCGGTGGCCGCCCCGTGGTGCGCCGGCGGTGCTGGATCGTGCTCCAGGTGCAGCGGGCCCCCGACCGCTCCGACCCCCTCGAGCTGCGCGCCACGCTGGTCAACGCCGTCCGGCGGGTGCAGCGCCAGGTCCGCAAGGCCGGCCTGCGCGGCCACCTGCTCGGTCCCGAGGAGGCGCGCGCCGGCCTGCTCGCGCTGGCCGGGGCCCGGGCCGACGAGGCCGGCCGCGTCGAGCTGCCCGGCGGGGGCCCCGGCGGCAGCCGTGCGCGCTGGGGGGGCTGGGTGTCGGGCGGCCGCCGGCACGTGGCGCTGCGCCTGGTCACCTGGCCCGACCTGGGCGCGCCGGCCGGCCGCTCCTGGGTGACCGCGCTCGGCGAGGCCTGCCCGGTCCCCTCCGTGGTGGCGGTGGCGGCGCGGCGCACCCCCGACGGCGAGCTCGACGTCGAGGGCACGGTGCGCCTCGTGCTCGGCGCCGAGGAGCCGGAGGGCTCGGCGGTCGACGACGTCCGCGGCGCCGCCGCCGCGCTGGGCGCGCGCCTGCGCCGGGCCGACGGCGAGCACCGGGTCGCGGTGGCGAGCACCCTGGCGCTGGGCGGGTTCCTCCGGTGAACGCCGTCCCGGGCTCCGCCGTCGCGGGCTCCGCCCTCCCGCCGGCCCGCACCGACCCGGCCACCCTGGACGTCCTCGAGGTGGCCGCGGGCGGCGGCGGTGTGCTGCTGGGCCCCGACCTGGCCGGTGAACCGGTGCACCTGGACCTGTTCCGCCCCGAGCCGCTGGCCGTCGTCCTGGTCGCGCCGGTCGGGTTGGCGCTGGTGCTCGCGCTCCGGTCGCTGGCGGTGGGCGCCGAGGTCGTCGTCGAGACGTCGCGGCCGGCCGGTTGGTCGGCCGCCGGGTCGCTCGCCACGTCGCGGTCGTCGTCCTTCGTGGTCACCGAGCGGGCCGGCACCCAACCGGCCGGCACGCTGCCGGTCCCCCGGTTGCTGGTCGTCGACGGCGAGTCCGGTGCCGCCGACGCGCACCGGGTGGGGGCGTGGTCGGCGCAGGTGACCGTGGCCGAGACGGCTGGGCGGTGGAACACCGCGGGCCTGGGCTCGGCCGACCTCGTGGTGGTGCAGGGCCTGCCCCTGTCCCAGGCCGCGGTCGTCGGGCGCGCCCTGGGGCTGGCCGACGGCGAGGCCGTGCTCGGTGGCCGGGCCGACGACGTGGTCACGCTCGTCGGCCGCGGCGAGGTGCGGCACGCGCAGGTGCGCCCGACGTCGGTGGAGCGCTGGCTGCTGGGGGCGGCGGCCGAGCGCCGCGGCTGACCCCGGTCAGTCCACCCGCAGCTGGTCCTCGCGCAGACCCCTGAGCTCCTCGCGCGGCACCCACCGCCGGTGCACCCCCCGGGCGACCCGCTCGAACCCGGCCGCGCGCGCCTCCAGCACCGACCCGCCGGCGAACTCCAGCAGGACGTCGTCCGGGCGCCCGTCGACCAGGAGCACGTCGTGGCCCCGCCAGGTGCCCACCTGCCGCACCAGCACGACGGCGGCGCACTCGGCGGCGGGCACCTCGTGCACCCACGGGCCGTCGTCGGTGAGGGCGGTGAAGCCCTCCTGCGGTCGGTCGGCGACCAGCCACACCCAGAGCCCGTCGCCGCGCTGCTCGGGGGCGGCCCGCCACTCCTCGCCGCGCCACCGGGCGCGGTACCCCGCCGTCCTCACGACCCGTCCCCGCCCGGCTCGACCACCAGCACCCAGGTCTCGCGCAGGCCGTCCCACACGGCCCGGCGCCGCTCGGTGCCGTCGGGCTCGAGCTCGAACATCTGCGCCCCGTGCGGGAGCAGCAGACCGTGCACGCGGTACTCGCGCACCAGGGAGTCGGGTGCGGCGAAGCCGGTGCCGGTGAACGGCGGCTCCTCGACCACCCAGCCGGCCACGGCGTCGCGCCGCTCGGGATCGGTGCCGCCCAGCGGCGTGCGGTAGAGCTCGCGGCCCACGACGGCCCAGCGCAGCAGCGTGACCGAGCCGGTGGCCGACAGCAGCTCGTCGGTCTCGTGGCCGCGGCCGACCGCCTCGACCACCGCCGTCGGTGCGCCCAGGTGGGCGGTGTCGCGGGCGTGGTGCACGTAACCGGACACCCGGCCCTCGTCGGCGGCCAGCCGACCGGCGACGTCGGCGGGCGAGAGCACCTGCTGCACCACGGGCGGCAGCCGGTCGGGCTCGGCCTGGGCGTCCTGCACCAGGGTGGGGGCGGCCAGCCGGGCCACCGTGCCGGACTCGAGGAAGAAGGGGTGCTCGGCGCCGGGGTCGACGGCCAGCCCCCACCGGGTGTCGGGCCACCCGGCGGCCAGCTCGGCGAAGGACACCGCCCGGCAGTGGGTCGCCTGCCCGCCGGTGAGCTGCTGCATGCGGGCCACCGACGTGTACGCCAGCACCCAGGTGCGGCCCTCGGCGTCGGCGGTGGGCCAGGCGGGGTCCTCGGTGCCGGCGTGGGCGGCGGCGGTGAGGGGCAGCGCCAGCTCGGCGGTGCGCAGCAGGGCCAGGCACCCGGCGGTGTCCCCGGCGGCGGCCGCGGCCTCCAGCGCTGCCCCGAACACGTCGTCCGGGCGGTCGCTCACCTCCCCGAGCCTAGGGCCGACCGGCGCACTAGGGTCGACGAGGGCCGACGACAGGAGCTGACCCGACCGTGAGCGGCACGCTGCAGGTGGACCCCGGCCGCCCGGGCGCCTACCCCACGATCGGCGAGGCACTGCTCGACGCCGCACCGGGCGCCACGGTCGTGGTCGCCGCGGGCAGCTACGACGAGGGGCTCGACGTCCGCGGTCGTGACGTCACCCTCACCACCGCCGGGGACGGGGACGCCGAGGTCCGCGTCGGCGGCTCGTCCTACGAGCCCACCCTGCGCGTCCGCGGGTGCACCGTGACCGTGCGCGGGCTCACCCTGGTCGGCACGCAGGCGCACGTGGTGGACGGCGAGGACTGCCGGCTCGTGCTGCGCGACTGCACGGTCGAGGCCGGGTACGGGGCCGGCGTCCGGGTGACCGACCGCAGCACCCTCGAGCTGGCCGACTGCACCATCACGGGCGCCCAGCAGGGCCTCGTGGTCGAGGACTCCGGGGGCACGCTGGAGCGGGTGACGGTGTCGGCGAGCGCCGACGACGCGGTGGTGGTGCGCCTGGGCGCGGACCCGGTGCTGCGCGACTGCGTCGTCCGCGACGCCGGGGCGCGGGGCGTCTACGTCTACTCCTCGGCGCGCCCGGTGCTCGAGGGGTGCGAGGTCGAGGCCACCGGCGGACCCGGCGTCGTCGTCGCCCAGGGCGCCTCGGCGACGCTGCAGCGCTGCGCGGTGCGCCGCACCGGCGGCCCGGGCGTCGAGTTCGCCGCCGGCACGTCGGGGCGCGTGGAGGCCTGCCGCACCGAGGACACCTCCGCACCGGGGGTGTCGGTGGCCGACGGGGCCGACGTGTCGGTGGCCGAGGCGCCGGCCGCGGCGACCGTGGGCGTGGGCAGCTCGCCCAGCGCCAAGGGCGACCCCGAGCGGGTCGAGGAGCTGCTGGCCGAGCTCGACGCGATGGTGGGCCTGGCCGGGGTCAAGGCCGAGGTGCGCTCCATCATCGACGAGATCCAGGTGAACGAGTGGCGCCGGGCCGCGGGCCTGGCGGTCGGCGGCGCGAGCCACCACCTGGTGTTCGCCGGGGCGCCGGGCACCGGCAAGACCACCGTGGGCCGCATCTACGGCCAGCTGCTGGCCGCCCTCGGCGCGCTCCCCGGCGGGCCGCTGAAGGAGGTCTCGCGGCGCGACCTGGTCGGCCAGTACATCGGGCACACGGCGGAGAAGACCGCCGCGGTGTTCGACGAGGCGGCCGGCGGCGTGGTGTTCCTCGACGAGGCCTACACGTTGACCCGGCAGGCCGGCGGGGGCGGCAACGACTTCGGCCAGGAGGCCGTCGACATGATCGTCAAGCTCATGGAGGACCGCCGCGACACGTTGGCCGTGATCGCCGCCGGCTACACCGCGGAGATGGTGCAGTTCCTCGACGCCAACCCGGGGCTCGCCTCGCGCTTCGTCAAGACGGTGGAGTTCGAGAACTACGGGCCCGAGGAGCTCGCGCTCATCATCACCCGCATGATCACCACCGGTGACTACCTGCTGGGGCCGCAGGCCGGGGCCATGCTGCGGCTGCACTTCGAGACCGTGCCGCGCGGTGCCGACTTCGGCAACGCCCGCGAGGCCCGCAAGCTGTTCGAGAAGCTGCGCAAGGTGCAGTCGCAGCGGCTGCGCCTGGCCGGCCGCCAGCCCACCCTCGAGGAGCTGCAGACCCTCACCGTCGACGACGTGCGGGTCGCCGTCGCCGAGTGACCGTCACGGCACGCGGTAACCGCGGAACACCACCGTCCGCCGCTCGGTGAACCCGAGCCGCCGGTAGAGCGCCCGGGCCGCGGTGTTGCCCTCGACCACGTGCAGGAACGCCTGGTCACCGCGGGCTGCGGTGCGCCGCACCAGGTCGTGCACCAGCACCCCGGCCAACCCCTGCCCCCGCGCCTCGTCGGCGGTGCAGACGGCGCTGATCTCGGTCCAGCCGGGCGGGCGCAGCCGCTGCCCGGCCATCGCGACCAGCCGGCCGCCCCGCCGCACCCCGACGAAGGTGCCCAGCTCCCCGGTGCGGGCGAAGAACGGCCCCGGGCGGGTGCGGGTGGCCAGGTCCAGCATCTCGGCGGCGTCGGCCGGACCCAGCTCGACCACGCGCGGGTCGGGGTCGCCCCCGGCCGGCGGGGCGACCAGCTGCCGGCCCTCGAGCTCGAACAACCGGGCCCAGGTCGGCGGGGGCGCGGCGGCGGCGATGAACAGCTCGGCCACGGTGCCCGGGCCCAGCAGCTGCGCCAGGTCGGCCCAGTCCTGCGGGGTCGGGTCGGCGGGGACGGCGGAGAACACCGCGACGTCGTCGGGGTAGGTGGCCATGCGTCCCCGCCGGCGCGCGAGCGCGGCGTGCGCCCCGGTCAGCGACGCCCCGACCGGGTCGTCCAGGACGAGGTCCTTCATGGGGTGGCGAGGGCGGCACCCAGGGCCGAGGCGGCCAGCCGGACGGCGGCCGCCCGGGTGCGGGGCTCCAGCAGCTCCAGCCGCAACTGGCTGCCGGTGGCCAGGTGCCGGTCGGCGGGCACGGTCAGGAAGTCCCCGGCCTGGCCGGCGAAGCGGTTGCGGACCTCGGCCACGTCGATCGCGGCGCCCGCCGCGGGCACGTTGGTGACCGCGACGACGCTGCGGTCGGCCAGGGCCTCGTAGCCGCTGGTGCGCAGCCAGCGGAGCACGTTGTGCGCGGCGAGCACGCCGTCGACGCTGGGCGAGGTGGCCAGCACGAGGCTGTGGCAGCCGCTGACGACGCGACGCATGAGCGGGGTGGCCAGGCCCGCGCCGCAGTCGGTCACCATGACGGCGAAGTGCCGGAAGACCGCGTTCATCGCCTGCACGTACACCTCCTCGGTGAGCGCGGCGCTCTGCTCGGGGTCGCGCCCGCTGGGCAGCACCCAGGCGCCGTCGGCGGAGCGCGCCAACGCCCCCGCGAGCACCTCGAACCGGCCGGGGTCACCGGCGGCGGCGAGCTCGTGCACCGAGGCCTGCAGCGGGACGCCGGTGCGCAGCGCCAGCGACCCGAAGGTGGTGTCGGTGTCGAACAGCAGCACCGGGTCCTGGCGGTGCCGGGCGACCGTGCTGGCCAGCAGCACCGACAGGGTGGTCTTGCCGACCCCGCCCTTCAGCGCGATGACCCCGATGCGGCGGGGTGAGGGGACGGGGGTGCCCAGGTAGCTCGACCAGGCGGCGAGGTCGGCGGCCGACGGCGTCGGCTCGCCCTCGGCCAGCCCGCGGCCGAACAGCCGTCGGCGGGGGGCCGGGCGGGCGGCGTCGAGCCCGGCCACCCCGGGGTCGAGGTGCGGTGCGGAGTGCTGGCCGGAGTACGGGAGCGGGGGGTACGGCGAGCTCACGGTGCCAGCAGCTCCTCGGACCTCATGCCGCACAAGATACGTCGCCGCCGGGCGGCCCCGGGGCGCCGACGCACCCGTCCGGGTCAGGCCCCGAGGAGCAGCTCGGCGGCCCGTTCACCGATGGCCACGGCGGTCGCGGCCGGGCCGCGGGTGGGCACCGTCGGCAGCACCGAGGTGTCGGCCACGCGCAGCCCCTCGACGCCGCGCACCCGCAGCCGCTGGTCGACCACGGCACCGGGGTCGTCGTCGGGTCCGCTGCGGGCGCTGCCGGAGAGGTGGATGGCGGTCGCCAGGTGCGCCCGGGTCCAGGCGTCGAGGGCGGTGTCGTCGGCGAGGACGTCGTCGGGCAGGTCGGTGCGGGCGGCCACCAGCGGCGCCATGGCGGGGGTGCCCAGCAGGTCGGCGGCCAGCCGCACGGCCTGCCGCATGCGCCGGCGGTCGTCGGGGGTGGCCAGGTAGCCGTACCGGATGCGGGGCTGCACCGACGGGTCGGCGCTGACGAGGTCGATGCGGCCGCGGCTCTCCTGCGACTGGAGGGCGACGCCGAGGTAGAGGTCGTCCCGGGTGCGTGCCTGCTGCCACGCCCGGCGCAGGGAGGTGCCGCGCAGGGCGCGCACGGTGGCCAGCGGGCGGCGCAGCACCTCGGTGAGGCCCGACAGCGCATGGCCCTCGGCCCGCGAGAGCATCACCTTGCTGAACGGCTTGAGCCACGGCATGACCTCGAGGTGGTCGGCCGTGTTGAGCGCGGTGGTCAGCGGGAGCATGCCGCGCGGCATCGGGGTGCGGCGGGCCGGGGCGTAGGTGACGTAGAGGTCGGGGTGGTCGGTGGTGCCGGCACCCACGCCCGGGACGTCGACGACGACCTCGACCCCGGCCGCCCGCAGCCGGTCGGCCGGGCCGATGCCGCTGAGCATGAGCAGGTGCGGGGAGCCGACGGCACCGGCCGACAGCACCACCTCGCCGGCCCGGTGCTCGGTCCCGTCGGCGCAGCGCACGCCGACGGCGCGGCCGCGCTCCACCAGCACCCGGACGACGGGGCTGTCGCCGCGGACGGTGAGCCCCGGCCGGTCGCGGCGGGGGGAGAGGTAGGCCATCGCGGTGTTGACCCGCACGCCGTCGCGCACGTTGACCGGCACCGGGCCCACGCCGGGCGGGCCGTCGGCGTTCTTGTCCGGTTCGGCCGGGAAGCCCAGCTGCAGGCAGGCCGCGGTGAACGCGTCGGTGATCGGGTGCGGGTCGGTCGTGCGGGTCACCGGCACCGGGCCGGTGGTGCCGTGCAGGGGGTCGGCCTCGCTGCGCTCGAACGCCGCCCGCATCGGCTCCCACGCCCAGACCGGGTTGCCGGCGGCGACCCAGCGCTCGCAGTCGGCGCGGGTGGCGCGGATCCAGTAGGTGCCGTTGAGCGCGCTGGAGCCGCCGACCACCCGTCCCCGGGGCACCGGCCAGCGCAGGCCGTCGACCAGCTCACCGGTGAGGTCCCAGTTCGCCGGGTGCCCCGGCACGGCGGCGCCCATGGTGGCGGCGTCGCGGAGGGTGGCCGGGAAGTCCTCGGGACGGCGGTGGTCGGCGCCGGCCTCCAGCAGCAGCACGGTGCGGCCGGCGTCGACCAGCCGCGCGGCCAGCGCGCACCCGGCCGACCCCGCGCCGACGACGAGGACGTCGTAGCTGCTCACAGGCCCAGGACACCCGGCAGGTCGAGCCGGCGGACCTTGCCGGTGGACGTGCGCGGCAGCTCGTCGAGGGGGTGGGCGGACTTGGGCCGCTTGGCCGGGGAGAGGTGCTCGCGCGCCCAGGCGGCCAGGTCGTCGGGGGTCGCCGTCCCCACGTAGGCGGCGACCACGCGCTGGCCCCACTCGTCGTCGGGGACACCGAAGACGGCGGACTCGACGACGCCGGGGTGGGCGTCGAGGGCGGCCTCCACCTCGGCCGGGTAGACGTTGACCCCGCCGGAGATCACCAGGTCCTCGCGGCGCCCGTCGAGCCAGACGGTGCCGTCGGCGTCGACCCGACCGAGGTCGCCGACGGTCACGCGGTCGCCGTCCCACGCCTGCGCCGTCTTGTCGGGCGCGCGCCAGTACTCGAACCGGGCCCACGGCGGCACCGCGCACCACAGCTGCCCTCGCCCGTCGGTGGTGAGGGTGCGGCCCGGGCGGGCGCGACCCACGCTGCCGGGGTGGGCCAGCCAGTCGTCGGTGGTGCAGACGGTGAACTGCGCCTCGGTCGAGCCGTAGAACTCGTGGACGGCGCCCGCCGGCAGCGCGGCGACCACAGCGCGCTTGGTGGGCTCGGGGCAGGGGGCGCCGGCGTGGGCCAGCACGCGGAAGCTGGACCAGTCGACGTCCTCGCGCAGCAGTCGTTGCAGGTGGGTGGGCACGCAGAACGTCGTGGTCGGGCGCAGCTCGGTGATGACCCGGGCGGCCCGGGCGGCGTCGAACGGACCGGGCAGCAGCACCTCTCCCCCGGCCAGCAGCGTGTGGGTGGCGAACCGCAGCGGCGCGGAGTGGTGCAGCGGGGAGAGGACGAGGTGCCGGTCGGCCGGCCCGAACCCCCAGAGCTCGATCTCCTCGCCGGCCAGCGCCCGCGCGTCGTCGTCGGCGAGGACACCGGACCACACGCCCTTGCGGCGCCCGGTGGTGCCCGACGTGTAGTGCATCGGCCGGGCCAGCGGGAACGGCGTCAGCTCGGCCATCGCCTCACCCAGCAGCTGGGCCGGGTCGTCCCCCAGGTCGAGCGCGGGATCGGCGTCGGCGACGAGCTCGGCCCGCTCGGCGGCCGGCAGCGCGGGGTCGAGCACGACGGGGACGACGCCGCTGCGCAGCGCCCCGAGGACGGCGGCCAGCAGCGCCGGCGACGCCGCGGCCGACACCACGACCCGCTCCCCCCGACCGATGCCGCGGGCGGCCAGGGCCCCGGCCACGCGCCGCTGGTCGGCTTCGCTGTCGGCGGCCCGGACGACCGGCACCTCGCTGTGCACGCTCACCCCGGCAGCGTGGCACGCCCTACCGACGATTGCTGCGCCGGCTCCAGCTGCTCCACGACACGTCCTGGTTCAGCGGGTTGCCCAGGATCTCGGCGTCCCGCCGGCTCTCGCGGGCCTGGAACCAGATGTCGGCCGAGTGGGTCACCGCCGACCCGCGGCGCCGGACCGCGCGGTCCATCCACCAGCTCACCGCGAGCAGCGCGAGGAGGACGCCGGCGACGCAGACCCAGAACACCATGCCCGAGTGTGGCACGTGGGCCCACCCGCAGCCCGCTCCGCGCGCCATGGTGCACCCACCCACCGACACTCTTCGCCGCGCCCTCCGCGAGCCTGTGGACACGCCGCTGAGCTGCGGATACCTCTTGCTCGCGTCGTCTCGGCGCGGTATTGTTCGTACAGGTGTTCGAGTAGCGTGGAGGGGGTGATGACGGTGGACGGCACGGTGGTGGGCATGGTGGTCGGCAGCCGGTTCGGCCTCACCCTGGGCATCGGCCAGGTCGAGGTCTACGCCTCCGCCGCCGCCCGCGCCGCCGTCCTGGAAGCAGAACGCCTGGCCCAGGTCGCCGCTGGCTACCCCGACGAGGCGATCCACCGCCCGACCCGGCTCTCCGAGCTGCTGGTCGACCACGCCGACCGCGCCGGCATCCACGCCGTGCTGCGCGACGTCGCCGAGGCCCAGGCCGAACTGCACGCCCTGCAGGCCGCCGCCATCACCCGCCTGGCCGCCCTCCAACCCGGCACCACCGCACTCCCCGGCGCCGCCGACCATGCCGACGACAGGCCCGCCGATGACAGGGCCGCCGATGACTGGGTCGCCGACGAAGTCGCCGTCGTGCTGGGCATCGCCACCAGCTCGGCAGCCACCCTGGTGGGCAAGCAACGCGCCCTGGTCGACCAGCTCCCCCAGGTCTGGGCCGCCCTGGCCGAAGGCCGCATCGACGTCCGCCGCGCCACCGTGCTGGTCGACACCCTCGCCCACCGCAAGCACTCCGCCGGCGGCGCCCTGCCCGACGACGTCGTCGACCACGCCGCCCACCAAGGCCTGGCCTGGATCGCTGAGGGCATCGGCCCCACACCTCTGGCCGACCGCGTCGCCGGCGTGCTCATCGCCGCCGACCCCGCCGAAGCCGAGCGCCGCGCCGAACGCCGCCGAGCCAAGCAGAACACCACCACGGTGGGCACCGGCGACGGCCTGGCCACCTTCCGCAGCGACCACCTCGACGCCGACCACGCCGCCCAGATGCAGACCGTCATCGACGCCATGGCCGCCACCATGAAACGCAACGGCGACCGCCGCCCCATCGGCGTCCTGCGCACCCACGCCCACCACCAGCTCATCACCCGCCCCTGGCAGGCCCTCCCCGACGACGTCGCCGCCGCCCGCTGGAACCTCAACCTGCGCGCCGACCTCGCCGACCTCGACCACGAAGGCCCCCTCGGCACCGCACCGACGCCGACCGCGGCCAGCAGCGAAGACCCGGGCACACGCGACCCCGACGACCCCGACGACCCCGACGACCTCAGGGTCTGCGGGTCGGGCGTGGGCGCCATCGGTGGGCTACCGGTGTCCCCCGTCGCCGTCGCCGACCTCCTCGCCCGCGTCGACGCCCTCCTCCGCACCGGAACCCCCGGCCGCACGGGCGGCGGCCAGCTCACGGGCAACGTCTGGTTCCAGATCGTCGACGCCACCGGCCGACTGCGCGCCCTCACCACCCTCACCGAAGCCCGCGCCGCCCTCCGCCGCGGCACCGGCCTGGGCCCACCACCCGCCATCGACCGCTACACCCCCACCCCCGCCCAGATCCGCTTCATCAAGGCCCGCGACCAGCACTGCCGCTTCCCCGGCTGCCACCGCCCCGCCGAGTACGCCGACCTCGACCACGTCATCCCCTACGACCACCACGACCCCCACCACGGCGGACCCACCTGCATCACCAACCTGGTCTGCCTGTGCCGCCACCACCACCGCCTCAAGACCCACGCCGAAGGCTGGCACTTCGCCATGGACCCCGACGGCACCCTCCACGTCACCCCACCCGGTGGCCCAACCCGCACCACCCGACCAACCACCCTGGCCGAAGCACACGTCGGCACCGAGGTCGACCACGTCATCGAGCTGCTCGGCCCCATCCCGAAGCGCTACCGCACCCCCACCCCAGCCGAACGCGCCACCCGACGAGCAGCTGCCGCCGAACGCGCCCGCCTCGCCGCACAGATCGACGCCGACCTCGACGCCGCCCTCGCCCGCGCCGCCGCAGGCCTCCCCCTCTGGCCCACCACCGACGCACCGGACGACGACCAGGACCCGCCGCCGTTCTGACGCCCACCCGCTCGCGCCACCTGCGTGCCCTCGAGCTGCTGCGGACCAGCTGGCCCGGTGGTCAGCGGCTCGCCTCAGGGGACGTCCGACTCGCCCGCGGAGCCCGGTCGGTCGGGCAGGTCGGTGGCCAACCCGGCGCGGAGCACGTCGTCCACACCACGCAGCGGGGAGAGCACCTCCTCCGGGGGCGACGTGAACACCCCGACGACGTCGCGCTCGCCCCGGGCGGGGTCCGGGGTGTACACGAGTGCTTCCCGGACCAGGTCGAACGCCACGTCGGTCCCCCGCGGGTCGAGCCGGTGCCAGCGACCGGCCACCGACACCGCGACCAGCCCGTGCACGACGTGGCCGCCGCTGGGGGCGGCCAGCCGCTGGTAGCAGAGACCGGCCGGCACCCCGTGCGCCCGCAGCAGGGCGACGAGCAGGTGCGACTGCGCGTAGCAGAGCCCGACACCGGCCTCGGCCACCTCCGAAGCGCGCACCGTCACCCGCGGGTCGGCCACGTCGTAGGAGTGGTCGACCCGATCACGCACGTGCTCGAAGGCCCTGCGGGCGTAGGTGACGTCGTCGGGACGGTCGTGCGCCAAGGACCAGCGCACGGCCTGCACCGCCGGGTGCCCGAGGTCGACGACGTCGTCCGCGGCCAGGAACCCGGGCGGGGCGGTGCGGAGGTCCGTGGTCACGCCACCCGCCAGCTGTCACCGGCCCCGCGCACC
The DNA here is from genome assembly GCF_037083825.1 of Klenkia sesuvii. NCBI lineage: Bacteria > Bacillati > Actinomycetota > Actinomycetes > Geodermatophilales > Geodermatophilaceae > Klenkia > Klenkia sesuvii. Next base: position 255,931 of record NZ_JBAPLU010000001.1, read on the forward strand.
ACCTGGCCGGTCGCCGACAGCTTGGCCAGCGTGGCCCGGGTCGACTGCTCGGCCGCCGGCCACACCGCCCGCGGCACCTCGGCGTAGACGTGCGCCACCAGCTCGGCCACGGTCCGCGCACCCGAGAGCAGGGCGTCGAGCAGCTGCCACTCCCGGTGGGCGCGGTGCGCGGCGTAGAACTCGAGCACGGCGCCGACGTCCTCGGTCAGCTCGGGCCCGTGCCCGCAGTACAGCGCCGCCGGCCCCAGCCGGTGCACCCGCCGCAGCGAGTCCAGGTAGGCCAGCACGTCGCCCTCGGGGTGCGTCACCACCGACGTGCCGCGCCCCAGCACGTGGTCCCCCACCAGCACCGACCCGGTCTCGGTGCGGAAGGCCAGGTGGTCCCGGGTGTGACCGGGCGTCGCGACCACCGACAGCGTCGTCCCCGCGAGGGCGACCGTGTCCCCGTCCTCGAGCACCCGCCCCCCAGGCCCGGTGACCTCACGACTGCCCGCCGCCACCGGCACGCCGAAGCGAGCGGCCCAGGGCAGGGCCGCCTCGGCGTGGTCGCCGTGGTGGTGGGTGACCAGCACACCGACGACCTCGGCGTCGCGGGCGGCCAGCACCTCGGCCACCGCGGCCAGGTGCGCGGGGTCGTCGGGCCCGGGGTCGACCACGACGACCTGGCCGCTGCCCGGCGCGCCGACCACGTAGGTGTTGGTGCCGTCGAGGGTCATCGGCGACGGGTTGGGCGCCAGCACCCGGGTCACCAGCGGCTCGGGCTCGGCGGTGCGGGCCAGCTCGCCCGGCGCAGGCAACGACCAGCTGCGGCGGGGGTCGACCGGGGCGTCCACGCCGACGACCGTAGCCGGGCGCGGATCGCCCACCCCCGCTAGCGTCGTCGCCATGCGCATGCGACCGGCACTGGCCGCCCTGTCCGCCACGGCCCTGCTGGGCCTCGCCGCCTGCGGCGGCTCCGACGACGACTCCGCGGCGGCGACGAGCGCGGGCACCTCGGCCGAGCAGACCAGCTCGAGCTCGGCGGAGACCAGCACGGGGGCGGGCGACGACCAGACCGCGACGTTCTGCACCGAGGCCGAGCAGAGCCTCGACGGGTTCGACGACGAGCTCGACGCCGCCGGCCCCGAGGGCCTGGTCACCATCCTCCCGCAGGTGGTCGACGCCATCGACGCCCTCGACCCGCCGGCGGCCATCGCCGGTGACGTGCAGACCTTGCGCGACGCCTACGACCAGCTGGCCCAGGCCGCCGCCGCCAACGACCTCACCACCCCCGAGGGCCAGCAGGCGTTCCAGGACGCCTACGCCCAGCTCCAGCCGACCGCTCAGCCCGCCGAGGACGCCCTCGAGGACTGGACCGACGCCAACTGCGCCGACGACGGGGCCTCGCCGACCAGCTGAGGGTCGACCGCTGCCCCGCAGCGGTTCCGTAACCTGCGCGCATGCGCCTGACCACCCCCTTGAAGACCGTCGTCGCCGGCAGTGCCGCCCTGGCCCTGCTGACCGCCTGCGGCGGCGGTTCCGACGACTCCACCGCGAGCTCGCCGTCGTCCGCGGCGTCCAGCTCCGCCGCCGACGAGGGCGCCGAGGCCACCGACCCTGCGGCCGCCGAGTTCTGCGCCGACGCCGAAGCCGCGTTCAGCGAGCTCGACGGCGTCACCGGGACCACCGACCCCTCGGCCCTGCCGTCGATCTTCGCGCAGGCCTCCGACCAGCTCAGCTCCATCGAGCCGCCGGCCGAGATCGCCGACTCCTGGGGCACCCTGACCGACACCCTGGCCCAGGCCGTGCAGGACGTCCAGGGCCTCGACCTCACCACCCCCGAGGGTCAGCAGGCCTTCACCGAGGCCTTCTCCGGGCTCGAGGACACCGCCTCGGCCGCACAGGAGGAGGTCAGCGCCTACGTGGACGCCAACTGCGACCTGCCGACCGGGAGCGCCCCGGCCACCAGCTGACGACCCGTCAGCCGAACCGCGCTGCCCGGTGGTCGCCCCGCCGGGCAGCGCGGTGTCCGTAGCCTCACCGCCATGCGCCTGACCACCCCCGTGAAGACCGTCGTCGCCGGCAGTGCCGCCCTGGCCCTGCTCACCGCGTGCAGCGGTGGCTCCGACGACACCGCGGCGACCTCGTCGGCCACCTCGACCTCGGCCGCGCCCTCCTCGGCGGAGCAGTCCTCCGGTGACCTGGACGCCGACACCGCCGCGTTCTGCAGCGACACCACCTCGGCGTTCGCCGACCTGGAGTCGGCGTTCAGCAGCGCCGGCGACGACCCGACGGCCATCCCGACCCTGCTCGCGCAGGCGTCCGAGCGCCTGCAGGGCATCGAGCCCCCGGCCGAGATCAGCGACGCGTGGACCCGTTTCACCGGCGCCCTCGACACCGCCGCCACCGCGGTCCAGGGTGTCGACCTGACCACCCCCGAGGGGCAGCAGCAGTTCGCCACCGCGTTCGGCGCGCTGCAGACCACCGCGGCCCAGGACCAGACGGAGCTGCAGGACTACCTGTCCTCCACCTGCGGCATCGACGCCGCCGAGCCCAGCGCCACGGCGACCAGCTGACCCGGCGGGCCCAGCGACCCGGTCGGCGTCAGCAGCCGCGGATGCTCACCCCGCGGGCCGACATCCACGGCACGGGGTCGACCGCACCGCTGTACATGGCACCGTTGGGGTGCACCTCGAAGTGCAGGTGCGGGCCGGTGGACTGGCCCTCGTTGCCGACGTCGGCGATCTGCTCGCCCGCCGAGACCCGCTCACCGGCCCGGACGTAGTAGCGGCTGACGTGGCCGTAGACGGTGACCGCGCCGTCGTCGCCGCGGACGTAGACCGCCTGGCCGAAACCGGTGGCCGCACCGGCCCGCTGCACGGTGCCCGACGTCGCGGCGTAGACCGGCGTCCCGATGGGGGCGGCGATGTCGACCCCGTTGTGCGTGGTGCCCCAGCGCGACCCGAAGCAGCTGCTGGTGCGCCCCGCCGCCGGCAGCACGTAGCCACCGCCACCGCCACCGCCGCCGTCCCCGCCGACCGAGGTCGGCGGCGGCGGGGCCTGCCGGGCCGCGGCCGCGGCCGCCGCAGCGGCGGCGGCCGCCTGCTGCTGCGCCCGGGCGGCCGCGGCCTCCTCGGCGGCCTTCTGGTCCAGCCACGCCTGGTAGGCGTTGCGGGCCCCCTGCAGGGACAGCAGCTGGATCTGCGCGGCCTGCAGCTGGGCCTCGTAGCTCGTCTTCTCCGCGCTCACCTGCGCGACCGCGGCCTGCTGGGCGGCGACCTGCGAGTCCGCGGCGCTCTTGGCGTCGGCCGCGGCCTGCTCGGCGGCCGCCTGCTGGTCCAGCGCCTGCCGGGCTGCGGAGTCGGCGTTGGCCTGGGCCACCTGCGCGACCTCGAGCTCGCCCAGGACGTCGACCTGGTTGTCGGCCACCCACTCCAGCATCGCGGCGCGCTCGACCAGCTCGCCCGGTCCGCGGGCGTCCAGCAGCACCACCGCGGTGGTCAGCGTGGCGCCGTTCATGTAGGTGTCCCGGGAGAACGCCGAGATGCGGGCCTGCGACGCGGTCACCTGGTCGGTGGCCACGGCGAGGGCAGTCGCGGTCTGGTCCGCCGCGGCCTGGGCGATGCCCAGGGCCTCCTGGGCGGCCTCGTAGGCGATGCCGGCCGACTCGGCCTGCACCGACGCCTGCTCCAGCTGCGCCTGGGCGCCGGCCACCAGACCGGCGATGCGCCCGACCTCGGCCGCGGCCGCGTCCTGGGCGGCCTGCGCCGCGGTCAGCTCGCCGTCGCTCGGGTTGCCCGGCGCCGCGGGGACGGCGAAGGCCGGACCGGCGCCGAGCAGGACCGTGGAGGCCGCGAGGGCAGCCACGAGGGTGGCACGCAGCGGGCGCTGCGACATGGTGCGCTCCCTGGGGAAGAGGGATGGCGGAGGAGCCGATGGACTGTCCCACCAGCCCCACCAGTCACATGCGCAACACGCCGGGGCAGCCTGGACCAGTCCGTCACGAACCGTCGGCCCGTTCCGTCTGTCCCTGTTCCATCGACACGGCCCGGTCCGACCTTGAGCACGACTTCAGTCGACGAGCGGATCTCGCTCCAGCTCGTGGGCCAACGCGTCGAGCTCGCCCCCGCCGGACATGAGCTCGACCAGCTCCTCGCGGGTCAGCTCGGCCCTCGCGCGGTCGGCGATGCTCTGCCCCCGGCGCAGCACCAGGAAGCGGTCCCCCACCGGGTAGGCGTGGTGCGGGTTGTGGGTGATGAACACGACCCCCAGGCCCCGCTCGCGGGCCCGCGCGACGTAGCGCAGCACCACACCGGACTGGGTGACGCCCAGGGCGGCCGTGGGCTCGTCGAGGATCAGCACGCGGGCGCCGAAGTGCACTGCCCGCGCGATGGCCACGCACTGCCGCTCGCCCCCGGAGAGGGTGCCGATGGGCTGGTCGACGTCCCGCAGGGAGATGCCCATGGCGGCCATCTCCTCGTGCGTGGTCCGCTTCATGAGGTCGACGTCGAGCAGGCGCAGCGGGCCGCGGCGCGGCTCGGAGCCCAGGAAGAAGTTGCGCCAGACCGGCATGAGCGGGACGACGGCGAGGTCCTGATAGACCGTCGCGATGCCCAGGGCCAGGGCGTCGCGCGGGCTGGTCATGTGCTGCTCGACCCCGTCCACGCGGTAGGTGCCCTCGGTGTGCTGGTGCGCCCCGGACAGGATCTTGATGAACGTGGACTTGCCGGCACCGTTGTCACCGAGCACGCACGTCACCTCGCCGGCCCGCACGGTCGTGGTGACCCCGCGCAGCGCCACGACCGACCCGTAGGTCTTGCCCAGGTCGGTCACCTCGATCAGCGGGGCGCTCACCGCAGCCGCTCCGCCCGCACCCGCACCGCGTTGTTGACCAGCACGGCAGCCAGCAGCATCACGCCCAGGAAGGCGTAGAGCCAGTTGCTGTCCCAGCCGGCGTAGACCACGCCCTGCCGGGTCATGCCGTAGATCAGCGCGCCCAGCGCCGCGCCCACCGCCGACCCGTAGCCACCGGTGAGCAGGCACCCGCCGACGACGGCGCAGATGATGTACACGAACTCGTCGCCCACGCCGGTCGAGCTCTGCACGGTCGAGCTCTGGAACAGGCTGATCATGCCGACCAGCCACCCCGCCCCGGCCGTCGTCATGAACAGCCCCACCTTCGTGCGGGCCACCGGCACCCCGGTGGCCCGGGCGCTGGTCTGCGCCCCGCCGACGGCGAACACCCAGTTTCCGGCCCGGGTGCGCAGCAGCACCAGCGTGGCCACGGCGGTGACCGCCAGGAACCACAGCACCGACACCGAGATGCTGGCCCCGCCGAGGGAGAAGCCCCCGCCGAACAGCGGCCGCACCGAGTCGACGTGGGGCACGTCGGCGAACCCCTGGACGGCGACCTGGCCGTAGACCAGCTTGACCAGCGCCAGGTCGATGCCCTGCAGCACGAAGAAGGTGCCCAGGGTGACGATGAAGCTGGGCAGGCCGGTGCGGACGACGAGCACCCCGTTGAGCGCGCCGATGGCCAGCGCGACGACCAGGGCGACCAGGACGGCGACCCACACGTTGAGCCCGTAGCCGGTGGTGGCGACCCCGACGAGCAGGCCCGTGGCCCCCGTCATCGCACCGGCGGAGAGGTCGAACTCGCCGCCGATCATGAGCATCGCCACCGCCACGGCCATGATCCCGAAGCGGGACGCCGAGTTCAGCCACGTGCCGACGCCCGAGGGCGTGAGGAACTGGTCGGCGACGACGGTGAAGAACACCAGCACGGCGAGCGCCGCGACGGCCGCCCCGACCTCGGGCCGGCGGAGCACCCGGGTGGTGGCCCGGGTCGGGACGGCTGTGGTCATCGGGTGCCGTTGGCGGCGTACCGGGCGACGTCGGCGGCGTTGTCCGAGGTGACGAAGGCCGGGCCGGAGTTGACCGGCTGGCCACCGCCGACGACGTTGCCGTTGGTCGCGTAGAGCTGCAGGAACGAGACCGGCAGGTAGCCCTGCAGGTAGGGCTGCTGGTCGACGGCGAAGGTGATGTCGCCGGCGGTGATCGCGTCGAGCACGTCGGAGGAGATGTCGAAGGTGTCGATCTGGGCCGAGGTGCCCGCGTCGCCCTGGGCCGCGACCGCGGCGACCGCGACCTGGCCCTGCAGCGCGAGGACCGTGCCCACGCTCGGGTCCGACTGCAGCTTGGACAGGATGGTGTCCTGCACCTGGGCGGTGTCGGTGCCGTCGACCTGCAGGTTCTCCACCTCGCCGGCGTAGGTCGAGGCGACCGCCGAGCAGCGGTCCTCCAGGCCGATGTTGCCGGCCTCGTGGATGACGCACAGGACCTTGCCGGTCTGGCCCTCCTCGTTCAGCCGGGCGCCGACCGCCTCGCCGGCGGTGGTCTCGTCCTGGCCGACGTGGGTGATCGCGCCGAACTCGGCCGAGCGGCCCTGCCCGGAGTTGATCGTGATGACCGGGATGCCGGCGGCGACCGCGGCCTCGACCGAGTCGCGCAGGCCGTCGGGGTTGGCCATGGAGACGACGATGCCGTCGACGCCCTGGGACACGGCGTTGTCGATCAGCTCGGCCTGCCGGGTCGGGTCGGGGTCGCTGTTGTAGTCGACCGTGACGCCGAGGTCCTCGCCGGCCTGGTCGGCGCCGGAGCGGACGACGTCCCAGAACGAGTCACCGGGGGCGCCGTGGGTGATGACGGCGATGTCGAGGTCGGCGCCGGCGGCGTCGCCGGAGGTGTCCTCCCGCCCGGTGCCGCTGCAGGCGCTGAGGGCCAGGACGCCGGCGAGGGTGCCGGCGACGGCGAGCGCGCGGGCAGATCGGGTGATGCGCATGGGTGGGACTTCCTCCTGCAGAGCGGGCATACCAGTGGACGAGTATGTCTGGTCCGCGCTCAGGGGGTCAGCAGGCTCATCTCGAAGGAGTACCGGTCGGCCACGTAGACGTGCTGGCCGTGCTCGACCGGGGTGCCGTGCCGGTCGTAGGAGGTGCGCTCCATCGTGAGCAGGATCGCCCCCGGCGGGGTGTCGAGCAGCTCGGCCTCCTCGGGGGTGGCCGGGCGCGCGCCGATGACCTGCCGGGCCGTGCGCATCTCCAGGCCCGCGGCCCGGATCAGCGCGTAGAGGCCGGTGCGCTCCAGCTCGGCGTCGTCGAGGTCGAGCAACCCCGCGCGCACCCAGTTGGTCAGCCGGGCGATCGGCGCGCCGCGCACGGCCCGCAGCCGGACGACGGTCACCGCGTCCGCCCCCGCCGGGATGCCCAGCGCACGGGCGGTGCCGGGGTCGGCCGGTCCGGTGGTGTGCGACAGCACGCGGGTGGCTGGGTCCTCGTCGGCGCGCACCAGCTCGTCGTAGCTGCTCGTCGGCTCCGGCGGGGGCAACCGCAGGGGCGAGCCCACCCGGGTGCCCGCCCCGCGCCGGCGCACGATGAGGCCCTGCTCGACGAGGTAGCGCATCGCCTGGCGCAGGGTCGGCCGGGAGAGCCCGAGGGAGTCGGCCAGGGCGACCTCGTTGTCCAGCCGGGTGCCCGGCGGCAGCCGGCCCGAGGCGATGCCCTGCTCGAGGAACCGGGCGACCTGGCGGTACAGCGGCACGGAGCTGGTGCGGTCCAGCCGCAGCCCGGCGACGAGGTCGGACACCCGCTCGGTCTCCCGCACCCTCGTCCTCCTCGGTGGCTCCTGCTCGACGCACCAGCCTGTCATGCCGGGGGCTCGTAGGCTCTGCGACGTGGACGTCTTCGGCTCCGGGCACGAGCAAGTGGTCTTCTGCACCGACGAGGAGTCCGGGCTGCGGGCGGTCATCGCGATCTACTCGACCGCCCTCGGGCCGGCCCTGGGCGGCACCCGCTTCTTCCCCTACGCCTCCGAGGCCGAGGCCGTCGCCGACGCGCTGGCCCTCTCGAAGGCGATGGCCTACAAGAACAGCCTGGCCGGGCTCGACCTCGGCGGCGGCAAGGGCGTGGTCATCGGGGACCCCGCGCGGCACAGGACCGAGGCGCTGCTGCGCGCCTACGGCCGGTTCGTCGAGTCCCTCGGCGGGCGCTACCTCACCGCCTGCGACGTCGGCACCTCCAACGCCGACCTCGACGTCGTGGCCCGCGAGACCCGCTACGCCCACGGCCGCTCGCTGGCCCGCGGCGGGTGCGGCGACTCCTCGGTGCTCACCGCGTACGGCGTCTTCCAGGGCATGCGGGCCGCGGCGCAGCACCGCTGGGGCACACCGTCGCTGGCGGGGCGGACGGTCGCGGTCGCCGGCGTCGGCAAGGTCGGGTCGTGGCTGGTCGACTCGCTGGTCGAGGACGGCGCCTCCGTGGTGGTCACCGACGTCGACGCGGCCGCGGTCGAGCGGGTGCTCGCCAAGCACCCCGCCGCCCGCGCCGTGGCCGACACCGCCGAGCTGGTGCGCACCCCGCACGACGTCTACGCCCCCTGTGCCCTGGGCGGCGCGCTCGACGACGCCACCGTCGCCGTCCTGCCCGCGGAGGTCGTGTGCGGCGGTGCCAACAACCAGCTCGTGCACGACGGCACCGCGCAGCTGCTGGCCGACCGGGGCATCCTCTACGCCCCCGACTACCTGGTGAACGCCGGCGGGGTCATCCAGGTGGAGGACGAGCGGCACGGCTTCGACTTCGCCCGGGCCGAGGCCAACGCCGCGACCATCTTCGACGTGGCCCTCCGGGTCTTCGCCGCCGCCGACGCCGAGGGGGTCACCCCGGCCGTGGCCGCCGACCGCCTGGCCGAGGAACGGATGCGCTCCGTGGGCCGGCTCTCGGCCATCCGGTTGCCCGGGACACGCTGAGACCCCGATCACGGCCAGGCCGCCTGACCTGCCCGTCCGGGGGACTCGCGACGAGGACGTGTGCCGAGCCCCGATCCGTGACGTAAGCTCGTCGGCGGACACAATCACTCAGTCGGGGTCGCCAGTCGGGCCGTCCAAGCCCAGCGCTGGACGGCCGCCACTCCGTAACGAGGGGGTCGAGCCATGGGGCGCGGCCGAGCGAAGGCCAAGCAGACACGCGTGGCCCGTGAGCTCAAGTACAGCTCACCCACCACCGACCTGACTGCGCTGCAGCGGGAACTCGGTGGTCAGCCGTCGTCCTTCCCGGCCCGCGGGCCCAAGGACGACGACGAGGACGACATCGCCTCGCGATGGATCGACGACGACGACTCGGACGACGGCTGGGTCGCCAGCCGCTGATCCGCGTGGGTCGTCGACCCAGCTGGACCGCACCACCGCACCACCACGAGCACCGCCGTCCCGCCAGGACGGCGGTGCTGTCGTGCTGCCTCAGCGGTAGTCGCCCACCAGGTGGGCAGCGGGCGCGTCGGCGTCCGACCGCCGTCCGACCGTGCCCGCGACCCAGGCGGGCACGCCGCGCGCGGTGAGCAGGGCGACCGTGCGGTCAGCAGCCTCGGGGGCGACGGCGGCGACCATGCCGACGCCGCAGTTGAAGGCGCGCTCGGACTCTGCGCGCGGCACGCCGTGCGACTCCAGCAGGTGCACCGCGGCCGGCAGGGCCCACGTGCTGCGGTCGAGCTCGGCGACCAGCCCGTCGGGGACGACGCGGGCGGCGTTGCCGGCCAGCCCGCCGCCGGTGATGTGCGCGAAGGCGTGCACCTGCGCGACCCCGAGCTCGGCGACCAGTGCGAGGCAGTCGAGGGCGTAGATGCGCGTCGGCTCGAGCAGGGTGGCGCCCAGCTCGCGGTCGAGGCCGGCCGGGGTGGAGCGCAGGTCCAGGCCCGCCTCGGCGACCACCCGGCGCACCAGGGAGTAGCCGTTGGAATGGAAGCCCGAGGAGGCCATGGCCACCACGACGTCGCCCTCGCGCACCCGCTCGGGGCCCAGCACCGCGTCGGCCTCGACGACGCCGACCGCGGTGGCGGCCAGGTCGTACTCGTCGGCGCCCATGAGGTCGCCGTGCTCGGCGGTCTCGCCGCCGACCAGCGAGGCACCGGCCAGGCGGCACCCGGTGGCGATGCCGGTGACGATCGCGGCGATGCGCTCGGGCACGACCTTCCCGCAGGCCACGTAGTCCTGCAGGAACAGCGGCTCGGCCCCGCAGGCGACGAGGTCGTCGACGCACATGGCCACCAGGTCGATGCCGACGGTGTCGTGCCGGTCCAGCTCGCGGGCCAGCGCGATCTTGGTGCCCACGCCGTCGGTGGACGACGCCAGCAGCGGCGTGCGGTACTTCTGGGTGTCCAGCGCGAACAGCCCCGCGAAGCCACCGAGGCCGCCGACCACCTCGGGGCGGTTGGTGGCCTCGACCGCACCCTTCATGAGGGCGACGGCGCGCTCGCCGGCGTCGATGTCGACGCCGGACCCGGCGTAGGTGAACCCGCTCACGGGCGGGTGAGGGCGTCGTCGGCGCCGCCGGCCACGCTGGGGCTGCCGGCCTGCTGGCCGGTCCAGCCGCTCACGGCGCGGGCGGCCTCGCGGTCGACGTCGTCGAGCACCGGCAGCGTGCGCTTGGTGATGCCCTCGAGCACGTGCTTGCCCAGGACCTCGGGCTCGCCCAGCGGGATCGGGTAGTCGCCGGTGAAGCAGGCCGAGCACAGCCGGGTGGCCGGCTGCTCGGTGGCCGCGACCATGCCGGCCTCGCTGACGTAGCCCAGCGAGTCGGCGTTGATCGAGGCGCGCACGCCGTCGGTGTCCAGGCCGTTGGCGACCAGCTCGGCGCGGCTGGCGAAGTCGATGCCGTAGAAGCACGGCCACTTCACCGGGGGCGAGGCGATGCGCACGTGCACCTCGACCGCCCCGGCCTCGCGCAGCATGCGCACCAGTGCCCGCTGGGTGTTCCCGCGCACGATCGAGTCGTCGACGACGACCAGGCGCTTGCCGCGGATGACGTCGCGCAGCGGGTTGAGCTTGAGCCGGATGCCCAGCTGGCGGATGGTCTGGCTGGGCTGGATGAACGTGCGGCCCACGTAGGAGTTCTTGACCAGGCCCAGCCCGTAGGGGATGCCCGAGGCCTCGGCGTAGCCGACCGCGGCCGGGGTGCCCGACTCGGGGACGGGGATGACCAGGTCGGCCTCGACCGGGTGCTCGCGGGCCAGCCGCCGGCCGATCTCGACCCGGGCGGCGTGCACCCCGCGGCCGGAGATCGTGGTGTCGGGGCGGGCGAGGTAGACGTACTCGAACACGCAACCCTTGGGCTCGGCGGGGGCGAAGTGCTGGGAGCGCAGCCCGTCCTCGTCGATGGCGATGAGCTCGCCGGGCTCGACCTCGCGCACGTAGGAGGCGCCGACGATGTCCAGGGCGGCGGTCTCGCTGGCCACGACCCACCCGCGCTCGAGCCGCCCGAGCACCAGCGGGCGCACGCCCTGGGCGTCGCGGGCGGCGTAGAGGGTGGTCTCGTCCATGAAGGTGAAGCTGAACGCGCCGCGCAGGGCGGGCAGCACCTGCATCGCGGCGGCCTCGACCGAGAGGTCCTGCTTGGCGGCGATGAGCGCGGTGACGATGTCGGAGTCGGTGGTGGCCGAGAACGCCCCCGACACCCCCTCGTCGGCGGCGCGGCTGGCCAGCTCGGCGGTGTTCACCAGGTTGCCGTTGTGGCACAGCGCGATGCCGCTGCCCCCGCCCGTGGTGCGGAAGGTGGGCTGGGCGTTCTCCCAGGTGGAGGCGCCGGTCGTGGAGTACCGGGTGTGCCCGACGGCGAGGAAGCCGTGCAGGCTGGAGAGCGTCGACTCGTCGAAGACCTGGCTGACCAGGCCGAGGTCCTTGTAGACCACGACGGAGGCGCCGTCGGACACCGCGATGCCCGCCGCCTCCTGACCGCGGTGCTGGAGGGCGTACAGACCGAAGTAGGTGAGCTTGGCGACCTCCTCCCCCGGTGCCCAGACACCGAAGACGCCGCAGGCGTCCTGGGGTCCGGCGTCCTGGGGGTCGAGGTCGTGCGTCAGCCGTCCATCACCGCGAGGCACACGACCAACAGTACCGGCAGTCCTCACGCGAGCAGTTCGCGCAGGCGGCGGGCGTTGCGGACAGCGTGGCCCTCGCCGTCGTTGTTGAAGTAGCCGAAGACCTCGGTGCCCCGCCACTCGCGGATCCGGTCGGCCCACCAGTGCAGGTCGGCGTCGGGGTAGGAGCCGGCGTAGAGGTGCTCGTGGTCGGGCCCGTGCCAGCGCACGTAGGCGAACGGCGCGGTCACCCGCAGCACGCAGGGGATGCCCGCGCCGCTGACCACGCAGTAGGCGGCGCCGTGCCGGGCGAGCAGGTCGAACACGTCCTCGTGCTGCCAGGTGGGGTGCCGCAGCTCGACGGCGACCCGCAGCCACGGGGGCAGGTGGCCCAGGAACCAGGCCAGGCGGTCGTCGTCGCGCTCGTGGTCGGGGCGCAGCTGCACCAGCAGCACGCCGCGCCGGTCGGCGAGCTCGTGCCAGCCGGCGGCCATGCGGCCGATCCAGGTCCCGGGGTCGTACAGCCGCTTGGCGTGGGTGAGGCCGCGGGCGGCCTTGACGCTCATCGCGAAGCCCGGCGGGAGGCGCTGCCGCCAGCCGGCGAACGTGGTGTCGCGCGGCCAGCGGTAGAACGAGGCGTTCAGCTCGACGGTGTCGAACTCGGCCTCGTAGTGCGCCAGCCGGTCGCGGGACGGCGTCCCCGGTGGGTAGAGGACGCCGTCCCAGTGGTCGTAGCTCCACCCCGAGGTGCCGATGCGGGCCCGGGGTGCGTCCACGTCAGGCGCCCGTCAGTGGATGTTGTCGACCTCGGCGGCGACGGTGGTGTCGTCGCCGTGCCCGGTCTTCACCACCGTGTCGCCGGGCAGCGTCAGCAGCCGCTCCTGGATGGAGTTCAGGATGGTCGGCTTGTCGCTGAACGAGCGGCCGGTGGCACCGGGGCCACCGCAGAACAGGGTGTCGCCGGTGAACACCGTGTCGAGCTCGGGGGCGTAGAGGCAGGTGCTGCCCGGGGAGTGACCCGGGGTGTGCATCGCGACCAGCTGGGTGCCCGCGACGTCGAAGGTGGTGCCCTCGACGAGGTCGTGGTCGGGCTCGGCGTCGGGGTGCACGACGTCCCACAGCATGCGGTCGGCGGACGGGAACCAGATCGGCGCCCCGGTGGCCTCGCGCAGCGCCACCGCGGCGGTGATGTGGTCGTTGTGCCCGTGGGTCAGCACGATGGCGCCCAGCGTGCGGCCGCCGATGGCCTCGAGGATGGGGGCGGCGTCGTGCGGGGCGTCGACGACCAGCACGGTCTCGTCGTCGCCGACCAGCCAGACGTTGTTGTCGACGTCGAAGTCCTGGCCGTCGAGGCTGAAGACCCCGCTGATGACCGTCTTGTCGATGCGGGCCGGCATCAGAACACCACGACCGAGCGCAGCACGTCGCCGTGGTGCATCTTCTCGAACGCGGCCTCGACGTCGCCGACGCCGATGGTCTCGGAGACGAAGGCGTCGAGGTCGAAGCGGCCCTGCAGGTACAGGTCGATGAGCATCGGGAAGTCGCGGCTGGGCAGGCAGTCGCCGTACCAGGAGGACTTCAGCGCACCGCCGCGGCCGAACACGTCGATCAGCGGCAGCGTGATCTCCATGGTCGGGTTCGGGACGCCGACGAGGACGACGGTGCCGGCGAGGTCGCGGGCGTCGAAGGCCTGCTGGTAGACCGCCGGGTGGCCGACCGCGTCGATGGCGACGTCGACGCCGAACCCGCCGGTGAGCTCCTTGATCGCGGCGACCGCGTCGGTCTCCTTGGAGTTCACGGTGTGCGTGGCGCCCAGGCCCGTCGCCCACTCCAGCTTGCGGTCGTCGATGTCGACGGCGATGACCTTCGCGGCGCCGGCCAGCTTCGCCCCGGCGATGGCCGCATCGCCCACGCCGCCGCAGCCGAACACGGCCACGGTGTCCCCGCGGCCCACGCCACCGGTGTTGATAGCGGCACCGACGCCGGCCATGACGCCGCAGCCGAGCAGGCCGGCAGCCTCCGGCTTCGCGGCCGGGTCGACCTTGGTGCACTGGCCCGAGTGGACCAGGGTCTTCTCGGCGAACGCGCCGATGCCCAGCGCCGGGGACAGCTCGGTGCCGTCCTTGAGCGTCATCTTCTGCGCGGCGTTGTGGGTGTTGAAGCAGTACCAGGGCTTGCCCTTGGTGCAGGCGCGGCACTGCCCGCAGACTGCCCGCCAGTTGAGGATGACGTAGTCGCCGACGGCGACGTTGGTGACGCCCTCGCCGATCGCCGAGACCACGCCCGCGGCCTCGTGGCCGAGCAGGAACGGGAACTCGTCGTTGATCCCGCCCTCCCGGTAGTGCAGGTCGGTGTGGCAGACCCCGCAGGCCTGCACGTCGACGACCGCCTCACCCGGCCCCGGGTCGGGGACGATGATCGTCTCGAGACTGACGGGGGCTCCCTTGCTGAGGGCGACGACGCCCTGCACCTCGTACGGCATGCAGCCGAGCTTATGGGTGGGGCCCGACATCGCCGAGGCCCGCTTCCGTGGAGCGGGAGGTGACGACCAGGTCTCGCTCGGCGCGCGTCCGGTTGCACCGCGCACTACCGTCGCGCGGGCATGGCCCGTGTCACAGCGGGCACCCAGCAAACCGGGCGCTGCCCCGGACAGGAGGACCCCGTGGCCGTTCCCGGCTTCCTGGCACGCGACCGCATCGTCGCCAAGCCAGGCTTCAACCGGTGGCTCATCCCACCGGCCGCCCTGGCCGTCCACCTGTGCATCGGCCAGGTGTACGCCACGAGCGTCTACAAGTCCGCGCTCGTCGCCGACTTCGACAGCTCGCTCACCGCCATCGGCGCCATCTTCTCCATCGCCATCGTCGTGCTGGGCCTGTCGGCCGCGGTCTTCGGCACCTGGGTCGACCGCAACGGCCCGCGGGCGGCGATGTTCACCGCCGCCTGCTTCTGGTCCGCAGGCTTCCTGGTGGCCGCGCTCGGCATCTCGACCAACCAGCTGTGGCTGGTCTACCTGGGCTACGGCGTGCTCGGCGGCATCGGGCTGGGCATCGGCTACATCTCACCGGTGTCCACGCTGATCAAGTGGTTCCCCGACCGCCCGGGCCTGGCCACCGGCATGGCGATCATGGGCTTCGGCGGCGGCGCGCTCATCGCCTCGCCGCTGTCCCGCCAGCTGCTGTCCCTCTACGACGACGGCTACGACGGCACCGCGGGGACGACGGCCAGCGGCGGTGCCGTGGCCGGGCTGTTCGTCACCCTCGGCCTGGTCTACCTCGTCTTCATGATGTTCGGCGCGGCGATCATCCGGGTGCCGGCCGACGACTGGCGGCCCGACGGGTTCGACCCCTCGGCGGTCAAGCAGAAGGCCCTGGTCACCACCGCCAGCGTCTCGGCGGGCAACGCGATCAAGACCCCGCAGTTCTGGCTGCTGTGGACCGTGCTGTTCTGCAACGTGACCGCCGGCATCGGCATCCTCGAGCAGGCCAGCCCGATGATCCAGGACTTCTTCCGGGACGGCGCCTCGTCCGCGGTGTCCGCGGCCGCGGCCGGTGGGTTCGTCGGCCTGCTGTCGCTGTTCAACATGGCCGGCCGGTTCGTGTGGTCCTCCACCTCCGACGTCATCGGCCGCAAGGGCATCTACATGGTCTACCTGGGCCTGGGCCTGGTGCTGTACGTCCTGCTGGCCACCGCCGGCAGCTCGGCGGTCTGGCTGTTCGTGCTGCTGGCCGCGGTCATCATCAGCTTCTACGGCGGCGGGTTCGCCACCATCCCCGCCTACCTGCGCGACCTGTTCGGCACGTTCCAGGTCGGTGCCATCCACGGCCGGCTGCTCACCGCCTGGTCGGCCGCCGGGGTGGCCGGGCCGCTGATCGTCAACGGCGTGCTGGACACCCAGGGCACGCCGGGTGAGCTGGTGGCCGGTGACTACCGGATCGCGCTGTTCATCATGGTCGGCCTGCTGGCGGTCGGGTTCATCGCGAACCTGCTGGTCAAGCCGGTCGACAGCAAGTGGCACGAACCCTCGTCCGACACCACCACCCCCGAACGGAGCGCCGCCCGATGAGCACCCCCGACCGCACCCCGAGCAGCACCCCGGTGGGCCTGATCGTCCTGGCCTGGGTCCTGGTGGTCATCCCGCTGCTCTACGGCCTGGTGCAGACCGTCCGCACGGCCAGCGCACTGTTCACCGGCTGACCGCCACCTCCGCTCGACCCCCGGCTGGGCCGGTGGCCCGGGGCGCCTGCGCCGGGCCACCGGCCCAGCTGCGTTCCAGCTCCGCGGCGGGGACGGCGGCCCCGTGCAGGAAGCCCTGGCTCTCGTCGCACCGCACCGCGGCCAGCTCGTGGAACGTGGCCAGGTCCTCCACGCCCTCGGCGACGACCCGCAGCCCCAGGTCGTGCGCCAGACCGACGGTGCTGGCCACGATGGCCGCCGCCCGGGGATCGGTGAGCAGGCCCTGGGTGAACGACCGGTCCAGCTTCAGCTCCGTCGCCGGCAGGTCGCGCAGGTAGGTCAGGCTCGACCAGCCGGTCCCGAAGTCGTCCAGGCTCACCCCGACCCCGGCGGCGGCCACCCGGCGCAGCACGGCCGCGCTCCGCGCCGGGTCGACCATCACCGCCGTCTCGGTCACCTCCAGGACCAGTGCCTGCGGTGGTACCCCGGCCGCGGCGAGCAACCCGGTCACCCGCCCCGGCAGGCCGGCGTCCACCAGGTCGGCGGCCGACAGGTTCACCGACACCCGCACCCGATGACCGGTCGCCCACCACCGGCCCACCTGCTCGACGGCGCGGTCGAGCACCCACGACGTCACCTCCGGCATCAGGCCGTGCTCCTCGGCCACCTGCAGGAAGTCCCCGGGCGGGACCAGCCCGCGCACCGGGTGCCGCCAACGCACCAGGGCCTCGACCCCCACGACCAGCCCCGAGTCCAGGGCCACCTGCGGCTGGTAGTGCAGCACCAGCTGGTCCTCGCGCACCGCTCGGCGCAGGTCCTCCACCAGGCCCAGCAGGCCCGCGGTGTCCGAGCGCAACCCCTCGTCGAACACGACCGCCCGGCCGCGGGTCCGCTTGGCCCGGTACATCGCGACGTCGGCCTCCGCGAGCAGGTCTCCCCCCGCCCGACCCCCGGCGTCCAGGGCGATGCCGATGCTGGCCTGCACGTGCACCACGAAGCCGTCGCCGTCGACCGGGTCGGCCAGCGCGGCCGCCAGGTCGGCGGTCAACGTGCCGGCCCGGCCCGCCGGGGTCTGCCCCGCCGGGGGCGCGGCGACCACGACGAACTCGTCGCCGGCGAGCCGGCCGAGCAGGTCGCCGGGCTCGAGGGCGCCGGCCAGCCGCTCGGCCACCGCCCGCAGCAGCCGGTCCCCGGCGTCGTGCCCGAGGGCGTCGTTGACGTCCTTGAAGTTGTCCAGGTCCAGCAGGGCCAGCAGCCGCGGTGCCCCCTCGTCGCGCACCAGGCGCGCCCGGACGGCGCGGCGGTTGGGCAGGCCGGTGAGCTCGTCGGTGCGGGCCTCCGCCCGCGCCGTGCCCAGCTCGGCGAGGTCCCGGGTGTTGATCAGCAACCGGGTGCCCGACAGCACCACGGCCGCGCCCGCGAGCCAGGTGACCGCCGGGGCCAGGTCGAGCAGGGCGGCGGCGGCCATCAGCCCGGCGGAGACGACGAGCACGGCGTAGCCACCGACGGTCGAGGCGATCGGGTCGGTGGGCTGCGGGACCAGCGCGGCCGGCCGCCACGCCGCCGCCGCGCCGACGGTCAGCGCGGCGGCGGCGGGCACGAGCACGGCCCAGGTGCTGACCGCGCCGCTCCACAGCCAGTGGGCTCCCCCGATGCCGGCCGGCAGGAAGGCCACCGCGACCAGCCAGGTCCGGGTGTCCCGGGCGGTCGCCGCGATGGAGCCCATGGCGACCGCCGTCCCGCCGAGCACGAAGGCCGCGGCGAGCTGGAGCGCGGCCAGGTGCGCTGCCCACCAGGGCGACCCGGCGGCCGGCTCGGGGGCGACCACCTGCAGGAAGGCGGCGACGGCGAGGACCGAGCCGATCCCGTTCAGGGTCTCGTGCGGGTCGGCCAGGGCGGACCCCGTGCGGTTCCACACCACCAGGCCCCCGTAGAGCAGGGGGAAGGTCAGCACGACCGCGAGCGCGCCCGGCAGGGCCAGCAGCTGCCCCTGCACGTCGGCCAGGACCAGCACCGCGGTGGTCGCCGCGCCCAGCCCCGTGGTGGCCGCACCGACGGCGAGCCGGCGCCACAGGTCCCGCTCCCCGGCCGACCGGGCCGCCCGCGCCCGCGCCAGCCACGTGGCGGCCGCCGCGGTCAGCACGACGAGCCCCCAGGCCACCGGGTTCTCCACCGGGGACCCCGGGTTCCCCAGCACCGCGGCGCCCACCGTGCCGGCGAGCGCGGCGGCGAGCAGGACGGCGGGCAGCGCGGCGAGGCGGGCCCGCACCGGGGCCGGTGGGTCGAGGTGGGCGCGGGTGGTCATCAGGGAGCTCCAGGCCGTGGGGTGGGACAGGTCCCGACAGCCCCCCATCCGGAGCCGACGTCGCTCCTCGATGATCGGCAGCGCGAGACCTTCCCCAGCCCCCACCGGTTCCGGCATGACCCGACCGGGGTGGGTCAGCGCAGCGGGCGCAGCGGCAGCACCGCGGCCAGGTCGGCGCGGTTGCCGCTGGCGGCGACAGCCCCGCCGGCCACCGCATCGTCCCAGCTCAGCAGGCCGCAGACCAGCCGCAGCCAGGTGGCCGCGTCGGTCTCCACCACGTTGGGCGGTGTGCCGCGGGTGTGCCGCGGCCCCTCGATGCACTGGACGGCGACGTGCGGGGGCACTCGCACCTCCACCGACCGGCCGGGCACCTGCTGGGCCAGCCAGCGGGCCGAGGTCTTCACCGCCGCGCCCAGGACGGCGCGGGGCGGCTGCTCGGCCTCGCCCCGCAACCAGGGCAGCACCGGGGCCACCGCGGCCCGCAGTGCCTCCGCCGGGATCGGTGCCGTGCCGGCCACTACGCCCCCACGTGATCACGGACCTGGGACACCGACGCGTCGGCGTGGCGCGCGCGCAGGTCCGTGATCATCGGGGCGGGGGGGCTCAGCTGGTGGGGACGGCGCCCGTCGGCACCGCGCCCACGACGTCCTCGGGGTGGCCGAACAGGTCGGGCAGGGTGCGGGTCCAGGCGGTGCGCAGCTCGGCCAGCGGGAGCTCGACCAGCACGCCACCCCCCGCCGAGGAGACCACCAGCGCGTCGCCACCCGTCGTCCCGAGCTCGGTGACCGGGACGCCGGCAGCCTCCGCCGCGGCGCGCACGGCGGCCGGGTCGGAGCTGGTCACCACCGCGCGGGCCACCGACTCGGCGAACAGCGCCGCCGTGGCGTCGCCGTCGACGCGCAGGGTCGCGCCGGTGCCGTACCGCAGGGCCGACTCGGTGAGCGCCTGGGCGAGGCCGCCGTCGGACAGGTCGTGGGCCGACGTGACGAGGCCGTCGGCGGCGAGCGTGGCCAGCAGCCCGGCCAGCGCCTGCTCGGCCGCGAGGTCCAGCTGCGGCGGCAGGCCACCGAGGTGCCCGTGCGCGACCGCGGCCCAGGCCGAGCCGCCGAACTCGGGCCGGGTCTCCCCGAGCAGCAGCACGGTCTCCCCCGCCGCCCGCCAGCCGCCGCGCACCCGGGTGCGGACGTCGGCGTGCACCCCGAGGACGCCGATGACCGGGGTCGGGTTGATCGGCACGTCGCCGGTCTGGTTGTAGAGGCTCACGTTGCCGCCGGTCACCGGCAGGCCCAGCGCGCGGCAGCCGTCGGCCAGCCCGCGCACCGCCTCGGCGAACTGCCACATGACCTCGGGCTCCTCGGGGGAACCGAAGTTGAGGCAGTTGGTCACCGCCAGCGGCACGGCCCCGGAGACGGCGACGTTGCGGTAGGCCTCGGCCAGGTTCAGCTGCGCGCCGGTGTAGGGGTCCAGCCGGGCGAAGCGGGCGTTGCCGTCCAGCGCCAGGGCGATGCCGCGGTTGCTGGTCTCGTCGATGCGCACCACGCCGGCGTCGTCGGGCTGGGCGAGCACGGTGTTGCCCTGCACGTAGCGGTCGTACTGCTCGGTCAGCCACGACTTGTCGCAGCCGTCGGGGCTGCCGACGACGGCCAGCCAGTCGGCGCGCAGGTCGGCGGACCCCGCCGGGGGCGCGTCGGCCTGCAGCTCGTCGAGGTCGGCCGGGCGGTGGTAGGGGCGCTCGTAGACCGGGCCGTCGTGGGCCACCGTGCGCGGCGGGACGTCGACGATGCGCTCGCCGTGCCAGTCGATGAGCAGCCGGTCGCCGTCGGTGACCTCACCGATGACGGTGGCCAGCACGTCCCACCTGGCGCAGACGGCGAGGAACTCCTCGACCTTCGTGGGCTCGACGATCGCGCACATGCGCTCCTGCGACTCGCTCATCAGGATCTCGGCCGCGGTCAGCGTGGAGTCGCGCAGCGGCACGGTCTCCAGGTCGATGCGCATGCCGCCCGACCCGGCCGCCGCGAGCTCGGACGTCGCGCAGGACAGCCCGGCACCGCCGAGGTCCTGGATCCCGGTCACGAGGTCGGCGGCGAAGATCTCCAGGCACGCCTCGATGAGCAGCTTCTCGGTGAACGGGTCGCCGACCTGCACGCTCGGCCGCTTGGCCGGGCCGTGCTCGTCGAAGGTCTCGCTGGCCAGCACCGACACCCCGCCGATGCCGTCGCCGCCGGTGCGGGCGCCGAACAGCACGACCTTGTTGCCCACGCCCTCGGCCTTGGCCAGCCGGACGTCGGAGTGCTTCATGACGCCGACGCACAGCGCGTTCACCAGGGGGTTGCCGGCGTAGCAGTCGTCGAAGAGGACCTCGCCGCCGATGTTGGGCAGGCCCAGGCAGTTGCCGTAGCCACCGACGCCGGCCACGACGCCGGGCAGCACCCGGGCGGTGTCGGGGGCGTCGGCGCGGCCGAAGCGCAGCGAGTCCATGACGGCCACCGGGCGGGCGCCCATGGTGAGGATGTCGCGCACGATGCCGCCCACGCCGGTGGCCGCGCCCTGGTAGGGCTCCACGTAGCTGGGGTGGTTGTGCGACTCGACCTTGAAGGTGACCGCGTAGCCCTCGCCCACGTCGACCACGCCGGCGTTCTCGCCCATGCCGACCAGCAGCGCCTCGCTGCGGGGCAGGTCGCCGAAGGTGCGCAGGTGCACCTTGGAGGACTTGTAGGAGCAGTGCTCGCTCCACATGACCGAGTACATGGCCAGCTCGGCGGTGGTGGGCCGGCGGCCGAGGATGTCGCGGATGCGCAGGTACTCCTCGTCGCGCAGGCCCAGCTCGCGGAAGGGCTGCTCCTCGTCGGGGGTGCCCGCCGCGTTCTCCACGGTGTCGATGCTGTGCTCGACAGTTCGCTCGCTCACGAGAGGACGCCCTCCAGGACGCTGGAGAAGAAGCCGAGACCGTCGACCGAGGGGCCGGTGAGCTCCTCGACCGCGTGCTCGGGGTGCGGCATGAGCCCGACGACCCGGCCGTCGGCGCTGGTGACGCCGGCGATGTCGCGGCTGCTGCCGTTGGGGTTGCCACCGGCGTACCGGACGACGACGCGGCCCTCGCCCTCGATGCGGTCGAGGTCGGCGTCGGCGGCGACGTAGCGGCCCTCGCCGTTCTTCACCGGGACGACGATGGTCTGGCCCTGGGCGTAGGACGACGTCCACGCGGTGTCGGCGCGCTCGACGAGCAGGGCCTGGTCGCGGTTGCGGAAGTGCAGGTGGCTGTTGCGGGTCAGCGCCCCGGGCAGCAGCCCGGCCTCGCAGAGCACCTGGAAGCCGTTGCAGATGCCGAGCACCGGCATGCCGGCGCGCGCCCGGTCGACCACCGCGCGCATGAGCGGCTGGCGGGCGGCGATGGCGCCGGCCCGCAGGTAGTCGCCGTAGGAGAACCCGCCGGGCAGGACGACGGCGTCCACGGCGGGCAGCTCGGCGTCGGCGTGCCACAGCGGCACCACCTCACCGCCGGCGAGCCGCACCGCGCGGGCGGCGTCGACGTCGTCGAGCGACCCCGGGAAGGTGACGACCCCGATGCGCACGCCGGTCAGCCCTGCGACGGGGTGGGCGGGCGGACGGCTTCGAGGTGCAGCTCGACGTCCTCGATGACCGGGTTGGCCAGGAGGTTCTCGGCGATCTCGCGGAGCTCGGCCTCGTCGGGGGTGCCCTCGACGTCGAGGACGAAGTGCTTGCCCTGCCGGACGCCGGTCACCCCCCGGTGGCCCAGCCGCCCGAGGGCGCCGAGCACGGCCTGCCCCTGGGGGTCGGAGATCTCTGGCTTCAGGACGACGTCGACGACCACGCGCGGCACGGCCAGAGGGTACCGGGCAGACCGTCGAGCACTTCGGGGCGAGCACGAGCCGGAGCTGCCGATACCCCTCGCGAGACCTGTCGCCCGGCAGGCGCGCCCGAGGAGGGAGGTGGCCCGTGCCCGAGCCCGTGCCCGACCACGACCGTCCCCCGCACGGGCTGCAGGTCGAGGTCATCGGGGTGTCGGGCACACCGCAGGCGACCACGACCGTCGAGATCAGCGTCCCCCACGAGCTGGTCCTCGCCGTGGGCACCGGGGCGACCGGCCGACGGGTGCGGCTGGGCCTGGGGGCCCGCGTGCTCGTCTGGTGGACCGGCCCGGACGGCGTCACCCGGTACCGCCCCTACGAGGTCGGCGACGTGCGCGGCGGGGCCTTCCCCACCTGGGTGCTCCGCCCGTGCGGGGTGTGCTCAGCGGGTGACCGGCGGGCCACCCAGCGGGTGACCATGGAGGTGCCGGTCGGGCTCGTGACGCCCCTGGGCATGGTGCTCGGCGAGACCACCGACATCAGCGAGGGCGGCGTGCGGGCGGTGTTCGCCGCACCCCCCACGGTCGGGTTCAGCGACGTCGTCCAGCCGTTCCCGGACCCCGGCGACGTGGTCACCCTCGCCGTCGTGCTGGGCGGCACCCGCACCGAGCTGCCCAGCCGGGTGCTGCAGAGCGAGCGGCTGCCCGACGGGCGCCGGCTGCTGCGGGCCTCGTTCGAGGAGGTCGACGTCGCCACCCGCACCCGGTTGCGGATCACCACCTCGCAGGAGATCGGGCGGCAGCTCACCGGCCACCGGTGACGGTCGCGGCCGGTCAGCCGAACGTCGTGCCGGTCAGGGCCTCGTAGGCGGCCACGTAGCGGTCCCGGGTCGCGGCGACGACGTCGGCGGGCAGCTCGGGCGGCGGGGACTGCCGGTCCCAGCCCGACGACGTCAGCCAGTCGCGCACGAACTGCTTGTCGTAGGAGGGCTGCACCGCGCCGGGCGCCCACGTGGCGGCCGGCCAGAACCGCGACGAATCAGGGGTGAGCACCTCGTCGGCCAGCACGAGACCGTCGGCGTCGACCCCGAACTCGAACTTGGTGTCGGCCAGCACGATGCCCGCGCCGGCCGCGATCTCGTGGCCGCGCCGGTACAGCGCCAGGGTGAGCTCGCGCAGCTGCTCGGCCCGCTCGGGGCCCACCAGCTCGACGGTGCGGGCGTAGCTGATCGCCTCGTCGTGCTCCCCCACCTCGGCCTTGGTCGACGGCGTGAAGACCGGCTCGGGCAGCCGGGAGCCCTCCTCGAGCCCGGCCGGCAGCTCGACGTCGACGATCGCGCCGCTGCGGCGGTACTCGACGGTCCCCGAGCCCGACAGGTAGCCGCGGGCCACGCACTCGACCGGGGCCATCCCCAGCCGGCGCACGAGCATGCCCCGGCCCACCGCCTCGGCCGGGACGTCGACGGCGCTGATGAGGTGGTGGGTGGCGCCGTGCGCGGCCAGCACGTCGGCCAGCTGCTCGAACCACCACACCGACAGCTGCGTGAGCACCGCGCCCTTGTCCGGGATCGGGGTGGGCAGCACGTGGTCGTAGGCCGAGATGCGGTCCGACGCCAGGAGCAGCAGCCGGTCCTGCCCGGCGTCGTAGACCTCCCGCACCTTGCCGCGGGCCACCAGCGGCAGGTCGATCGTCACGACAGCGCTCTCACGACAGCGCTCTCACGACAGCGCCGCGAGCCGCTCGAACAGCGGGTCGAGGTTGGCCACGTAGCGCTCGGGCCGGCAGATGTCGTCGAGCTTCGCCTCGTCGAGCGCGACGCCGTCGGCCTCGGCGCGGGCGCGCAGGGTCTCGCGGAACGGGGTGCCGGTCTGCCAGGTCTGCATGGCCGCGCCCTGCACCAGGGCGTAGGACTGCTCGCGGCCCATGCCGCCCTCGACCAGCTCGAGCAGCACCGCGGAGGTGTAGATCAACCCGCCGGTGGAGTCGAGGTTGGCCCGCATGCGGTCGACGTCGACGACCAGGTTCTCGACCAGGCCGGCGGTGAGGTCGAGCAGGTAGTCCAGGGTGATCGCGGCGTCGGGCAGGAACACCCGCTCGGTCGAGGAGTGCGAGATGTCGCGCTCGTGCCAGAGCGGGATGCCCTCCATCACCGGCACGATCGCCGCACGCACCACGCGGGCGAGGCCGGCGATGCGCTCGGAGCGGATCGGGTTCTTCTTGTGCGGCATCGCGCTCGAGCCCTTCTGGCCCGACCCGAACGCCTCGGACAGCTCGCGCACCTCGGTGCGCTGGCCGTGCCGGACCTCCAGCGCGATCGCCTCGCAGACCGTCGCGAGGATCGCCAGCGAGGACACCCACTCGCTGATGCCGTCGCGCAGCACCACCTGGGTGGAGGCGTCGGCGGCGCGCAGGTCGAGCGCCTCGGCGACGATCCGCTCGACCGAGGGGTCGATGAGCGAGTAGGTGCCCACCGCACCGGAGATGGCCACGACGCCGACGGCGGCGCGGGCGGTGCGCAGCCGGTCGCGCGAGCGGGCCGCGGCGAAGGCGAGGTCGGCGACCCGGTGCCCCCACACGTCGGGCTCGGCGTGCACGCCGTGGGTGCGGCCGACCTTGATGGTGTGCCGGTGGGCCAGCCCGTGGTCGCGCAGCGCGGCCACCAGCCGGTCGGCCTTGGCCAGCAGCACGTCGGTGGCGTCGGTGAGCTGCACGGCCAGCGCGGTGTCCAGCAGGTCGGAGCTGGTCATGCCGTGGTGCACGTAGGCGGCCGCGCTGCGCGGCTCGGTGTTGTCCGCCCAGGCCGACAGGAAGGCGATGACGTCGTGCTGCGTGGTGGCCTCGATCTCGGCCACCGCCTCCGGGGTGGGCGGCGGCGCCTGCCGCACCGGCTCGACGACGTCGGCGGGCACGCGCCCGGCCGCGGCGTGGGCTTCCAGCACCAGGGTCTCGACCCGGCACCACAGCTCGTACTTGTGGGCCTCGCTCCAGACCCGGCCCATCTCGGGGAGGGTGTACCGCTCGATCACGCCGGTGATCCTCCCGCACGGCCGATCAGCCCGGCCGCGCGGGCCGCCTCCCCGTAGGCCTCGGCCAGCGTGTCGACCGTGTCGTGGGCGTTGAGGCCGCTGGGGTTGGGCACCACCCACAGCTCCACGCCGTCCGGCCAGCCCGGGGGGACGGCGTCCTGGCGGCCGGTGCGGGCGCGGGGGACGCCGAAGGCCTGCCGGTACGCCGTCACCCCGGCCACGGCGACGACCCGGGGACGGCGCTGCACCACCAGCTCCAGCAGGCGCTGCCCGCCCGCGCGCAGCTCGTCGCCCGTCAGCTCGTCGGCGCGCGCGGTGGCCCGGCGGACGAGGTTGGTGATGCCGATGCCGGCGGCGGTGAACCGGGCGCGGTCGGCGTCGGTCATGCCGGCCCCGGCGTCGACCGGCTCGCTGATGACCCCGGCCCGCAGCAGCGCCGGGTAGAAGCGGTTGCCCGGGCGCGCGAAGTGGGTCTGCACCGCCGCCGTCCACAGGCCGGGGTTGATCCCGACGACCAGCAGGCGCACCGGTCCCTCGGGCAGCAGGTCGGGCACCTCGGCGCCGGCGAAGGCCAGCAGCTCGGCGCGGGTGAACCGCATCTCAGCGCCCCGGGCACGTGTAGGGGGCGACCACGCCGGGCATCCTGCCCTCCGCGCCTCGCGGCGCGGTGCGGGTCCATGCTGGGCGCGCACCCGCCGTCCCGGCCACCAGGAGGTCTCCGTGCTCGACCGCACCACCTCGCGGGCGACGTCCCTCGTCCGCCGGGCCCGGGCCCGCATCCGGGCCGCCGCCGAGCACGACCCGCACGCCTGGCCCGACGGGACGGTGCTGGTGCTGGAGGACGGCTCGCGCGCCGTCGTCGAGCGGGTGGAGGACGGGCACGACGAGGCCCGCACCGCCGAACGCAGCACCGACGGACCCCGCACCGAGGGACGCAGCACCGACGGGCCCGGGCCCGACGGTGACCGCCCGGCCGACTCGCACCCCGCCGGGTCCCCCGACCCGGCGGCCCCCGACAGCGACGTCGCCGAGGGCGTGAGCGGCCCGCCGCAGCACGGCGGCCCGCCGCCGCTGCCCGAGAAGCGCGACCGCAGCACCGGCAGCCTGCTGGCCAGCGAGCACCCCCGCTCGGCCACCGACGACGTGCCCAACGGGCTGCGCATCGCTGCGGCCTGGTCGTGGCGGGCGGTCGCGGTCGGTGCCGCGCTGTACCTGGTGCTGCTCGGGCTGGCCTACGTCGCGGTGGTGGTCGTCCCGGTCATCGTCGCGCTGCTGCTGGCCGCGCTGCTGCAGCCGGGCGCCGCCTTCCTGATCCGGCACCGCTGGCCCCGCTCGCTGGCCGCGCTGGTCATGCTGCTGGTCGGGCTCGGGGTGGTCGCCGGCATCATCACGCTGGTCGTCGAGCAGTTCGCCGCCGGCTACGACGAACTCGCCAGCCAGGTCGGCGAGGGGCTGACCCAGATCCAGGACTTCGTCGTCCGCACCTTCCCCGTCACCCAGGGCGACCTCAACGACCTGCTGCAGAACGCCAGCACCAGCGTCCAGCAGGCGCTGACGGACAACCGCGAGACCCTCACCGCCGGCGCGCTGACCACCGCCGCCACCCTCGGCGAGGTGCTCACCGGCATCGTGCTGGCGCTGTTCACCCTGTTCTTCTTCCTCATGGACGGCCGCGAGATCTGGCTGTGGTTGGTCGGCCTCACCCCGCCGAACTCGCAGGCCTACGTCGACGAGGCCGCGCGCCGGTCGTGGCGCACGCTGATCTCCTACGTGCGGGCCACCGCGGTCGTCGCGGCCTTCGACGCCGTGTTCATCGGCATCGGGCTGACCGTCCTGGGCACCCCGCTGGTGGTGCCGCTGGCCGCCCTGGTGTTCCTCGGCGCGTTCATCCCGATCATCGGGTCGTTCCTGGCCGGCTCGGTCGCCGTGCTCGTCACGCTGGTGGCGGTCGGCCCGGTCAAGGCGCTCATCGCGCTGGGCATCATCGTGCTGATCATGCAGCTCGAGGGCCACGTGCTGCAGCCGCTGCTGCTGGGCCGGGCCGTCTCGGTGCACCCGCTCGCGGTGGTGCTGGCGATCGCCGCCGGGCTGCTGGTCGCCGGCATCTTCGGGGCGCTCATCGCCGTCCCGGTCATCGCCTGCGCCAACGTGGCCGGCACCTACCTGTCGCGCCGCCACCAGGGTCCGCGGCCGCCCACGCCGGACACCCGCCGCGCCCGCGCCGCCGTCCGGGCGCAGTAGAAGGACCTCGGTGCAGCATCAGGGAACGGTGATGGTGCCTTCCAGGGCGGCCAGGCCGATGTCGGTGCGCCAGTGCGCGTCGGCCAGCCCGATGCCGGCGACCCGGTCGTAGACCACCCGGCGGGCGTCGGCCAGGTCGGCACCCACCGCGGTCACCGCCAGCACCCGGCCGCCGGCGCTCAGCACCCGGCCGTCCGCGGCCAGCCGGGTGCCGGCGTGCAGCACGCCCTCGCCGTCGGCGCCCGTGACCGGCGACCCGGTGCGCGGGGCCTCGGGGTAGCCGGGCGCGGCCACCACGACCGTCACCGCGGCGCCGTCGCGCCACTCCAGGGGAGGGTGGTCGGCCAGGGTGCCGGTCGCCGCGGCGTGCAGCAGCCCCGCCAACGGGGTGCGCAGCAGCGGCAGGACCACCTGGGTCTCCGGGTCGCCGAAGCGGGCGTTGAACTCCACCACCCGCACACCGCGCGAGGTCAGCGCCAGCCCGGCGTAGAGCAGCCCGCTGAACGGCTCGCCGCGGCGGGCCAGCTCGTCGACGGTCGGCTGCAGCACGGTGGCCAGCACCTCGTCCACCAGCCCGGCCGGCGCCCAGGGCAGCGGGGCGTAGGCGCCCATGCCGCCGGTGTTGGGCCCGCCGTCGCCGTCGTCGCGGCGCTTGTGGTCCTGGGCCGGCACGAGCGGGCGCACCGTCGTCCCGTCGGTGACCGCGAACAGCGAGACCTCGGGGCCGTCGAGGTGCTCCTCGACCAGCACCGCGTGCCCGTCGCCGAGCACGGCCAGCCCGTGCGCGAGGGCCGCGTCGCGGTCGGGTGTGACCACGACGCCCTTGCCGGCGGCCAGGCCGTCGTCCTTCACCACGAAGGGCACGCCGGGGACGGCGACCTCGTCGAGCGCGGTGTGCAGCTCGGCCTCGGTGCCCACCGGCCAGGACCGGGCAGTCGGGACGCCGGCGGCGGTCATCACGTGCTTGGCGAAGGCCTTGGAGCCCTCGATCTGCGCGGCCTGGGCACTGGGCCCGAAGCAGGCGACCCCGGCGTCGCGCACCGCGTCGGCCACCCCGGCCACCAGCGGCACCTCGGGCCCGACGACGACCAGGTCGGCCCCCCACCCGGTGGCGAGCGCGGCGACCGCGGCCGGGTCCGCGGCGTCGACCGGGTGGGCCTCGGCGAGGGCGACCGTGCCCGCGTTGCCGGGGGCGCAGGCCAGCGCCTGCACCGCGGGGTCGGCGTGGAGGGCGACGCACAGGGCGTGCTCCCGGGCTCCGGATCCGATGACCAGCACGCGCATGGCGCAGACGCTACCGGGGCGGCCGGGGGCGTGAGGCTCGCCACAGGAGGGTTGCGAAGGCACTGCTCAGGCCGATGTACCTGACCATGGCAGGAGATTGTCAGCCGGTGTTCGCCGTCGCGACACCCGGCGGGGGTGTGCTCGGTCCCATGCACGAGACCGGTCTGCAGACCGTCCCCGGCTCCGGCCGGCGGGTCCCCCGCCGCCACCCCGTCGTCATCGGGCACCGCGGCGCCGCCGCGCACCGCCCCGAGCACACCCGCGCCGGCTACGAGCTGGCCGCCGACCTGGGTGCCGACCGCATCGAGCCCGACGTCGTGGTCACGCGCGACGGCGCCCTCGTCGTGCGGCACGAGGTCGAGCTCTCCCTGTCCACCGACGTCGCCACCCGGCCCGAGTTCGCCGGTCGCCGGCGCACGCAGGAGGTGGCCGGCGACGTGTGCACCGGGTGGTTCGTCCAGGACTTCACCCTCGCCGAGGTCCGCACGCTGCGGGCGGTCGAGCGCTGGCCGCACCTGCGCCCGGGGAACACGCTGCACACCGGCGAGGTGCTCACCCTCGCCGAGGTCGTCGAGATCGCCCGCGCCCGCGGCATCGGGGTGCAGGCCGAGCTCAAGGACCCCAGCTGGTCGGCCTCCGTCGGGCTGCCGATGACCGAGCTGGTGGCCGCCGAGGTGGGCACCGCACCCGACGTCGTGCTGCAGAGCTTCGACGCGGCCGGCGTCCGCGAGCTGCGCGACCGGCTCGGGGCCGCGGCCACCCTCGTGCAGCTCATCGGCGACGAGGACGCCGTCGACCCGATGGTCACCCCGGCCGGACTGCGGGAGATCAGCACCTACGCCGGGGGCATCGGGCCCTCCAAGCACCGCATCCTGCTGCGCGACGCGACGGGCACGATGGTGGGCGTCTCCGACCTGGTGGCGCAGGCCCACCGCGCCGGGCTCACGGTCGCCCCGTTCACCGTGCGGGCCGAGAACGCGTTCCTGCCCGCCCACCTGCGCCGGGGCACCGACCCGGCCGGTCTGGGCGACGCCGGGACCGAGACCCGCCTGCTGCTGGCCCTGGGGGTCGACGGCGTCATCACCGACAACCCGGAGATCGCCGTCCGCGAGCGCGCCGCCCTGGCCGCCCCCGCCCTGGCCCCCGTCCGCCCCCGGGAATAGCACCCGGGCATCGATGCCCCGCACGCCGACATCGGGGTTCGCGGGGTCATCCCGGGGCTGTGAAGGCCGCCAACCCCGTTCTCGGCGTGCGGGATCGTGGACTCAGACGTGGAGAAGGGCCCGGACGCGGGCGACCAGGGCCTCCGGGCGGTGCAGGTCGGCCGCCGTCACGTGCAGCACTCGCCACCCGGCGGCCTGGAGTGCGTTGAGGCGCCGACGATCCCGGGCGAACTGGCCGGGCTCGCCGTGCCACGCCCCGTCGTACTCGACCGCCACGCGCTGCCTCGGGAAGGCGAGGTCGACCCGGGCCACGAAGCCACCCCGCCCGTCGACGACGACGTGCTGGCTCTCCGGTCGCAGCCCGGCCCGCCACAGCACCACCCTGAGCCGGGACTCCTGCGGCGACTCCGCCCGGCGGTCGGCCCAGGTGACGGCCGTACGGGCGTCACGGCTCCCCCGCCCGGACGAGCTCAGCTACGGGTTGTCCACAGGGCAGAGACCATCGAGAACGGGGTCCGCGGGGTGATGGTCCGACCCGAGAGCCCTCGAACCCCGTTCTCGACGCGCAGCGGCCCCGGCTCAGTCCAGCAGGTCGTGGATGAGGACGTTCTCGTCGCGGCCGGGGCCGACGCCGATGACACTGATCCGGGCGCCCGAGAGCTCCTCCAGCCGCTTGACGTAGGCCTGGGCGGCGGCGGGCAGCTCGTCGAAGGTGCGGCAGTGCGTGATGTCCTCGAACCAGCCCGGCATCTCCTCGTACACCGGGGTGGCGTGGTGGAAGTCGGTCTGGGTCATGGGCATCTCGTCGTGCCGCACGCCGTCGACCTCGTAGGCGACGCAGATCGGCACCGTCTCCAGGCCCGAGAGCACGTCGAGCTTGGTGAGGAAGTAGTCGGTGATGCCGTTGACCCGGGAGGCGTAGCGGGCGATGACGGCGTCGAACCAGCCGCAGCGCCGGTCGCGGCCGGTGGTCACGCCGACCTCGCCGCCCTGCTTGCGCAGGTACTCGCCGTTGCTGTCGAACAGCTCCGTCGGGAACGGGCCCGAGCCCACGCGGGTGGTGTAGGCCTTGAGGATGCCGACCACCCGCTCGATGCGGGTGGGCCCGATGCCCGAGCCGGCCGAGGCACCACCGGCGGTCGGGTTGCTCGAGGTCACGAACGGGTACGTGCCGTGGTCGACGTCCAGCAGCGTGCCCTGGGAGCCCTCGAGCAGCACCCACTCGTCGCGGTCGAGGGCGTTGCCCAGCAGCAGCCGGGTGTCGGCGATGCGGTGCTTGAGCACCTCGGCGTACCCCGCGTACTCCTCGACGACCTCGTCGACGTCGATGGCCTTGCGGTTGTAGACCTTGACCAGGATCTGGTTCTTCTCCCGCAGCACCGCCTCGAGCTTCTGCCGCAGGATGCCGAGGTCGAGGAGGTCCTGCGCGCGGATGCCGACGCGGGCCACCTTGTCCCCGTACGCCGGCCCGATGCCGCGCCCCGTCGTCCCGATCTTGCTCTTGCCGAGGAACCGCTCGGTGACCCGGTCCAGGGCCCGGTGGTGCGGCATGATCAGGTGCGCGTCGCCGGAGATGACCAGGCGCGAGGTGTCGACGCCGCGCTCCTCGAGACCGGCGAGCTCGCCGATGAGCACCTGCGGGTCGACCACGACGCCGTTGCCGATCACTGGCGTGCAGCCCGGGGTGAGGATTCCCGACGGGATCAGGTGGAGGGCGTACTTCTCGCCGTCCGGCGTGATCACCGTGTGCCCGGCGTTGTTGCCGCCCTGGTAGCGGACGACGTAGGGCACCCGCCCGCCCAGGATGTCGGTGGCCTTCCCCTTGCCCTCGTCGCCCCACTGGGCGCCGATCAGCACGACTGCCGGCATCGGGTGGATCTCCTTGCTCGAGCGGGCCCCGGTGACTCCCGGCTGGCAGGTGGCAGGGTAGCGCTGTGGACGTCGTCCGGTTCGACCTGCGGGGGCTGGCCCCCGGTCAGGGCCCCTCGCGCCGGCACGTCGCGTCCGTCGTCGACGCCGTGGACGCGACCGTCGTGGTGCAGGGCCCGGTGCAGGCGCTGGCCGCCGTCCTGGCCCGGTTGTGGAAGAGCGACCGGCTGCCCGTGGTGACCGTCGGCTGGGAGCCGGTCGACGGCGATGCCGCCTGCCGCGGGCTGGCCCGCGACCTCGGTCTGGGCACCGGTTCGGTCCGCGAGCTGCCGCTGGTGCGCGACGACCACGGCGGGGTGCTCCTGCACCACGGCCGCATCGAGGCGGCCGGCGGCGGGGGGCTGCGCCGCCGGTTCGGCGCCCAGGCCCACCACGACAGCACGAAGGTCTGCGACGGCCCGGTCACCCGCATCGAGGTGCGCCCCCGGTGGGACGTCGTCGACCAGGTCTCGGTCACCGTCGTCACCGTGCCGCTGCGCCCGGCCCGGCGGACGACCGGCCGCGCGCTGCAGGTGGCCAGCGACCCGGTCCGGGTGCTGCGCGACGGGGTGCCGGTCGACCGCGACGTGCAGCGCTGGACCTGGTACGCCGACGACCGGGTGCGTTGGCGCCTGCAGCCCTGACCGGTCCCCCGGGCGGGTGAGGGCGGCTCCAGCCGCGGGCCCCGCCGACCGAAGGACCGGTGAAGCCCTCGTCCCGCCGGAAGGTCGTCCCGTGCCCCGCTGCGCCAGCTGTCTCTGCTCCACCCCGCCGACGGCGTGCGCCGCGCGGCGGGTGCTGCTGTCGTCGCGGGTGGCCCACAGCCTCGCCACGATCCGGTCGGTGGCCCGCCGGCGCGGGACCCCGATGACGTCGCCGGCCCCGGGACTGCTCGAGGCCGAGGGCCCCGACCTGGAGGTCCTGGTCACCGAGGCCGCCGGCGCGCTCTCCTCCGTCGAGGCCGCCGAGGTGCGCTGCCTGCTCACCGGCGCCACCGGGACCGGCCCGGACCTGCTGGCGCAGGCGCTGGGCGCCCCGAGCCTGGCCGCCGCGGCCGCCCGGCTCCGGCACGCCGACCTGGTGCCCCTGTTCGCCGACGAGACCGCCCGCTTCCACGCCGAGTACCAGCGCATCGTGCGGCTGGACGACGGCGGCACCGTGGGCCACGAGGCACTGCTGCGGGCGACCACCGTCGACGGCGACCGGGTCATGCCCGACCAGCTGTTCCCCGCCGCCGACGAGGCCGGGTGGACGCACGTGCTGGACCGGGTCGGGCGCACCACCGCGATCCGGGACGCCGGCCCCTGGCTGGCCGACGACCTGCTGTTCATCAACTTCGTGCCCACCTCGATCTACCGCCCCGAGGTGTGCCTGCAGACCACCGAGCGCGCGGCCACCGAGGCCGGGCTGCGCATGGACCAGCTGGTCTTCGAGGTCACCGAGGGCCACGTGATCGAGGACGTCGACCACCTCGACCGCGTCTTCGCCCACTACCGCGGACGCGGGTGCCGGGTGGCGCTGGACGACCTGGGTTCCGGGTGGTCGTCGCTGGCGCTCCTGGTGCGCCTGCAGCCCGACATCGTCAAGCTGGAGCGGGCCATCGTGCAGGCCCTGCCCGCCCCGGCGGCCGTCGCCGTGGTCACCGCCGTCGTGGACATCACCCACTCCTACGGCGGGCTGGTGCTCGCCGAGGGCGTGGAGACCGAGACCCAGGCGCAGGTGGCCCGGGAGCTGGGCGCCGACCTCGGTCAGGGCTGGCTGTGGGGCCGCCCCGAGCGCCGCACCACGGCCCCGTCCGCGGATGCCGGGCGCGCGCTGCCCGGCGCCGTCCCTGACCCGTCGTGGCCCGACGCCGCCGTGGCGCTGGACCCCCGCGAGGGTGCCGTCGGGGCCGTCGTCCCCCCGGCCGAGCCGGAGCTGCTCGCCCGCGCGGTCGACCTGACCGGCAGCTCGGTCGTCGTCGTGGACGCCCTCGCCCCCGACATGCCGATCGTCTACGTCAACGGCTCGTTCACCAGCACGACCGGCTACCCGGCGGCCGAGGCCGTGGGCCGCAACTGCCGCTTCCTGCAGGGCCCGGGCACCGACCGCGCCGCGCTGTCCGACCTCGCCGAGGCGCTGCGCCGCGGCCAGCCGCACCACACCACGCTGCTGAACGTCCGCCGGGACGGCACCACCTGGTGGAACGAGCTGCACCTCTCGCCGCTCCGCAACGCCGAGGGCGTGGTCACCCACTACGTGGGCTTCCAGCACGACGTCACCGAGCGGGTCACCGCCGAGCTGGCGCTGCGGGAGCGCGTCGGCACCGACGTGCTCACCGGGGCGCTGAACCGGGACGCCCTGCTGACCGAGCTCGACCGGCAGGTGCGGGCCCCCGGCCCCGGACCGGTGGTGCTCTTCGTCGACCTCGACGGCTTCAAGCGGGTGAACGACCGCTTCGGGCACACCGTGGGCGACACCGCGCTGCGCGTCGTCGCCGACCGGCTGCACACGGTGGTGCGTGCCGGGGACCTGCTCGCCCGGCTGGGCGGCGACGAGTTCGTGCTGGTGCTCACCGACCTGGAGACGGGCCCGGACGACGGGCCCGCGTCCGCGCTGGCCGGCGCCCTGGCCGCCGCGCACCGGGTGGCCGCCGACGTCGAGCGCGTCCTGGCCGCGCCGGTCGAGCTGCCCGGTGGTCCGGTGCTGGTCGGCGCCTCGGTGGGGGTCGCCGTCCACCCGGCCGACGGGGAGACGCCCGCCGAGCTGCTGCGCGCCGCCGACGTCGCGATGTACCGGGCGAAGGCCCGCCGGGCCCGGACCGCGGCCGCGGCGGCAGCTGCGGCAGCGGACTAGCGGGGCGGGGGCCGGACGGCGCCCTCGGCCGCCTCGGTGACCAGCAGCGGGACCGGTGGTGCGGCCGTGGCCGCCCCGGCGGCCCGCAGCGCGGCCCGCCCCGGGCCGACCAGCACCACGCCGAGCAGGAGGCCGACGCCGCCCAGCACCAGGATGGGCACCCCGCCGCGCAGGGCGTCCCCGCTGACCAGCGCGAGCACGGTCGGGACGACGAACCCGGCGTACACCGGCAGGTAGAAGGCGCTGAGCAGGGCCCCGCGGCGGTCCGGCGGGGCGACCCGGTCGCAGACGGCCACGCCGGAGGTCATGCCCAACCCCTCCCCCAGCCCGATGAGCAGGCAGGCCGGCAGCACCCACGGCCACCCGCCCGGCTGCACCGCGAGGTAGCCCAGCCCGCAGCCCGCCGCGGCCAGCGCCGCCGCCAGCGGACCGGCCCGCACCGGCCCGAGCCGCGTGGCCAGCGGGGTGACCAGCGCCGCGCTCCCCTGCACGAGCAGCGCCGAGACGCCGACGAGGGCGAACACCGCACCGAACCCGGCCCCCGCCACCAGCAGCGGGAACACCGTCAGGGACAGCACCGCGTAGGTGTAGACGGTGAGCCCCACCGGCAGCAGGTAGGCCCAGAAGGCCCGGCGGGCGACCCGCGGCACCCCCAGCGCCAACCGGCCCGGGCGTCGTCCGGTGACGGTCTCGGGCACGCCGCGCAGCCCGACCAGGCCGGCGAGCAGCAGCGCCGCCGCCGGCAGCAGGGACACCAACTGGGGGTCCGGTCCCCACTGCACCAGCACCCCGGCCACCAGCGGCCCGGCCGCGAACCCGGCGGCCATGGCGGCGCTGGCCACCGCCGCGGCGCGGCGCACCCGCCCCGGGGCGGCGGCGTCGTCCCCGCCCGAGAGCTCGCGCAGCCAGACGGTGCCGACGGTGAAGACGGCCCCGCTGGCCAGGCCCTGGGCGATGCGCCCGACCACCAGGAACCCGACGCCGCCGACGTCGGCGGCGACCAGCACCAGGGTGCAGGCGAGGGCGGCCAGCACGCCGCCGACGACGACCCGTCGTCGCCCGTCGCGGTCCGACAACGGGCCGGCCAGCAGCAGGGAGGGCACCAGGCCCACGGCGTAGGCGGCGAAGAAGAGGGTGAGGGTCAGCGCGCCGAGGTCGAGGGTGTCGGTGTAGCGCAGCAGGAGCGGGGACGGCGCCTGCGTGCTGACCGCCGTGGCGAACAGCGCGAGCAGCAGCCGGCGACGCTGCCGGGTGGGGTGCACGGGGGAACCGTAGGCCGCCGGCCGGCCCGCGTGGGGGACACTGGAGGTCCGCGCACCCGAGGAGGCCTCCCTGCCGAGCTCCGCCGCCCCACCGGTCTTCGGGGTGCCCGCACGCCGCCCGCCCTCCCGCGGGCGCCGCCTGCTGACCCGGCCCAGCACCCCCGCCCTGGCCGGGGTGCTCGTGGCCCTGGTGGTGTTCGGCGCACAGGCCCCCCGGTTGCTGGGTGCCGCCGGGTGGGCGTCGCTGCTCGACGCCGCCGCACTGGTGGGCATCGGGGCCGTGGCCGTCACGCTGCTGCTGGTGGCCGGCCAGTTCGACGTGTCCATCGGGGTGCTCTCGGTCGCCAGCAGCGTCACCGCGGCCCTGCTGGTGACCGAGGCCGGCTGGGGGGTGTGGCCGGCCCTGGCCGCCTCCCTCGTCGGCGCACTGCTGGTGGGTGCGGTCAACGGCGCGCTGGTGGTGCTCACGGGGCTGCCCAGCTTCCTGGTCACCCTGGGCACGTTCCTCGTGCTGCAGGGCGGCACGCTGGTCGTGGCGCAGACGGTGGCCGGCCGCTCCCTGGTCGACGGGCTCGAGGCGGCCACCGGCTGGTCGTCGGCCGAGGCGGTCTTCGGGTCGGTCCTGGTGCTCGGCGACGGCCGGTTCCGGGTCGCCGTCGTGTGGTGGGTGGCCGCGGTCGTGCTGGCCGGGTGGCTGCTGCGCCGCACCCGCTTCGGCAACGCCGTCTACGCCCTGGGCGGCTCGCGCCGGGCCGCCCGCGAGCTGGGTGTGCCCACCGCCTGGACGACGGTGGCGCTGTACCTGGTCACCGCCACGGCGGCCTGGCTGCTGGGCACGCTGGCCCTGGTGCGCCAGGGCGGGGTACCGGTGGCCCCGGGCTTCGGCGACGAGATCGAGTACCTGGTGGTGGCCCTCATCGGCGGCTGCCTGCTCGGCGGCGGGTACGGCTCGGCGGTGGGCGCCGCGGCCGGCGCGCTGCTCTACGGCGTGGTGCGCACCGGCATCGGCCTCGCCGGCTGGTCGCCGGCCACGTTCCAGGTGGTGCTGGGCGTGCTGCTGGTGGTGGCCCTGCTCGCCAACGGCATCGCCCGCCGCCGGCTGATCGCGGTGCCGCGGTCGTGAGCGAGCAGCCGGCACTGCCGTTCCCCGAGCCCGCGGGCGGGCCGGTCCTGCCCCCGGTGGCCGCTGAGCCCGTGCTGGAGCTGCGCGGGGTGACCGTGCGCCACGGCAGCGTGCCGGCGCTCGACCGGGTCTCGCTGCGGCTGCGGCCGGGGACGGTCACCTGCGTGCTCGGGGAGAACGGCGCGGGCAAGTCGACGCTGGTGCAGGTGGTGTCCGGTGTGCGCCGGCACGACGAGGGCGAGCTGCTGGTGGAGGGGCGGCCGGTGCGGTTCCGGCGCCCCCGGCAGGCGCGGTCGCGCGGCATCGCCACCATCTGGCAGGACCTGGCCGTCATCCCGCTCATGACGGTGTGGCGCAACTTCTGGCTCGGCGACGAGCCGACCCGCGGGGTGTGGCCGGTGCGGCGCATCGACCTCGACGTCGCCCGCGAGGGTGCGGCGCGGGCGCTGGCCCGGGTGGGCCTGCCCGGGATCAACGTCAACCAGCCCGCCGCCGCCCTCCCCCCGGGCCAGCGGCACAGCCTCGCGGTGGCCCGCGCGCTGCACTTCGGCGCCCGGGTGCTGGTGGTCGACGAACCGGCCGCCCCGCTCACCGTCGCCCAGCACGCCCTCGTGCTGCGCACGGTGGTCGCCGCCCGCGACGCCGGGCTCGGGGTGCTCTACGTGACCTCGCTCCCCGGCTACGCGCACCTGGTCGGCGACCGGTTCCTGCTGCTGGCCGGCGGCCGGGTGGCCGCCGACCTGACCCGCGACGACGTCGACGTCGACGGGCTCACCCGGCTGATGAGCGGTGGCGAGGCCCTCGCCACCCTCACCGCCGAGCTGCGCCGCCCCCCGCCGTCCTAGCTCCCGTTCGTGGCGATCGCCAGCCAGGTGTCGACGACGGTGTCGGGGTTGAGCGACATCGACTCGATGCCCTGCTCGACCAGCCACTGGGCGAGCTCGGGGTGGTCGGAGGGGCCCTGGCCGCAGATGCCGACGTACTTGCCGCGCTCGGTGCACGCCCGGATGGCCATCTCGAGGACCTTGAGGACGGCGGGGTTGCGCTCGTCGAAGGTGGCCGCGACCAGGGCCGAGTCGCGGTCCAGGCCGAGCACCAGCTGGGTCATGTCGTTGGAGCCGATGGAGAAGCCGTCGACGTGGTCGAGGAACTGGTCGGCCAGCAGGGCGTTGGAGGGCAGCTCGCACATCATGACCACCGACAGGTCGTCCTTGCCCCGCTCCAGCCCGTGGGAGGCCAGCAGGTCCACCACGCCCTCGATCTCGGCGACGGTCCGCACGAACGGGATCATGATCTTGACGTTGGTGAGGCCCATCTCCTCGCGCACGTACCGCAGCGCCTCGCACTCCATGGCGAAGCACTCCGCGAAGTCCGCCGACAGGTACCGGGAGGCGCCCCGGTAGCCGATCATCGGGTTCTCCTCGTCGGGCTCGTAGGCCTCCCCGCCGAGCAGGTTGGCGTACTCGTTGGACTTGAAGTCGCTCATCCGCACGATGACCGGCTCGGGCGCGAACGCCGCGGCGATCATCGAGATCCCCTCGGCGACCCGCTGCACGAAGTAGTCCCGCGGGCTGGGGTAGGCCGCGATCTGCTCGGCGACCTGCTCCTTCAGCCGGCCCTCGAGGGTGTCGAAGTCCAGCAGCGCGCGGGGGTGGATGCCGATCTGGCGGTTGATGATGAACTCCAGCCGCGCCAGCCCGACGCCCTTGTGCGGCAGCCGGGAGAAGGCGAAGGCCTGCTCCGGCGTCCCCACGTTCATCATGATCTTGGTGGGGATGTCGGGCATCTCGTCGAGCTTGGTCTCGCTGACGTCGAAGTCGACCAGGCCCTCGTACACGTTGCCGACGTCCCCCTCGGCGCAGGAGACGGTGACCTCCTGCCCGTCGCGGAGGGTGCGGGTCGCGTCGCCGGTGCCCACGACGGCGGGGATGCCCAGCTCGCGGGCGATGATCGCGGCGTGGCAGGTGCGGCCGCCGCGGTTGGTGACGATGGCCGAGGCGCGCTTCATGATCGGCTCCCAGTCGGGGTCGGTCATGTCGGCGACCAGCACGTCACCGCGGGAGAAGTCGGCCATCTGGTCGATGTCGGAGAGCACCTTGACCGCGCCGGCGCCGATCTTCTGCCCGATCGCCCGGCCCTCCACGACCACCGTCCCGCTGCCGGTCAGCCGGTAGCGCTCCAGCGTCGAGCCGGCCCGGGACACCACGGTCTCCGGGCGGGCCTGCAGCACGTACAGCCCGCCGTCGCGGCCGTCCTTGCCCCACTCGATGTCCATCGGGCGGCCGTAGTGCTCCTCGATGGTCACCGCGTACCGGGCCAGGGTGAGCACGTCGTCGTCGGTGAGGGACAGCAGCCGGCGGTCGGCGTCCTCGACGTCGACGAACTCCGTCGTCCGGCCGACGGTGGCGTCGTCGGTGTAGACCATCTTGGTCGCCTTCGCACCGACCCCGCGCTTGAGGATCGCGGCCTTCCCGGCCGCCAGCGCGGGCTTGTAGACGTAGAACTCATCGGGGTTCACCGCGCCCTGCACCACGCCCTCGCCCAGGCCGAACGCGCTGGTGATGAAGACGGCGTCGGGGAAGCCGGACTCGGTGTCCATGGTGAACATGACGCCGCTGGAGCCGATGTCCGAGCGGACCATCCGCTGCACACCGGCGCTCAGCGCCACCGCGTCGTGGGCGAAGCCGTGGTGCACCCGGTAGGCGATCGCCCGGTCGTTGTACAGGCTGGCGTACACCTCGCGGATCGCGGTCAGCACCGCGTCGATGCCGCGCACGTTGAGGAACGTCTCCTGCTGACCGGCGAAGCTCGCGTCGGGCAGGTCCTCGGCGGTGGCGCTGGAGCGCACGGCGAAGCTCAGCTCGTCGTCGGAACCCACGAGCTTCTCGTAGGCGCTGCGGATGTCGGCCTCCAGCGCCTGCGGGAAGGGCTGCGCGACGACCCAGCCGCGGATCTCCCGACCCGCCGCCGACAGCGCCCGCACGTCGTCGACGTCGAGGGAGGCCAACTCGGCGCTGATCCGCTCCGCCAACCCGGTGTCCCCCAGGAACGACCGGTACGCCGACGACGTCGTCGCGAACCCGTCGGGCACCTTGACCCCGGCCTCGGCCAGGTGGGAGATCATCTCCCCCAACGAGGAGTTCTTGCCCCCCACCTCCTCCAGGTCACCCATGCCCAGATCGGCGAACCAGCGGACGTTCTCGGTGCTCATCGGGTTCCTCTCCTCGGGCTGGCCGAGCGGCGCAGCCGGGTCAGTGTCTGCAGGACGACCGCGGCGATCTCCTCGACCGACGCCGCCGAGGTGTCCACGGTCGGGAGGCGGTGCCGGTCGTACATCGCGGTGGCCTGGCGCAGCTCGTAGCGGCACTGCTCCTCCGAGGCGTAGCGGGAGTTCGCCCGCCGCTCCTGCCGCACCCGGCTGAGCCGGGTCACGGTGGTGGTGAGGCCGAAGCACTTGTCGGCGTGGTCGCGCACCGGCCGGGGCAGGTCGGTGGTCTCCAGGTCCTCGTCCACCAGCGGGTAGTTCGCCACGAACAGCCCGTGCTGCAGCGCCAGGTACATCGCCGTGGGGGTCTTCCCGCAGCGGGAGGGCGCCAGCAGGATCACGTCGGCCCGCTCGATGGCCCGGAAGGTCTGCCCGTCGTCGTGCTCGATGGCGAACTCCACGGCGGCCATGCGGTCGTTGTACCGCCGGACGTCACCGACCCCGTGCAGCCGCCGCGCCTGGCGGACGCCGGGGGCGCCGAGCAGCTCCTCGACCCGGTCCATGTGCATGCCGAAGAAGTCGATGATCGGGACCTTGCTGGTCAGCAGCACCTCGCGCACCTCGGTGGAGGCGGCCGTGGTGAACGCCAGCGGCATCACCGGTCCCTGCGCGGCCTCGTCGAGCTTGGCCACCACCTCGCGCGCGGTCTCCACGCTGGCGATGAACGGGATGAGCTCGGTCTCGAAGGTCCGGTCGGGGAACTGCAGCAGCAGCGCCCGGCCCATCAGCTCGGCGCTGATCCCCGTGCTGTCGGACAGGAAGAAGACGGGCACGACGGGGTGCTCGTCGCCGGGAGGTGGAGCCGCGCTGCTCACCTCGCGGATCGTGCCATGCGCCCCGCACGCCCGCGGCGTGACCCCGCCCACCCCCTGCCCGGCCCCGCGCCCCGCCGCCCCGCCCCTCCGACTCGCAGAGTCACGCGCTCCAGGGATCCTGTGCGGCTGCAGCGGCACAGGATCCCTGGACGGCGAGGGTCTGCGCGCGGGGGCCGCGCTCAGGCGGTACGGCGGGTGCGGCGGGGCTCGTGGGTGACCGTGAAGCGGCGGGGGCCGGGCAGCGGGTGCGCCAGCATCGCCCGGAGCCGGCCCAGGGCAGCGGCCCATGCGGCGTCGCTGCGCAGGTCCTCGTCGGCCACCCGCCAGAACCGCACGCCGGCGGCCGTGGCGACCTCGGCCCGGCGCTTCTCGTCCCAGTGCTTCTGCTCGGTGGTCGACCCGCCCCACGGGTCGCGGTACTTCACCCGCCCGTCGCACTCCATGACCACCCCGGCCGCGTCCCACCAGCCGTCGGCCTCGATCACCCGGCCGTCGGCCCGGATGGTGACCAGCAGCTCCGGCTCGGCGATGCCCGCCTCGACCAACCGCAGGCGCACCCGGGTCTCCAGGGGCGACTCGACACCGGCCCGGCACAGGTCGGCCACGCACCGCGCGGCGGCCGCTCCGCGCCAGCCCCGCATGCCCTCGACCACGGCGTCGAGCTCGGCCCGGGTGAGGCGGTCGTCCCACCGCGCGGCATCAGCGACGCAGAGCGCGAGCTCGAGGCTCTCCAGCCGGGCGCAGTCGGCCACCGTCCTGGCCATGGTGGTGACCGGCAAGTCCAGGTGGGTGGTCACCGAGCCCGGCGGCAACGGTGCCGTCAGCACCCGCAGACCGGTGCTGCGCAGGCTCTGCTCGGGGTCGAGCACGGTCACGGCGTGGTCGGCCGCGGGGATCGGCAACCCCCAGACGGCGGCCGCGCTCAGCCCGCCGAGCGCCACACCGGGGCGGCCGAGGGTGAGCAGTGCCGCGCTGCAGGCGATGACGTGCCGGCGGCGCCGGGTGCTCGCCGCGGCCAGCACGTCGGCCGCGACGTAGACACCTCGACGCAGGCGCACCCACTCCCCGCGGGCCACCCGGGTACGGATCTCCTGGTCACCGACGCCGGCGCGCACCAGGTCGCGGCGGGTGACGACACCGTGCTGGCGTGCGGCGGCGGCGCGGACGAGGGGGTGCACACTGAGGATGCTCACCCGCCCGCGCACCCGCGCCCAACCCCGTCGTCGCACCTGTGGACAACCGCCGCCGGACCCCCGCCGTCCAGGGATCCTGTGCCCCTGCAGGGCCGGAGAATCCCTCGACGGCCACAGTCTGGCGGCCGGCAG
The DNA here is from genome assembly GCF_037083825.1 of Klenkia sesuvii. Lineage (NCBI taxonomy): Bacteria > Bacillati > Actinomycetota > Actinomycetes > Geodermatophilales > Geodermatophilaceae > Klenkia > Klenkia sesuvii. Next base: position 298,351 of record NZ_JBAPLU010000001.1, read on the forward strand.
CCCGGCGGCCGGCGGCCGGCGGCCGGCGCGGCGGCGGCTACGGGGCGAGGGTGGGGTCGCAGTCCCTCAGCAGCTCCGTCAGGCGCTGGGTCTCGGCGGTCTCGCCGATGGCCTCGCTCGCCTTGGCCAGCTCGGTCACGCAGCGCAGGAAGCCCCGGTTGGGCTCGTGGCGCCACGGCACCGGGCCGTAGCCCTTCCAGCCGTTGCGGCGCAGCGCGTCCAGGCCTCGGTGGTAGCCCGTGCGGCCGTAGGCGTAGGCCTCGATGACCCGCCCGCCGGCCAGGGCGTCCTCGGCCAGCGCGGCCCACGCGGCGCTGACGGTCGGGTGCGCCGCGGCCACCTCGGCCGGCGGCGTGCCCCCGGCCAGGGCGGCGTCGGCCTCGGGGTTGGCCGGCAGCAGGGTCTCCGGCGGCGGGCCCAGCAGGTCGCGGTGGGCGTGCGTCACTTCGCGGTCCCCGCCGACAGCAGGTCCTCGCAGGCCTGGGTGACGCGGGCGGCCATGTTCGTCTCGGCCAGCTTCATGTAGGTGCGCGGGTCGTAGGTCTTCTTGTTGCCGACCTCGCCGTCGACCTTCAGGACGCCGTCGTAGTTGCTGAACATGTGGCCGGCGATGGGCCGGGTGAAGGCGTACTGGGTGTCGGTGTCGACGTTCATCTTCACCGTGCCGTAGGACAGCGCCTCGCGGATCTCCTCCTGCGAGGAGCCCGAGCCGCCGTGGAACACGAAGTTGAACGGCTTGGACCCGGCGTCCAGGCCCAGCTCGGAGACGACGACCTCCTGGCCCTCCTTGAGCACCTCGGGGCGCAGCTTGACGTTGCCGGGCTTGTAGACGCCGTGCACGTTGCCGAAGGTCGCGGCCAGCAGGTAGATGCCCTTCTCGCCCAGGCCCAGGGTCTTCGCGGTCTGCACGAAGTCGCCGGGGGCGGTGTAGAGCTTGTCGTTGATGTCGTGGGAGACGCCGTCCTCCTCGCCGCCGACGACGCCGATCTCCAGCTCCAGCACGATCTTGGCCGCGGCGGTCTTCTCGATCAGCTCCGCGGCGATCGACAGGTTCTCGTCCAGGTCGATGGCCGACCCGTCCCACATGTGCGACTGGAACAGCGGGTTGCCGCCCTTGTCCACCCGCTCCTGCGAGAGCGCGATCAGCGGGCGGACGTAGCTGTCCAGCTTGTCCTTGGGGCAGTGGTCGGTGTGCAGCGCGACGTTGACCGGGTAGTGCTGCGCGGCCACGTGGGTGTACTCGGCCAGCGCGGTGGCGCCGACGACCATGTCCTTGACCCGGGTGCCGGAGATGAACTCCGCGCCGCCGGTGGAGAACTGGATGATGCCGTCGGACCCGGCGTCGGCGAACCCGCGCAGCGCGGCGTTGACCGTCTCCGACGAGGTGCAGTTGATGGCCGGGTAGGCGAAGCCGTTCTCCTTCGCCCGGCTGATCATGTCGGCGTAGACCTCGGGGGTCGCGATGGGCACGGTGACGCTCCGATCGAAGAGAGGACGAACTGCTCGGACGCCAGTATCGCGCTCCCGGCGGGGTCAGCCCCGCTCGGCCCGGCTGACCACCCGCGCGGCCACCGCGACGACGTCGTAGGTCGGGGAGAACGGCGGGGCGTAGGACAGGTCGGACTCCGACAGCTCCTCGGCGGTCATCCGCGCCCAGATCGCGGTCGCCAGCACGTCGACGCGCTTGCCCGCCCCCTGCCCGCCGACGACCTGGCCGCCCAGCAGCCGGCCCGACCCGGCCTCGGTGATGAGCTTGACCGCGACGTCCTCCGCGCCCGGGTAGTAGCCCGCGCGCGTGGTGCCCTCCACGACGTCGGTGCGGAAGTCGAAGCCGGCCGCCTCGGCCTGGGTGGTGCACAGCCCGGTGCGGCCGATCTCCAGGTCGCCCACCTTCGTCAGCGCCGTCCCCAGGACACCGGCGAACCGGGCCGGGCGACCGGCGATCACCGACCCGGCGACCCGGCCCTGCTTGTTCGCGTGGGTGCCCAGCGCGACGTGTGCCGGCTCCCCGGTCAGGTGGTGGTAGGTCTGCACGCAGTCGCCGGCGGCGAAGACGTTGTGGTGCGTGCGGCTGCGCATGGTGGCGTCGACGTCGATGCCGCCGGTCACCCCGATGCCGAGCCCGGCCGCCTCGGCCAGCCGGGCCTCGGGGCCCATGCCCAGCCCGAGGACGACGAGGTCGGCGTCGTAGCTGCCCTGGTCGGTGCGCACCCCGCACGCCCGCCCGTCGCCGTCGAGGAGCACTTCCCGCACGGCCTGGTCGGTGTGCACCCCCATGCTCATGGCGCGCATCGCGTCGCAGACCCGCTCAGCCATGTCGGCGTCGAGCAGGCCCATCGGCAGCGGGTCGGCGAGGACGACGTCGACGGTCAGCCCGCGGCGCTGCAGCACCTCGGCCATCTCCAGGCCGATGTAGCCCCCGCCGAGGACGACCGCCCGACCCGGCCGGTCGCGCGGCAGCCCGTCGACCGCGGCCCGGATGCGGGCCCCGTCGTCCAGCCGGTGGACCCCGAAGACGCCCGGTGCACCCAGGCCCTCGATCGGCGGACGGCTGGGCCGACCACCGGTGGCCAGCAGCAGGGTGTCGTAGTCGAAGGTGCGCCCGTCGGCGGCGGTCACCCGGCACGCATCGAGGTCGACGGCCTCCACGCGGGTGCCGGTGTGCACCGTCAGCCCCCGGCTGCGGTGCTCCTCCGGCGTGCGGGCGACCAGGTCGTCGCGGTCGTGCACGAGGTCCCCGACCCAGTACGGGATGCCGCAGGCGGAGAACGAGGTGTCCTCGCCCTGCTCCAGGACGACGACCTCCAGCTCGTCCTCGCCGCGGATCCGGCGCGCCTGCGCCGCCGCCGACATGCCCCCCGCGTCGCCCCCGATGACCAGCAGCCGTCGCCTCGACATGCCGGGACAGGTGCCCCGCTCAGCCCGCGCTGAACATCTTCCCGGGGTTCAGCAGCCCGGCCGGGTCGAGCGCGCGCTTGATCGACCGGTGCACGTCGAGCGACACCGGCCCGATCTCGCGCTCGAGCCACTCGGACTTGAGGTTGCCCACGCCGTGCTCACCGGTGATGGTGCCGCCCATCGACAACCCCAGCTCGAGGATGTCGTCGAAGGCCCGGTGGGCGCGCTCGGCCTGCTCGGCGTCGGTGGGGTCGAAGCAGACGGTCGGGTGCATGTTGCCGTCGCCGGCGTGGCCCACGACCCCGATGACCAGGCCGCGCTCGCCGGCGATGGCGTCGCACCCGTCGAGGAAGGCCGCGATGCGCGACCGGGGGACGGCGACGTCGTCGATGAGCGTGGTGCCCAGCTGCTCGAGCGCGGGCAAGGCCATGCGGCGGGCGGCCAGCAGCAGGTCGCCCTCGGCCGCGTCGTCGGTGACGTGCACGAGGTCGCAGCCGGCGTCGCGGCACAGCTGCGCGAGCACCTCCATCTCGGCCACCGCGGCCTCGCCGCCGGCGTCGGACTGGGCGACCAGCAGCGCGTGCGCGTCGCGGTCGAGGTCGGCCTTGAGCAGGTCGTCGACGGCCCGGATGCACGTGCGGTCCATCACCTCCAGGAGGCTGGGGACGACGCCGCAGCTGACCGCGGCCTCGACCACCTGGCCGGTCTGGGCGGTGCTGGAGAACGTGGCGACCAGGGTGACCGGCGTGCGCGGGGCCGGGCGCAGCGAGAGCGTGGCCTCGGTGATCACCCCGAGGGTGCCCTCGGAGCCGACGAAGAGCTTGGGCAGGTCGTAGCCGGCCACGCCCTTGACGGTGCGCCGGCCGGTGCGCAGCACCCGCCCGTCGGCCAGCACGACCTCCAACCCGAGCACGTAGTCGGTGGTGACGCCGTACTTCACGCAGCACAGGCCGCCGGAGTTGTTGGCCAGGTTGCCGCCGATCGTGCACCAGTCGTAGGACGACGGGTCGGGCGGGTAGAACAGCCCGTGCTTCGCGACCTCGTCGCGCAGCTCCTTGTTGACCACGCCGGGCTGGACGACGGCCAGCCGGTCGGCGGTGGAGACCTCCAGGACGGCGTCCATGCGGGTCATCACCAGCGTGATCGCGCCGTCGACGGCGTTCGCGGCGCCGGCCAGGCCCGACCCGGCCCCGCGCGGGACGACGGGCACCCCGTGCGCGTGCGCGATCCGCAGGGCGGCCGAGACGTCGGCGGTGGTGCGGGGCAGCACGACCGCGGCCGGCAGCCCGGCCGGGGCCAGCATGGCCTGGTCGCGGGCGTAGGCGGCGGTGACGTCGGGGTCGGTGAGCACGCTGTCGCGGCCGAGCGCGGCGACGAGCTCGTCGACCCACGCGGCGACGGCGGCACCTGCGGACGACGGTGTCGTTGTGGTGGCGGTCACGTCGCCACGGTACGGCGTCCCACCGACACGCCCCAGGTCGTCCAGGCAACCCACAGCCGGCGCACGTACGGTCCCGCGGCGTGAGCTCCTTCCTGGACCCCGAGCACCTGGTCAACACCTTCGGCCTGGTCGGTCTCGTGGTCGTCCTGTTCGCCGAGTGCGGGCTGCTCGTCGGGTTCTTCCTCCCCGGCGACTCGCTGCTGTTCACCGCCGGGCTGCTGGTGGCCAGCCAGGTGTTCACGGTGCCGCTGTGGGTGCTGCTGGTGGCCCTGCCGTTGGCTGCCATCACCGGCAACCTGGTCGGGTACTGGATCGGCCGGCGGGTCGGGCCGGCGGTGTTCAACCGGCCCGACAGCCGGCTGTTCAAGGCCGAGTACGTGCAGAAGTCGCAGGCCTTCTTCGACCGCAACGGCAACCGCACGATCCTGCTGGCCCGCTTCGTGCCGATCGTGCGGACGTTCGCCACGGTCATGGCCGGCGCCTCGCTCATGGACCCCCGCCGCTACGCGGTGTGGTCGGTGATCGGCGGCGTGCTCTGGGCCGGTGGGGTGACGCTGCTGGGCTACTGGCTGGGCCAGGTCGCCGTCGTGCGCGACCACGTCGAGCTGTTCATCCTCGGCATCGTCGCGCTCTCCCTCGTCCCCGTGGCGATCGAGGTCGTGCGCAGCCGCCGCTCCCCCGCGTGAGCTACGCCAGCCCGAGGTCGTCGAGGGAGAAGGCGGCGCGGTACTCGTACCCTGCGGCCTCGACGGCGGCGCGGGCGCCCCGGTCGACGACGACGGCCACGCCCACCGCCTCGGCACCGGCCTCCACCAGCGCCTCGGCGGCGGTGAGCGGGCTGCCGCCGGTGGTGGAGACGTCCTCGACCACGAGCACCCGTCGTCCGGCGACGTCCGGGCCCTCGATGCGGCGCTGCAGGCCGTGCGCCTTGCCCTGCTTGCGCACCACGCAGGCGTCCAGGAAGCCCGCGCCGTCCCCGGCTGCGTGCAGCATGGCGGCGGCGACCGGGTCGGCCCCCAGCGTCAGGCCGCCGACCACGTCGTAGTCCAGGTCGGCGGTCAGCTGCCGCATCACCCGGCCCACCAGCGGGGCACCCTCGTGGTGCAGGGTCAGCCGGCGCAGGTCGATGTACCAGTCGGCCTCGCGGCCCGAGGACAGCGTGACCGTGCCGTGCACCACGGCGAGGTCGGTGATGAGCTGGAGCAGGCGGGTCCGGTCGGGGTGGTGCTGGGGGTCAGGCGCAGCCGTCATGGGCCGACCGTAGGCGAGGGCGGGCGCAGCTCAGGCCTCGGGGGCGAGCACCTGGTCGATGACGTAGACGGTGGCGTTGGCCGTCGGCAGGTTCCCGCACACCACGGTGGCGTCACCGGCGCCGAGCAGCGTCTGGTCCGCCGAGATGGTCGGCGCGTCGGCGGTGCCGCCCACGGTCAGGGTGTCGCCGAGCAGGGTGGTGTGCTCGCCGAGCAGGTCCTCGGGGGCGAGGCGGCCGGGCAACGCATGGTGCTGCAGCAGCGAGGTCAGCCGCGGCAGGTCGGCCAGCAGGGCGTTGAGCTGGTCGGCCGGGACGGCGTCGAAGGCGCTGTTGGCCGGGGCGAGCACGGTGACGGCCGACTGGGCGTCCAGGGCCGCGGTCAGGTTCGCCTGCGCGACCACCGACGCCAGCGTCGACAGCGGCGGCAGGGTGGCCGCAGCGGTGCCCACCGGCTGGGTGGCGGCCGCCTCGAGCGCGGCGAGGACGGTCGGGTCGGCGGTCAGCTGTGCGCACCCGGCACCCACGGGCTCGCTCGAGGCCGCCGTGGCCTCGGCGGAGGTGGTCGCCGGGGCAGTGGTGGCCGGCGCGTCGGCGACGTCGTCGTCGGACGAGCAGCCGGTGAGCGACCCGCCGGTCACGAGGGCCACGGTGGCCGCGATCAGGGCGCCGCGGACGAGGCGGGTGCCGGTCATGGTCGAGCTCCTAGCGCTGGGGACGGGCCACCAGTGTCGGGCATGCGGCCCGTCCCGCGGTGGCGGGTCGGGCCGGGGGCGTCGCGCGGCGGCCGTGCCACGCTGACGGGGTGAGCGCACCGCAGACCCCGTCGGACCCGCGGCCCACCCCGCCCTCGGTCCGGGTCGCGGTGGCCGCGCTGCTCGCGCTCGGCGTGCTGCTGGTGCTGAGCGCCGGTCTGACGCTGGTGGGCCACCAGGCCGTGGTCGACCGGTTCGTCGCCGCCCAACCCGACCTCGACCGCGCGGCGACAACCCGCGCCCTCCTGCTGGGTCAGGCGCTGTACCTGGCGCTGGGGTCGGCCGCCGCGGTCGGCGGGGTCGCGCTGCTGCGCGGGCGGCCCTGGGGGCGGTGGCTGGGGGTGGGTGCCGTCCTCTTCCTGGGGCTGCGGACGGCGCTGTCGACCGTGACCACCGGCGGCACGACGGTGTTCTCGCTCCTGGTGCTGGTGCTGTGCATCGCGGCGGTCACCAGCCTGCTGGCCCGCAGCACCCGCGACTGGCTGCCGGCCCCGGCGTCCCGGCGGCGCGGGGGCCCGGCCACCGGGTGACGGTCCGCAGGCCGGACGGCGGACGGCGGGTCAGCGCCCCTTCATGGCCGCGTACCACTGGCTGGAGGCCTTCTGGGCGAGGAAGAAGATGCCCGCGGCGATGAGCACCAGCTGCACGATGTTGATGATGGTGAGGATGGCGATGCCGTTGCCGCCGATGCCGACCAGGCCGGAGAGCAGACCCAGGCCACCGAGGACGAACAGCACGATGCGGGCCCAGTTCTTGCCCTGCCAGGCGAACCACATGACCGCCAGGTACGCCGCGACGATGATGAGCCCGAAGACGGCCCCGGCGGTCGCGGCGCCGTTGCTGATGGCCGAGGCGCCCACCGAGTCGGGGTCGAGGCCGGCGTCCCGGTAGGCGTTGTCGAGGATCGTGTCGAGGTTGACGAAGGTCACGATGGACCCCAGCAGGCCCAGCACGGTCGAGGCGACGAAGGCGTAGATCCCGTTGACCACGGTGCTCGGCCGCGGCGGCGCCGACCCGACCGGCCCGCCGAAGCCGGCCTGCGGCGCCGACGGGTAGCCCCCCTGGCCATAGCCATGCTGGCCCTGACCCTGCTGGCCATAGCCCGGCTGGCCCTGACCCTGCGGAAGCTGCTGGCCGTAGCCCTGCTGCCCATAGCCCTGCGGGGGCTGCTGGCCCCACTCGCCGCCGGGCTGTCCCTGTCCTGAGGTCATGCGTCCTCCTCGATCCGGTCCGGCGCACGCCGGGCGGGAAGATCATGACGGTCATCCGGCCCCGTGGCGAGCTGACACCGGGCGGGTCGGCCCGCCCGGTGCCGCGGACTCAGGCGGTGAGCTCGGCCACCGGCCCCGAGCCGTGGTCGGGAGCCGCCTGCCCGGCCCGGCGCACGGTGAGCCCCGCGTCGAGGTCGCCGGCCACGTCCACCGCCACGGCGTCGCCGTCCCGCACCTCGCCGGACAGCAGCGCCCGGGCCAGCTGGTCGCCGATGGCCGACTGCACGAGCCGGCGCAGCGGCCGGGCCCCGTAGACCGGGTCGAACCCGTTGATCGCCAGCCACTCGCGCGCGGCGTCGGAGACCTCGAGCTCCAGCCGCCGGGCGGCCAGCCGCCGGGCCAGCACCCCGACCTGGATGTCGACGATGCCGGCCAGCTCGTCGGTGCCCAGGGGCCGGAAGACCACGACGTCGTCCAGGCGGTTGAGGAACTCGGGCTTGAAGTGCGCCCGCACCACCTCGTCGACCGCGCGGCGCTTGGCGTCGGCGGCGATCGACTGGTCGGCGATGACCTGGGAGCCCAGGTTCGACGTCAGCACCAGGATCGTGTTGCGGAAGTCGACCGTGCGGCCCTGGCCGTCGGTGAGCCGGCCGTCGTCGAGCACCTGCAGGAGCACGTCGAAGACGTCGGGGTGGGCCTTCTCGACCTCGTCGAGCAGCACGATCGTGTACGGACGACGCCGCACGGCCTCGGTGAGCTGGCCCCCGGCCTCGTAGCCGACGTAGCCGGGGGGCGCCCCGACCAGCCGGGAGACCGAGTGCTTCTCGGAGTACTCGCTCATGTCGATGCGGACCATGGCCCGCTCGTCGTCGAACAGGAACTCGGCCAGCGCCTTGGCCAGCTCGGTCTTGCCGACGCCGGTGGGCCCCAGGAACAGGAACGAGCCGGTGGGCCGGTCGGGGTCGGCGACGCCGGACCGGGCCCGGCGCACCGCGTCGGACACCGCACGGACGGCCTCGGGCTGGCCGACGACCCGGTCGGCGAGCACGTCCTCCATCCGCAGCAGCTTGGCGGTCTCGCCCTCGAGCAGCCGGCCGGCGGGGATGCCGGTCCAGGACTGCACGACCTCGGCGATGTCGTCGGGGCCGACCTCCTCCTTGAGCATCGAGGCCTCGGCCGTGGCACCCGACGCGTCGGCCAGCGCCTTCTCCAGCGCCGGGAGCCGGCCGTAGCGCAGCTCGGCGACACGGGCGAGGTCGCCGTCGCGCTCGGCGCGCTCGGCCTCCTGGCGCACGGCCTCGAGCTGCTCCTTGGTCTCCCGGATGCGGTCGATGGCGCCCTTGTCCTGCTGCCAGCGCGCGGTCAGCTCGTCGAGCCGCTCGCGGCGGTCGGCCAGGTCCTCGCGGAGGGCGACGAGCCGGGCCTGCGACCCCTCGTCGTCCTCCTTGGCCAGTGCCATCTCCTCGATCTCGAGCCGGCGGACGACGCGCTCGACCTCGTCGACCTCGACCGGCCGGCTGTCGATCTCCATGCGCAGCCGGCTGGCTGCCTCGTCGACCAGGTCGATGGCCTTGTCGGGGAGGAAGCGGGCGGTGACGTACCGGTCGGACAGCGTGGCGGCCGAGACGATCGCGGCGTCGGTGATGCGCACGCCGTGGTGCACCTCGTACCGCTCCTTGAGCCCGCGCAGGATGCCGATGGTGTCCTCGACGGTGGGCTCGCCCACGAAGACCTGCTGGAAGCGGCGCTCCAGCGCCGGGTCGGACTCGATGTGCTCGCGGAACTCGTCGAGGGTGGTGGCGCCGACCATGCGCAGCTCGCCGCGGGCCAGCATGGGCTTGATCATGTTGCCGGCGTCCATGGCGGAGTCGCCGCTCGCGCCGGCGCCGACGATGGTGTGCAGCTCGTCGATGAACGTCACGATCTCGCCGTCGCTGTCGGTGATCTCCTGCAGGACGGCCTTGAGCCGCTCCTCGAACTCACCGCGGAACTTGGCCCCGGCCACCATGGCCGACAGGTCGAGCGACATCAGCCGCTTGCCCTTGAGGCTCTCGGGGACGTCGCCGGCGACCATGCGCTGTGCCAGGCCCTCGACGATGGCGGTCTTGCCGACGCCGGGCTCCCCGATGAGCACCGGGTTGTTCTTGGTGCGGCGGGAGAGCACCTGCACGACCCGGCGGATCTCGGTGTCGCGACCGATGACGGGGTCCATCTTGCCGTCGCGGGCGCGCTCGGTGAGGTCGACGGCGTACTTCTCCAGGGCCTGGTAGGTGCCCTCCGGGTCCTCCGACGTGACCTTGCGGTTGCCGCGCACCGTGCGGAACGCGGCCAGCAGGGCGTCGTCGGTGGCCCCGGCACCGGTCAGCACGGCGCCGGCCTCGCCCCCGACGGCGGCCAGGCCGACCAGCAGGTGCTCGGTCGAGACGAACTCGTCGCCGAGCGCGGTCGCCTGCTCGCCCGCGGCGTTGACCACGCGCAGGAAGTCGCGGGAGGGCGCGGGCGCGGCCACCGTCGAGCCGGACACGCTGGGCATGCGGCGCAGGGCGGCCTCGGCGGCCGCCCGCACCTGGGCGGGCTGCGCGCCGGCGGCCTGCAGCAGCGGACCGGTGATGCCGTCGGTCTGGTCGAGGAGCGCGAGGAGGAGGTGCAGCGGCTCGAGGGCCGCCTGCCCGCGGTCGACCGCCAGCCGCTGGGCGGCGGCGATGGCCTCCTGCGAACGGGTGGTCAGCTTGTCCATGGTCGAGTGGTGCCTCTCTGCTCGGGTGTCACCGGGGGCAACGATCGCAGGGTTGAGCCTGTTCCGCTCAACCCTCGCACAGGGGTTGCGATACCACCGCCACCCACATGGTCGACGGGCGCCCCCTAGGCTGGGCGGATGCCGGACACGCCCCCGCCCAGCGTCGAGCTCGACGACCAGTTGTGCTTCGCGTTGTACGCCGCCTCCCGCGCCGTCACGGCCCGCTACCGCCCCATGCTGGACCGGATGGGCCTGACCTATCCGCAGTACCTGGTGATGATGCTGCTGTGGGAGACCGACGGCCAGACCGTGGGTCAGCTGGGCAGCAGGTTGGCCCTGGACTCGGGCACGCTCTCCCCGCTGCTCAAGCGGTTGACCACCGCCGGCCTGGTGACCCGGCACCGGCGGGTGGACGACGAGCGCTCGGTCTCCATCCAGCTCACCGAGGCCGGCCGGGCGCTGCAGTCGCAGGCGCTGGATGTGTCGGCCGAGATGATCGGGGCACTGGGGCTGACGATCGCGGAGTTCGACCACCTCAAGGCCGAGCTGCGGGCCCTCACCGACAAGGTCTCCTCGGACGGGAACAAGCCCGCCACCTGATTGGTTGTGCGCGATCGAAAAGGCCGTCGAGGGTCGGCGGCACGGACGACGAAGGAGCACACATGCCCACCCGCACCGCTCGCACCGCCTGGAACGGCACCCTCGAGGAGGGCTCCGGCCAGGTCGAGCTGACCAGCTCCAAGGTCGGCACCTACGACGTGTCCTTCCCCAAGCGCGCAGCCGACGACGCCGGCGGCACCACCTCCCCCGAGGAGCTCATCGCCGCCGCCCACTCGGCCTGCTACGCCATGCAGTTCTCCGCGCTGATCGCGCAGGCCGGCGGCACCCCGCAGGGCCTCGAGGTCTCCGCCGACGTCTCGCTCGGCCCCGACTCGGCCAACGGCGGGTTCAAGCTGACCGGCATCACGCTGACCGTGCGCGGTGAGGTCGAGGGCCTCGACGAGGCCGGCTTCCGCAAGGCGGCCGAGGACGCCAAGGCCGGGTGCCCGGTGAGCAAGGCCCTGACCGGCGTGGACATCACCCTGGACGCCGCGCTCGTCTCCTGAGCCCCCCGAACCGCAGCAGGGACCGACCGTCACGGACCCGCCGTCACGGGCGGGCCGACACCGGTTCCGGCGCGGCGTGCCGGCCGGCGAGCAGCTGGTCGACGTCGGCGGTGGCACCCGTGGTCGCCGGGGCCGCCGGGCTGCCGCCGGCCCGCTCCTGCCGGGCCCGCTCGTCGCCGCTCTCGGTGCGCAGCGCGACCTCGTGGATCAGCACGACGGCCACCACCGTGACCACCGAGAGCAGCGCCGCGACCAGGAAGATGCGCCCCGTCGCGTCGCCGTAGGAGACCCGGATGAGGTCCTGGATCGCCGGCGGGGCGTCGGCCAGCGAGGCCAACCCGACCTCGCCCCCGCCCGACTGCGCCGCGGCACCGGCGGGCAGCCCGTCGGTGATCAGCGTCGTGACGCGGGCGCTGAGCACGGCGCCGAGCACCGAGACCCCGATCGTCCCGCCGAGGCTGCGGAAGAAGGCGACCGCCGAGCTGGCCGCGCCGAGGTCGGTGGCCGCGACCGTGTTCTGCACCGCCAGCACCAGGTTCTGCATGGTCATGCCGATGCCCAGGCCGAGGACGGCGAGGAAGACCCCGAGCAGCACCATGTTGGTCGTGTGGTCGATGGTCGAGAGCAGGCCGAACCCGGTGGCGACCAGCACCGACCCGGTGACCAGGTAGGCCTTCCACCGCCCGTAGCGGGAGATGAGGATGCCCGAGACGGTGGAGGAGACCAGCAGCCCACCCACCATCGGGATGGTCAGCAGCCCGGCCGCGGTCGGCGAGTAGCCGCGCGAGATCTGCAGGTACTGGCCGAGGAAGACCGTCGAGCCGAACAGCGCGACGCCGACGGCCACCGACGCGATGATGGCCAGCGTCGTCGTCCGGTCGCGGAACAGCCGGAGCGGGACGATCGGCTCCTTCGCGCGCATCTCGGTGACCACGAAGGCCACGACGGCCAGCAGCCCGCCGCCGACCATCAGCAGGGTCTCCACCGACGCCCAGGCGAAGGTGTCCCCGGCCAGGGTGACCCAGATGAGCAGCGCGGAGACCCCGGCGGTCAGGAAGGCCGCACCGAGGTAGTCGATGGAGACGTCGCGCTTGGTGACCGGCAGGTGCAGGGTGCGCTGCAGCAGCACCAGCGCGACGACGGCGAACGGGACGCCGACGAAGAAGCACCACCGCCAGCCCAGCCAGCTGGTGTCGACCAGCAGACCGCCGATGAGGGGCCCGCCGACCGTGGCCACGGCCATGACGCCGCCCAGCAGCCCGGAGTACCGCCCGCGCTCGCGCGGGCTGATCATCGCGGCCATCGCGATCTGCACCAGTGCCTGCAGACCGCCCAGGCCCAGACCCTGCAGCACGCGCCACCCGATGAGCTGGGGCACCGACTGGGCCAGGCCGGCCAGCATCGAGCCGACGACGAAGACGACGATGGCGATCTGCACGAGCAGCTTCTTGCTCATCAGGTCGGCGAGCTTGCCCCAGATCGGGGTCGAGGCCGTGCTGGCCAGCAGGGTGGCGGTGACCACCCAGGTGTACTGGCTCTGGCTGCCCCGGAGGTCGGTGATGATCGTGGGCAGCGCGTTGGACACGACCGTGGAGGACAGGAAGGCGACGAAGAGCGCCAGCAGGAGGCCGGAGAGCGCCTCCAGCACCTCCCGGTGGGTCATCCGGCCCTGTTGCTGCGCGGGCGGCAGCTCGGCGGTGGTGGTCATGCGGGGATCTCCTGCAGGTGGGGTGGTGGGGACGGGTCCGGGGCGCGGGCCGCTCACGCGGCGGACACCGGCGGGCGGGGCCGGTCGGGGGCCGACTCGGGGAGCAGGTCGGCGACGAGACGCTCGAGGAGGCGGCAGAGCGTCTCGGCCTCCTCCTCGGTCCAGTCGGCGAGGGCAGCCTGCGCCCACGCCGACCGGGCCTCCCGGGTGCGGTCGAGCGCGGCCGTGCCGGCGGCGCTGAGGCCGATGAGGCTGGCGCGGCCGTCGTGGGGGTCGGCCCGCCGGACGACGTAGCCGTCGCGTTCGAGGGCGGCCACCTGGCGACTGACGACCGAGCCGTCGACGCCCACCGCGGCAGCCAGCGCACTGCAGCGCTGCTCCCCGTCGCGCTCGAGCGGGGCCAGCAGTGCCCAGCCGAAACCGGGCAGGTCCCCGTAGAGCTCGTGGGCCGCGCGGTGGGACAGCTGCCGACCGGCGCGCACCAGCTGACCCAGACCGGCACTCAGTCGACCGGCGGTGTGCATGGCGACCTGCACGGGACCTCCCTGTGTGCTTGTAGACCTCAACCATCTTCACACAGATGGTTGAGGTCTACAACCTCCTCTCGGGAGAGCTCCCCCACACGCACGACGGCCGCGCCCCGTCGCGGGGCGCGGCCGTCGGTGGACCGGTGCGGTGCGGTCAGGCGTCGCCGGGGGTGGCGCCGGGTGTGGCGCCGGCCTGGGCCTCGCGAGCCTCACCCAGCCGGTTGAGCCGCCCGAGCAGGGTGCCCAGCGCGGCGACGTCCTCGGTGGACCAGTCCGCCAGGTCGGCCTCCCAGCGGGTGCGCCGCGCGTCGCGGATCTCGGACAGGCGGCGGTGGCCCTCCTCCGACGTGCTCAGCACCTGCGCGCGGCCGTCGTCGGGGTCGGCGACCCGGTCGACCAACCCGGCCTCCACCAGCGAGGCGACCTGCCGGCTCACCGTGGACTTGTCCAGGCCGAGCCGGACCACGACGTCGCTGGCCCGCAGCGGCCCCGCGTCGTCCAGGAGCACGAGCAGCCCGTAGGCGGCCCCGTCGAGGCCGCGGTGCAGCTCCCCGGCCAGCCGGCCCTGGATCGCCCGGCCACGCCGCAGCAGCAGCGCGATCTCGCGCTCGAGCGTGACGTGCGCCTCGTGGGCGGCCGGGTCGACGGCGCTCGGGCTGGCGGACGGGCTGATCACCGTGGTGCTCACACCATCCTCGACGAGCGCGGGCCGCCGCGGGTTCCCGCTGGTCACCGGCTGCTCCGCGGCCCCCGCGGGCGCCACACGACGAGCGCCGTGCCCGGGGCCGGGTGCCCGAAGTCGGTGCGGAACCCGGCCGCGGACTCCGCCGCGGCGGCGCGGCGCCGGGTGTCGTCGAGCTCGGCCAGCAGCTCGCGCACCCGCTCCTGCAGGGCGTCGACCTGTGACTCGAGCTCGATGATGCGCTTGATGCCGGCCAGGTTGACGCCGTCCTCCTGGCTGAGCCGCTGCACCTCGCGCAGCAGGGCCACGTCGCGCGGGCTGTACCGGCGGCCACCCCCGGCGGTGCGCCCGGGGCTGACCAGCCCCAGGCGGTCGTACTGGCGCAGCGTCTGCGCGTGCATCCCGGCCAGCTGCGCGGCCACCGAGATCACGAAGACCGGGGCGTCGTCGGCCACCGACCTGGGCTCGCTCACCTCATGCACCCCCTCCGGCCCGGACCGCGGCGGTCACCTCGGGCCGCGGGTCCCCCTGCAGCTGACCGGCCAGGGCCTCGACGGCGGCCCGCGCCTCGGGGGTCAGCGACCCGGGCACGGCGATGCTGACGGTGACCAGCAGGTCACCGGTGCGCGACTTGCCCGGCACGCCGCGACCGCGCACCCGGAAGGTGCGCCCACCGGCGGTGCCGGGGGGCACCCGCAACGACACGGTGCCCTCGAGGGTGGGCACCGTCAGGGTGGTGCCGAGGGCGGCCTCGGCGAAGGAGAGCGGGACCTCGAGGGTCAGGTCGTCACCGCTGCGGCCGAACAGCTCGCTGCCGGTCACGTGCACGACCACGAACAGGTCACCCGCCGGTCCGCCGCGGCGCCCGGGCGCTCCCTTGCCGGCCAACCGGATGCGCTGGCCGTCCTTGACCCCGGCCGGGATCCGCACGGTGATGGTGCGCACCTGGTCGGTGATGCCGCTGCCCTTGCAGGTCGCGCAGGGGTCGTCCACGACCGAGCCACTGCCCCGGCACTCGCGGCAGGGTTCGGAGAAGGCGAAGGCGCCCTGGCTGCGGCTGGTGACCCCCGCGCCGCTGCAGACCGGGCACGTGTGCGGAGCGGTGCCGGGCTTGGCCCCGCTGCCGTGGCAGGTGGGGCAGGAGCCCGGGCTCTGCATGCGCAGCGGCACCGTGACACCGAGGACCGCCTCGTCGAAGGCCAGCGTGGCCTCGGTCTCGACGTCCTGGCCGCGGGCCGGACCCGAGGCAGCCTGCTGCCGGCTGCGGGTCCCACCGGGCGCTCCCCCGCCGCCGAACAGACCGCCGAACAGGTCACCCAGCCCGCCACCCCGTGTGCCGGCACCCGGCCCGGCCGCGCCGCCGAAGAGGTCGCCGAGGTCGAAGGGCTGCCCGGCGCCGCTGCCGGGGCCGCTGCCGGGGCCGTAGCCCCCGGCGGAGGGGAAGCCGCCCCCGCCTCCGGGCCGGAAGCCACCCCCGGCGAACAGCCGGCGGGCGTCGTCGTACTCCTTGCGCTTCTGGGTGTCCGACAGGACGCCGTAGGCCTCGGAGGCCTCCTTGAACTTGGCCTCGGCCTGCGCGTTCCCGGGGTTCTTGTCCGGGTGCAGGTCGCGGGCCAGCGCCCGGTACGCCTTCTTGATGGTGGCCGCGTCGGCGTCCTTGGTGACGCCCAGCGCGGCGTAGTAGTCCTTCTCGATGAAGTCCCGGGTGCTCATCGGGCGCCCCCCTCCTGCTCGGTGTGCGTCCGGTGGCCGGACGGGATGGTCGGGTGCGGGCGGGGTGGGCGCACCCACCCCGCCCGCGTCGCGCTCAACCGGCCGGGGTCTCGCCCTCGGCGGGCTCGGCCGCCGGTGCCGGGTTCTCCGGGTCGCTGACCCCGACCATGGCGGTGCGCAGCACGCGCTCGCCGCGACGGAAGCCCGGACGCAGCACGGTGGTGGCCGTGGGCACCTGCACCTCGGCCGAGGTGTCGTGCAGCACCGCCTCGTGCAGGGCCGGGTCGAACGGGTCGCCCGGCTCGCCGAACGTGGTCACGCCCAGGCCGTCGAGCAGGCCCAGCACGCGGTCGGCCACGACCTTGAAGGCACCGGTGAGGTCGCCGTGCTCGCGGGCACGCTCGATGTCGTCGACGACCGGGATCAGCTGGAGGGCGAAGCGCTCGGCGGCCTGGTCGACCACGGTGACCCGGTCGCGGTCGACGCGGCGCCGGTAGTTGGCGTACTCCGCGGTGACCCGCTGCAGGTCCTCGGTGCGCTCGGCCAGCTGCCGGGCGGTGTCGTCACCGGCCAGGTCGGCCGGCGGGGCGTCGGCGACCTCGGGGGTCACCGCATCGGGCTGGTCGACCTCGGGGGCCGGACCGGTGTGCTCGCTCATCTTCTCCCCTGGGGTGGCTGTCGACCCTGCCTGACCGGTGGTGCCGCCCGGGGGGACGCTGGTCTCCCCGGGCGGCACCCGGACCTGGCCGCTGGTCGGGTCGATCCGGCGCTTGTCACGGATGACGACGCGCGGGGTCTCCTCGTCCTGCGGGCGGTCGGTCACTTCTTGTCGGTGTCCTCGTCCACGATCTCGGCGTCGACGACGTCGTCGTCACCCGAGGTCGCACCCGCGGCACCCGCGTCACCGGCACCGGCACCGGCCGCACCGGGCTGACCCTCGGCGCCGGCGGCGTTCTCGGCCTGCTGGGCGTAGAGCGCACCGCCGACCTCCTGGGAGATCCGGGCGACGTTCTCCTGCGCGGTCTTGATCGCCGCGACGTCGGAGCCGCCGAGGGCCGAGCGGAGGTCGGTCAGCGCCGCACCCAGCTCGTCCTTCTTGTCCTCGGGGATCTTGTCGCCGTTCTCGGCCAGGAACTTCTCGGTCTGGTACTGGAGCGACTCGGCCAGATTGCGGGTCTCGGCCTCGTCGCGGCGCTTCTTGTCCTCCTCGGCGTGGGCCTCGGCGTCCTTCATCATCCGCTCGATGTCGTCCTTGGGCAGCGCCGAGCCACCGGTGATCGTCATCGACTGCTCCTTGCCCGTGCCGAGGTCCTTGGCGTGGACGTGCACGATGCCGTTGGCGTCGATGTCGAAGGCGACCTCGATCTGGGGCACCCCGCGCGGGGCCGGCGGCAGGCCGGTCAGCTCGAACATGCCGAGCTTCTTGTTGTAGGCGGCCATCTCGCGCTCGCCCTGGAACACCTGGATCTGCACGCTCGGCTGGTTGTCGTCGGCCGTCGTGAAGATCTCCGAGCGCTTGGTCGGGATCGTGGTGTTGCGCTCGATGAGCTTGGTCATGATCCCGCCCTTGGTCTCGATGCCCAGGGACAGCGGGGTGACGTCGAGCAGCAGGACGTCCTTGACCTCGCCGCGCAGCACACCGGCCTGCAGGGCGGCACCGATGGCGACGACCTCGTCGGGGTTGACGCCCTTGTTGGGCTCCTTGCCCCCGGTCAGCTCCCGCACCAGGTCCGACACGGCGGGCATGCGGGTGGAACCACCCACGAGGACGACGTGGTCGATCTGGCCGACGGAGATGCCGGCGTCGCGCACGGCCTGGTTGAACGGCGCCTTGGTGCGGTCGAGCAGCGGCTGCGTCATCCGCTGGAACTCCGCGCGGGTGATGGTGACGTCGAGGTGCAGCGGACCCTCGGCGCCGGCGGTGATGTAGGGCAGGTTGACGTTCGTCGACTGCGCACCCGACAGCTCGATCTTGGCCTTCTCGGCGGCCTCGCGCAGGCGCTGCATGGCCAGCTTGTCCTTGGACAGGTCGATGCCGTTGGCCGAGTTGAACTGCTTGACCAGGTGGTCCATGACGGCCTGGTCCCAGTCGTCGCCGCCGAGCTGGTTGTCACCGGCGGTGGCCTTGACCTCGATGACGCCGTCGCCGATCTCCAGCAGGCTGACGTCGAAGGTGCCACCACCGAGGTCGAACACCAGGATGGTCTGCTCGGTCTCGCCCTTGTCCAGGCCGTAGGCCAGCGCGGCCGCGGTCGGCTCGTTGACGATGCGCAGCACGTTCAGGCCCGCGATCTCGCCGGCCTCCTTGGTGGCCTGGCGCTGGGCGTCCTCGAAGTACGCCGGGACGGTGATGACGGCCTCGGTGACCGGCTCGCCCAGGTAGGTCTCGGCGTCGCGCTTGAGCTTCTGCAGCACGCGGGCGCTGATCTCCTGCGGGGTGTACTGCTTGCCGTCGATGTCGGCGGTCTTCCAGTCGGTGCCCATGTGGCGCTTCACCGAGCGGATGGTGCGGTCGACGTTGGTGACCGCCTGGTTCTTCGCCGACTGGCCGACCAGGACCTCGCCGTTCTTGGCGAAGGCGACGACCGACGGGGTGGTGCGGGAGCCCTCGGAGTTGGCGATGACGGTGGGTTCGCCACCCTCCAGGACGGTGACGACGGAGTTCGTGGTGCCGAGGTCGATGCCGACAGCTCGTGCCATGGGGAGTTGGCCCTTCTCGTGCGGTGATGGGGTCCGTGCTGGTCCGGTGGGTCTCGCGACCGGCGGCGGCTCTGCTGCCTTGCGCGCCCATCGCTCAACTTTCCTGCCCACCGTAACGGCAAACCCTCGACCGGTGTTCCCGGGGTCCGACGACGGGGTCAGGGGCGGGGCAGCCGGGTGACGACGAGGTCGCGACCGCTGTCCTTGGCGACGTAGAGCAGCCGGTCGGCCCGCAGCAGCACGGCGTCGACCGAGTCGGCGTCGCTCACCACGCTCACCCCGAAGCTGGCCGTCATCGACAGCCCGCCGGAGAACGGGTGGTCCGAGATCGCCTGCCGCAGCCGCTCGGCGACGGCCGCCCCCTCGTCGACCCCGGCCTGCGGGACGACGACCAGGAACTCCTCGCCGCCCCACCGGCCGAACACCGCGTCGGGACGCAGCGTGGCCAGCACGACGTCGGTCACCTCCTGCAGCACGAGGTCGCCGATGTCGTGGCCGTAGCGGTCGTTGACGCCCTTGAAGTGGTCGAGGTCGAACAGCACCACCGCGGTGCGGCCGTCGGCCCGCCGGTCCTGCACCGCCGCGTGCAGGGCGTCCATGAGCCGGCGCCGGTTGGGCAGCCCGGTCAGGACATCGGTGTGCGCCAGCTCACGGAGCCGCGAGGCCTCGGCCCGGCTGCGGGCCAGCGCCTCCTTGCTGCGCGCCATGAGGTAGGCCAGCATCGCCAGCACGAGGACGTAGCCGATGGCGCCGACCAGGTCGAGGGCATAGCCGACGTCGTCGGGCAGGAACCGGGCGAGACCGATCGTCAGCGCCAGCGTCGGGGCCAGCAGCGAGGCGACCAGGGCCCACCGACCGTCGAACCACAGGTGGGCCAGCACCACCATCAGGCACAGGTTGGCGAAGGGGCCGGGGAACAGCGACAGCCACGCCTCCGCCGCGTCGGCGGTGCCGGCGAGCTGGACCGCGGCGGTGGTCATCCACACGGTGCCGAGGACGGCGAAACCCCCGACCTCGACCCAGCGGATGCGCGCCGGGGCCCACACCAGCACGACGACCGCACCCAGCAGGAACGCGGCCAGCAGGGGGAAGGTGAACACCCGCTCGACGTCGGGGGTGCGACCGCGCCAGATCTGCCAGGCGCAGCCGGCCAGGCCGAGGGCGGCGATGGCCAGGTACACGTGGCGTCGCACCTGCCCGCGCACGCGATCTCCCCCCGGCCCGACGACGCGGCGACCGGCCGCTGGTGGTGGACGAGCGGCGCCCCGCGGCGCCGGAGCCAGAGGGTGTCACGGGTCCACGACCTCGGCAACGCAGGCGGTCGCGCACCGCCGCCGGTTACTGGTCAGTAGCCTGTCGGTGCCCTCGACTATCGTCCGGGCAGTCACCCCGGTCGTCGTCGACCGGCGGGGAGGGAGATCCGTGGGCCCGTTGCAGGTCGTCCTGGGCACGCTGTGCGTGCTGCTGCTGGTCGTCGCCGTCGTGCTGGCGACCCAGGCGGTGCGCAAGATGCTCGCCGTCATCAAGACCGGTCAGCCCGACGGCTCCCGGTTCGGCCCCGTGGGGCCGCGGTTGAAGAACCTGGCGGTGGAGTCCCTCGGGCACACCAAGATGCTCAAGTGGTCGACCATCGGCGCCGCCCACTGGTTCGTCATGGTCGGCTTCTACGGCCTGTTCCTCACCCTGGTCGAGGCCTTCGGCGAGGTGTTCTCCCCCTCGTTCCACCTCCCGCTCATCGGGAACTGGGGCGTGTGGAACCTCTTCGTCGACGTCATCGGCCTGGGCACCGTGGTCGGCATCCTGGTGCTGATCGTCATCCGGCAGAAGGACCACCCCCGGCGCACCGGCCGCGACGGCCGGTTCACCGGCTCCAACGAGGGCCGGGGCTACTTCGTCGAGGCCGTCGTCCTGGTCATCGGCATCTGCATCCTGTCCATCCGGGCGGCCAAGATCGCCTCGGGTCTGGACGACGCCCCCGGCTGGTCGCACCCGGTGTCCTCGGCGCTGTCGACGGTCTTCCCCGACAACCCCGACCTGGTCAGCGTCATCGCGTTCGTGAAGATCGTGGTCAGCCTGGTGTGGCTGATCGTCATCTCCCGCACCCTGACCATGGGTGTGGCCTGGCACCGGTTCAGCGCCTTCCCCAACATCTACTTCAAGCGCGAGGACGACGGCTCGGCCGCCCTCGGCCCGATGCAGCCGATGATGTCCGGCGGCGTGCCGATCGACTTCGAGGACCCCGACGAGGACGCGGTCTTCGGGCGCGGCAAGATCGAGGACTTCACCTGGAAGGGGATGCTGGACTTCACCACCTGCACCGAGTGCGGGCGGTGCCAGAGCCAGTGCCCGGCGTGGAACACCGGCAAGCCCCTGTCGCCCAAGATGGTGATCATGGACCTGCGGGACCACCTGTACGCCAAGGCGCCCTACCTGGTGGGGGCCCGCGAGGTCGGCGACGGCAAGGGCGACAGCGCGGGCGGGGAGTCCACCATGACGCCCGAGGCCCCCTCGATGGAGCAGACCTGGTACTCCGGGTTCGCCCGCATCCAGGGCACCACCGACGAGCAGGCCGAGCGGCCGCTGGTCGGCACCCTGGAGGAGGGCGGGGTCATCGACCCCGACGTGCTGTGGAGCTGCACCAACTGCGGCGCCTGCGTCGAGCAGTGCCCGGTGGACATCGAGCACGTCGACCACATCAACGACATGCGCCGCTACCAGACGCTCATCGAGTCCAGCTTCCCGTCCGAGGCCGGCGTGATGCTGCGCAACCTGGAGAACCGCGGCAACCCGTGGGGCGTGGGTGCGGCCACCCGGGACGAGTGGATGAAGGACATGCCCTTCCCGGTCCGCCAGGTCGAGGGCGCCATCGACGACGAGGTCGAGTACCTGTTCTGGGTCGGCTGCGCCGGGGCGATCGACGACCGCGCGAAGAAGGTCACCAAGGCCGTCGCCGAGCTGCTGCACACCGCGGGTGTGGAGTTCGCCGTGCTCGGCTCGGGCGAGACCTGCACCGGTGACCCGGCCCGGCGGATGGGCAACGAGTTCGTCTTCCAGCAGCTGGCCGCCGAGAACGTCGAGACCCTCAACACCGTCTTCGAGGGCCGCGAAGCCGGCCGGCGCAAGATCGTGGCCACCTGCCCGCACTGCTTCAACTCGATCAACCGCGAGTACCCGCAGCTGGGCGGCGACTACGACGTCGTGCACCACACCCAGCTGCTGGGCCAGCTCGTGGAGGAGGGTCGGCTCACGCCGGTCACGCCGATCGACCGCAAGGTGACCTACCACGACCCGTGCTTCCTGGGCCGGCACAACAAGGTCTACACCCCGCCGCGGGAGATCCTGGACAGCGTGCAGGGCCTGCGCACCCAGGAGATGCACCGCTGCAAGGACCGCGGCTTCTGCTGCGGCGCCGGCGGTGCGCGCATGTGGATGGAGGAGAAGATCGGGTCGCGGATCAACGTGAACCGCACCGAGGAGGCCCTTGAGCTCGAGCCCGACGTCATCTCCACCGCCTGCCCGTTCTGCATCACGATGCTCTCCGACGCGGTGAACTCGAAGAAGGAGAAGGGCGAGGCCGCCGAGCACGTCGAGGTGCTCGACGTCAGCCAGATCCTGCTCCGCTCGATGGCGCCGGTGGGCGCTGCCGCAGCGGGGACGGAATCCGGCCCGACACCGGGCTCGGAGGGCGCCACCGACCGGGGCACCGCGCCGCAGGGCACCGAGCACGGCCAGACCCAGCAGGGCCAGTCGGGCCCCGGCGCCGCCCCCGCCGAGTAGCAGAAGGACCCCCTCGCAGGGTCCGGCGCGGCAAGATCGACCGGCATGGACCGCAGGACGGCGCTCGGGGTGGTGCTCCTCGTGGCCGGCGTCGCGCTGGCGCTGCTGACCGGCGAGGGCGCCTGGCGGGTGCCGGTGGTGGCGGCGCTGACCGTCCCCGGCGCCTACCTGGCACTGGGCCGGCACCTGGGCGGCAACTCGGCACCCCACCCACCGGCCGACCCGCCGGTCGTCGTGCTGGACCCGGTGGTGACCGGGTGCTGGACGGCGGTCAACAGCCCGACCACCCGGGTGCCCAGCCACGGCACGCACGGCTACGCCCAGACCTGGGCGGTGGACCTGCTGGTCGACGGCGACCTCACCGCCCCGGGTGGCGCCTTCGGCCGGCCGGACGGGTTCGCCTCCTTCGGCGCGCCGGTGCGCAGCGCGGTCGACGGGGTCGTGGTCACCGCCGCGGACGGCCAGCGCGACCACCGCACCCGGCGCGGGGTGCTGGGCACGGGCTACCTGGTCGCCGAGTCCCTGGTGCGGGTGCTCGGCGGGATGACCCGGGTGACCGGCAACCACGTCGTCGTGCGGGCCGAGCCCTCCCCCGCGCCGGGCACCGACGTGCACGTGGCGGTCTGCCACCTGCGCCGCGGCAGCGTCGCCGTCGAGCCCGGCCAGCGGGTGCGCGCCGGTGACGAGCTGGGCCGGTGCGGCAACAGCGGCAACACCACGCAGCCGCACGTGCACCTGCAGGCCATGACCGGCCCCGACCCGCGCCGGTCGACCGGCCTGCCGTTCCGGGTCCGCACCGCCCACGGGGACGTCGACCTGCCCCCGACCGGGGAGAGCCTCACCTTCTGAGCCCGGGCCGGGGACACTGGCGGGGTGAGCTTCATCTTCGGCGGGGTGCGCGGGCGGGAGGACCCCGAGCTCGCGGCCGGCAACCGGCGCACCAGGGCGCACTTCGCGCGCGACGTCGGCGACGAGCGGGCCCTGGCCGACGACCGGCCCACCATCCGGCGCGGCAACCACTGGGTGTGGCTGGCCGTCGCGGTCGTCGTCCTGGCCGTGCTGGGCTTCACCTCCTCGCGCGGGGCCGACGAGGTCCCGCTGGCCGCGAACTGCACGACGCCGGCGATCGGGGTCTCCTCCAGCCAGGTGACGGCCGGCACGACGATGCACGTGCGGCTGGCCGGGCCCGACGGCACGCCCTACGTCGTTACCGTCGACGGCGAGCCGGTGCGCGGTGACGCCGGGTCGACGGTGGAGTACGTGCAGACACCGGCCGGGCCCGCGCTGCAGCTCACCCAGTGCCTGTCCCCCGGCCTGGCCCTGGCCGCTCCGGCCGGCGACGGGGCGCACGAGGTCGCCGTCCTGGCCGTCTCCCCCGACGGCACCGCCCGCCAGGTGGCCACCACGACCATCCAGGTGTCGGGCACGCCCTGACCGCGCCCGGGCTGCCCCGCCGCGGTGCCCGGACCCGGACCCGACGAGTCCCCACGTCCAGCCGCCCGGCCGGCCCGGACCGGACGGGTAGAAAGCCCTCGTGCTGCTGCATCTGCGGGTCACCTGCCCGACCGACCGCACCGCCGCCGTGCGCGAGCTGTTCACCGGCGACGCGGGCACCGCGCACCTCGCGGTGCTCCCCGGCGGGTCGCTGGTCCCACCCGGCGACGTGTTCCTGGCCGACGTCGCCCGGGAGTCCGCCGACGGGCTGGTCCGCGGGCTGCGGGAGCTCGGGGTTGACCGGGACGGCGGCATCGCGCTGGAGAGCGTGGACACCGCGGTCTCGCGCAGCGCCGAGCTCGCCGAGGAACGCGCCCCCGGCGACGGCGCCGACGCCGTGGTGTGGGAGCAGGTCGTGCGCACCACCGACGCCGACAGCTCGCTGTCGGTCGCCTACGTCGCCTTCCTGACCATCGCCACCCTGCTGGCGTCCGTGGCCATCGTGAACGACTCGGCCATCCTGGTCATCGGCGCGATGGTGCTGGGCCCCGAGTTCGCGCCGATCGCCGCGCTCGCGGTCGCCGTCGTCCACGGCCGCCGGTCAGTCGCCCGCCGCGCCGCAGTGGCCCTGGCGGTCGGCTTCGCGATCGCCGTCGCGGTCACCACGCTGGCCGCGCTCGCCGGCCGCGCGGCCGGGTGGTACGGCACCGAGCTGCTGTCGGCCGACCGCCCGGCCACCGGGTTCATCACCCAGCCCGACCGCTGGTCGCTGGTGGTGGCCGTCCTGGCCGGCATCGCCGGCGTGCTCTCACTGACCTCGGCCAAGTCCGGCGCCCTGGTGGGCGTGTTCATCTCGGTGACCACGGTGCCGGCGGCCGGGGACATGGCACTGTCCCTGGCGCTGGGCGGCGGGGCCGAGCTCGGCGAGGCGGCCACCCAGCTGGGCATCAACCTGGCGGGCATCCTGCTCGCCGCGCTGGCCACCCTCGCCGTCCAGCGGGCCGTGTGGCGGCGGGTGCCCGGCTCGCTGCCCCGGGCGGTCGGCGGCGCGCGCCGCTGACCGGGTTCCTGCGTCCACGGCCCCGGACGCGACGTCGCGTGCCACCATGTCGCCCGTGGTCGTCCCGGCGCAGGTCTCCGCCTCGCCCGGCGACCTGCTCCAGCACGTCCGCACCGGCCGGGCCCGCAGCCGGGCCGAGCTGGTCGCGCTGACCGGCGCCTCGCGCAACACCATCAGCAGCCGGGTCGACCAGCTGATCGCGGCCAACCTGCTGGCCGAGGGCGGTCGCGGGTGGAGCACCGGCGGGCGTCCGCCCACCCTCCTGCAGTTCAACGCCGGGGCCGGGTGCGTGCTGGCCGTCGACCTGGGTGTCACCAGCGTCGACGTCGCGGTCACCGACCTCTCGGCGCGGGTGCTGGCCACCGCCGGGCACCCGATCGACATCGCCGAGGGCCCGGACGCCGTGCTCGCCGAGGCGGTGCGGCTGTGCGGCGAGGTGCTGGCCACCGCCGGGCTGGCCGACGCCGACGTGCGCGCGGTGGGGGTGGGCGTGCCCGGGCCGGTGGAGTTCTCGACCGGGCGGCCCTCGCACCCGCCGATCATGCCCGGGTGGCACGACCACCCCATCCCCGAGGCGTTCGGCCGGTGGCCGGTACCGGTGGTCGTGGACAACGACGTGAACGTGATGGCCCTGGGCGAGATGGGCGTCGGCGGGGGCGACCAGGACGTGCTGGTGGTCAAGGTCGGCACCGGCGTGGGCTGCGGGGTCGTCGTCGAGGGCCGGGTCTACCGCGGGGCGCAGGGCTCGGCCGGCGACATCGGGCACATCCACGTGCCGCTGGCCGACGGCCGCAGCGTGCTGTGCCGGTGCGGCAACACCAACTGCCTGGAGGCGCTGGCCAGCGGCGCGTCGCTGCTGCGCGACGCCGTGGCCGCCGGCCTGCCGGTGAGCAGCACGCGCGACGTCGTCGGGCTGGCCGCGCACGGGGACGGACCGGCCCTGGAACTCGTGCGCGAGGCCGGGCGGACCATCGGCACCGTGCTGGCCGCCCTGGTCAACTTCTTCAACCCGCACCGCATCGTGGTCACGGGGGGGATCGCCCAGGCCGGCCTCCCCCTGCTGTCGGGCATCCGCGAGTCGGTGTACGCCCGGGCGATGCCGCTGGCCGCCCGCACCCTGGACATCTCGATCAGCGAGGCGCCGGAGCTCTCCGGGCGGGTGGGTGCCGCGCTCATGGCCATCGAGGGCTACCTGGCACGGGTGCGCGAGACGTTCCGCTAGAGCGGCCCATCTCGTTTCGGTAACGCTTGGCGGCGAGCTGGGTCACAGCAGGGCATCACGCCATATGTTCCCACCGCAACGCACTAATGCTCAGTGGTGAGCATAAGTGGGAGAGGCGGTGGGATGAACGGCGCTCTGCTGGAGATGCGGGGGATCGTCAAGACCTTCCCCGGGGTGCGCGCCCTGGGCGGGGTGGACCTCGACGTCCGGGCCGGCGAGGTGCACTGCCTGCTCGGCCAGAACGGGGCCGGCAAGTCGACCCTCATCAAGGTCCTGGCCGGGGCGCACCAGCCCGACGAGGGCGAGATCCGCTGGCAGGGCGAGCGCGTGCGGCTCACCGACCCCCAGGCCGCCATGCGGCTGGGCATCGCCACGATCTACCAGGAGCTCGACCTGGTCGACGGCCTCTCGGTCGCCGACAACGTGTTCCTCGGCCGCGAGCGCTCGCGGTTCGGCCTCAGCCGGCCGGCCGCCGCCCAGCGGGCGACCGGCGCGCTGCTCGAGCGGCTCGGCCACCCCGAGATCCGCCCCGGCACCGAGGTCGGCGCGCTGTCGGCGGCCAGCCAGCAGATGGTCAGCATGGCCCGCGCCCTCTCCCAGGACGCACGGCTCATCGTCATGGACGAGCCCTCCGCGGTGCTGGACAACGAGGAGGTCGAGCGGCTGTTCGCCGTCGTCCGCGACCTGACCGCCGACGGCGTCGCCGTCGTCTACATCTCCCACCGGCTCGAGGAGATCCGCCAGGTCGGCGACCGGATCACCGTCATCAAGGACGGCGCCACGGTGGCCACCGGGCTGCCCGCCCAGGAGACCCCCACCCGCGAGGTCATCTCGCTGATGACCGGCCGCGCCATCGAGTACGTCTTCCCGCAGCGCGCCGGGCGCTCGGCGACCACCGCGCCGCCGCTGCTGGAGGTCGACCACGTCACCGTCCCCGGCCACGTCGAGGACGTCTCCTTCACCGTGGCGCCCGGGGAGATCCTGGGCCTGGCCGGGCTCGTCGGCTCCGGCCGCTCGGAGGTGCTGGAGGCCGTCTACGGCGCCCGCCGACCCGCCACCGGCCAGGTGCGGGTGGACGGCGCGCGGCTGCGCCCCGGTGACGTCGCCTCCGCGGTCGCCGCCGGCGTCGGGCTGGCCCCCGAGGAGCGCAAGAGCCAGGCCCTGCTGCTCGGCGACCCGATCTACCGCAACATCACGCTCTCGAGCCTGGCCCGCTTCGCCCGCGGCGGCTTCCTCTCCGTGCGCGGGGAGAAGCAGGCGGCACGCGAGCAGACCGAGGCGCTGGACCTGCGCCCGGTCGACGTCGACCGCGAGGTGCGCACGCTCTCGGGCGGCAACCAGCAGAAGGTCGTGCTGGCCCGCTGGCTGCTGCGCGACTGCCGGGTGCTGCTGCTCGACGAGCCCACCCGCGGCGTGGACGTCGGGGCCCGGTCGGAGATCTACGCGCTCATCCGGGCGCTGGCCGACCGCGGCGTCGCCGTCGTCGTCGTCAGCAGCGAGATCCCCGAGGTGCTGGGCCTGGCCGACCGGGTCCTCGTGCTGGCGGAGGGCCGCGTGCTGGCCGACCGGCCGGCCGACGCGCTGGACGAGCACCAGGTCCTCGACCTGGTCATGCAGGGCACCCCCACCCACACCACCGAGGACGACGCGGCATGAGCACCCCGACCACCAAGGCCCCCCCGGCCACCGACGCACGCCCCCGGCGGACCACCGCGGGCGGTCTCCTGTCCGGCCCGGCCGGCCGCAACATGGGCCTGGTCATCGCCCTGGTCATCCTGTGCGTCGTCGGCATCGTCACTGCGGGTGACCGGTTCGCCAGCACCGACAACCTGCTCACCATCCTGCGGCTGGCCGCCGTCACCGGCGTCGTCAGCGTCGGCATGACCTTCGTGATCATCGGCGGGGGCATCGACCTGTCGGTCGGCGCCCTGGTCGCCCTCTCGTCGGTCTGGGCCACCACGCTGGCCACCCAGGCGCTGGCCCAGGACACCCACTGGGTCCTCATGGTCGGCACCGCCCTGCTGGTCGGCGGCGTGGCCGGGCTGGTCAACGGCGTCGTGATCGCCTACGGCAAGCTCGTCGCCTTCATCGCCACCCTGGCGATGCTCGCCGCCGCCCGCGGCCTGGCCGAGATCATCGCCAACCGGCGCACCCAGATCGTGCAGGACCAGGACTTCCTGCGGTTCTTCGCCGGCTCCCCGCTCGGCGTCCCGACGCTGGTCTGGATCTTCGCGCTCGTCGCCGTCCTCGGGTGGGTGCTGCTCAACCGGACGACGTTCGGCCGGCGCACCTTCGCCGTCGGCGGCAACGCCGAGGCCGCCCGCCTGGCCGGCATCCGGGTGCAGCGGCACACCGTCGCCCTATACGTGCTGTCGGGCATCACCTGCGGCATCGCCGCCGTCATGCTCATGGCCCGCACCACGACCGGCAGCTCCACCCACGGCACGCTGCTCGAGCTCGACGCGATCGCCGCGGTGGTCATCGGCGGCACCCTGCTCGTCGGGGGGCGCGGCACGATCGTCGGCACCGTCCTCGGCGTCCTCATCTTCACGGCGCTGAGCAACGTGTTCACGCTGAACAACCTCTCCAGCTCCGCCCAGGCCGTCGCCAAGGGCGTGATCATCGTCGCCGCCGTCCTGCTCCAGCAGCGGGTCGCCGCCGGCCGCCGGCAGCGCCGCTCCCCGAAGGCCGTGCCGCCCACCGCCGCCGAGGGCGGCCCCGCCGGGGCCAGCCCCGGCGTCCCCGCTCCCTGATCCCCCTCCCCACCGCTCCACCCACCCCCCACGAGGAGAACCCGCATGTCCGCACGGCACCGTCGCCTGTTGACCACCTCCGTCGCCGTCGTCGGCGCCGCTGCCCTGGTCACCGGCTGCACCGGCAACACCCCCGAGGCGAGCTCCGGCAGCGGAGGCGGCAACAACGCCGCCAGCTCGAACGACGAGACCGGGGAGACCGTCGTCATCGGCTTCTCGGCCCCCGCCGCCGACCACGGCTGGATGGCCCAGATCACCGCAGCCGCCCAGGCCGAGGCCGACCGCTACGAGGACGTCGAGCTGCGCGTCGCCGAGGGCACCAACGACGTCAGCGCGCAGATCAGCCAGGTCGAGACCTTCATCAACGACGGGGTCGACGCGATCGTGCTGCTGCCCTTCGACGGCGCGGCCATGACCCCGATCGCGCTGGAGGCCATGCAGGCCGGCATCCCGGTCATCAACGTCGACCGCGAGTTCAGCGACCCGAACGCCGCCCGGGTGACCGTGCTGGGGGACAACTACGGCATGGGCATCTCGGCCGGGCAGTACGTCTGCTCGCAGCTGGGCGACCAGCCCGACGCCGTCGTGGCCGAGGTGGCCGGCATCGACTCCCTGCCGCTGACCCAGGACCGCAGCCAGGGCTTCGCCGACGCGCTCGCCGAGTGCGGCCTGGACGTCGACAACCGGGTCGCCGCGGAGTTCACCGTGGAGTCCGGCGAGGAGGTCACGGCCAACCTGCTGCAGGCCGCCCCGCAGATCGACGCCATCTGGAACCACGACGACGACCAGGGCATCGGCGTGCTGGCCGCGATCACCAACGCCGGCCGCGACGAGTTCTTCATGGTCGGCGGCGCCGGCTCGGCCAACGCCATGCGCAGCATCCAGGCCGGCGACTCGGTGCTGCAGGCCACCGTCATCTACCCGGCCAGCCAGGCCGCCGACGGCGTCCGGCTGGCCCGCCTGCTCGCCCAGGACAAGGGCCTGTCCGACCTGACCGACGTCGAGGTGCCGCGCCAGATCACCCTGTCGGCCCCGGTCGTGACCGCCGACAACGTCGACCAGTACATCGACGCGGCGTTCGAGTCCTGAGCCCCTGCCGGGGGGGGGGGGGCCCCCCCCCCCCCCCCCCCCCCGACCGCACCGCACCCCACCTGACCCTCCCCCGCCGTGCGCGGGCCATCACCGAGGAGAACCCCGTGTCGATCGACCCCGACGCCCGGCCCGCCACCAGCACCCCTCTCACCAGCACCCCCGCCGCCGGTGCGCACAGCGCGCCGTCCGCCACCCCCGCGACCGCGAACCGCCGCGACGTCGTCGCCGCCGAGAAGGAGCGCGCCGGCGGGGTCAAGATCGGTTCGGCCTTCTTCGGCTGGCTCACCGCCACCGGCATGTCCGTGCTGCTCATCGCCCTGGTCGCCGCTGCCGGCGCCGCCGTCGGGCTGGCCACCGACACCTCGCTGGCCGAGGCCGCCGACCGCGCCGCCACCGACCCCTCGACCGTCGGCTGGGCGGGCGGCATCGCGCTGCTGGTCATCCTGTTCCTCGCCTACTACAGCGGCGGCTACGTGGCCGGGCGCATGGCCCGCTTCCACGGCGTGCGCCAGGGCATCGCCGTCTGGGGCATCGCGGTCGTCGTCGCCGTCGTCGTGGCGGTGCTGGCCGCGGTCGCCGGTGACCAGTACGACGTGCTCGGCCAGCTCAACGCCTTCCCCCGCCTGCCGCTCAACGAGGGCGACCTGACCACCACCTCGGTCGTCGTGGCCGTGGTCGTCGCCGGCGTGGCCCTCGTCGGGGCGATGCTGGGCGGCCTGGCCGGCATGCGCTTCCACCGCAAGGTCGACCGCGCCGGGCTCGGCGACTGACCTCCGCACCGCTCCACCGGCCCGACCCGTCACCCGACGGGTCGGGCCGGTGGCGTCTCAGGACCGGAAGTTGGCCCGGATGCGCCGCAGCAGGAACTCCCCGGCGGTGATCGGCTCGTGGCTGCCGCCCGGCGGCGTGATGACGGCGTCCTTGTCGGCCTGGGCGAAGAACGCGATCGAGTACCGCGGCGCCAGGGAGTCCCCCCGGGCCGGGGCGGCCACCCGGTGGAAGTTCGACGGCAGCCTGCCGTCGGACCACCGCTCCAGCATGTCGCCCACGTTGCAGGTGATCGCGTCGTCGGTGGCCGGCACCGGCGTCCAGGCGTACCCGGCGGCCGAGGGCGTCGCCGCCTCCGAGCCGGGGAGCACCTGCAGTCCGTCCTGCCCGGTCCGCTGGAACAGCAGGGTCAGGCAGTCGACGTCGGTGAGGGCACCGGCTCGCCAGGTCCCGGGGGAGTCCAGCAGCTCCTCGGGGTAGGCCATGTAGTGGATCAGCCGCAGGGTCGACTGGTACTGCGGGCTGGTCGGGTCGTGCACCGTGGCGAAGAAGTCGCGCGGGAACCCGAGCACGTCGGCGAAGCACGAGAGCACGAGCACCGCGACCTCCCGGCACCGGGCCTCGAGGGCCAGCACCGTGTCGCGGAACCCGGCCACCTCGTCCTCGTCGGGCCACAGCCCGGCCATGTGCGGGCGGGTGAGCTGCCAGGACTCCTTCTGGTCGGGCGTGCCCACCGACGGCCGGGTCTGCGACGCGAACTCGTAGCCGGCGTTGAGCCCCTTCTTCAACGGGTACCGCGCCTTGACCTCCGCCGGCAGGGCGAAGAACGCCTCGGAGGCCGCGAAGGCCGCGTCGACCTCCGCCGCGGTGAGGCCGTGGTCGACCAGCTGGAAGAAGCCGATGTCGGTGGCCGCGGCCCACAGCTGCTCGGTGATCGCGCCCCGGCGGGCGCCCGGGTCGGCGAGCGAGATGCGCCGGATCTCCCGGTCGGTGCTCAGGGTGCCCGGCGCGCCCATGCGGGCCTCGCGGTCGAGCTCGGTCAGGGTCGGTGCGCTCATCGTGGTGTCCCCCGAGGGGTGGCCGCACGGCAGCTGCCGCGGCTCTGCGACGAGCAGACCCGGCCGCGCGCCCCGGGGCAAGGTCGGTGCGCAGGACGTAACGCACCTTCCACACGGCGCCGAGGGCACCCGCGCCCGGACGCCGACCGTCGCCGCCGACCGCACGGACCGGTCTGGTTGGGTGGACGACGAGCGCCGGGGAACCCCCGGCCCGTGACGCGAGAAGGAGCCCCCGTGGCCGAGCTGACCCGCCCCGACGTCGAGCCCCCCACCGGCCCGGCCCCCGACGACCTGGTGATCGAGGACCTCGTGGTCGGCGACGGCGACGAGGCCACGGTCGGCAAGCGGGTGTCCGCGCACTACGTCGGGGTCACCCACGACACCGGCGAGCAGTTCGACGCGTCGTGGGACCGCGGCGACGCGCTGGAGTTCCAGCTCGGCGTCGGCATGGTCATCGCCGGCTGGGACGAGGGCATCGCCGGCATGAAGGTGGGTGGCCGCCGCCGGCTGACCATCCCGCCGCACAAGGCCTACGGCGACCGCGGCGCCGGCGGCGTCATCAAGCCCGGTGCGACCCTGGTCTTCGTCGTCGACCTGGTCGGCGTCCGCTGACCCAGCACCCCCCGCTCGGCCCGGCCGGCCACGCGTTCGCCTCGCGGGTGCACCAGCTGGCCGGGTCCAGCCCGTACACCGTCGTCCCCGCCGAGGGCGGGTTCGACGTCGTGCTCGACGCCGTCGACGCGCAGTGGACGACCCTGGCGATGCGCCGCGGTCTGCGGCGGACCGTCACCCACCAGGTGCGCCTCGACGAGACCGCGCGGACGTGCACGATCAACGACCGCACGATGAGGATCGAGTGGGCGGTCGGGGCGCAGCTCGGCACGCGGCCCAGGTTCGTGCTGCGGGGTTCGGCGGAGATGACCTCCGGGCGGGCCATCGGCTTCGCGAAGGGGCGGGAGTACGGGCTGCGCGACGACGGCACCCTCGGTGTGGCGGCCGGCTGGGACTTCTCCCTCGGCGAGGGCCGGGAGCTGGTCCGCTGGGCTGCCCGCGAGCAGGGCTGGTCGGAGTCGCTGCCCCGCAACGCCACCATCGGCCTCTGGGTCGCCGGGGTGACGGTCGGGCTGCTGCTGGTCGCCGGCCTCGTGGTCGGCCTGCTGGCCCTGCTCGAGCGGCTCTAGCCGAACGTGTGGTGCATGGCCTCGGGGTCGGCGCAGGGGATGCCCAGGTGGTCCAGCATGCCGGGCATCCTGGCCCGGGAACACCGGCGGGTCCAGGGCTGTTGGGCCGCTCGTGAAGGTGGAGATCTGGTCCGACGTCGTCTGTCCGTGGTGCTACATCGGCAAGCGCCGGTTCGAGACCGCACTGTCGAGGTTCGCGCACGCCGACCAGGTCGAGGTCGTCTGGCGCAGCTTCCAGCTCGACCCCTCCGTCCCCGAGGGCGACGTGCACCCCACGCTGCCCGCGCTGGCCCGCACGTACGGTCGCAGCGAGGCCGAGATGCGCGAGCAGATGACCTCGCTCGACGCGCTCGCCCTGCGGGAGGGCCTGCACTACGACCTCGCGAACGGCGTCAGCGGCAACACCCTGCTCGCGCACCAGCTCCTCCACCTCGCCGCCGAGCAGGGGAAGCAGGACGCGATGAAGGAGCGCCTCCTGCACGCCCACTTCGAGGAGCACGCGTCGGTGTTCGACGTCGACGCCCTGGTGCCGCTGGCCGTCGAGGTCGGGCTGGACGCCGACGAGGTGCGCGCCGCGCTGGCCGACCGGCGCTTCCTGCCCGCCGTGCACGACGACATCGCCACGGCACGGGCGCTCGGGGCGACCGGCGTGCCCTTCTTCGTCGTCGACCGCACCTACGGCGCCGCCGGCGCGCAGGACCCCGACGTCCTGCTCCAGCTGCTCGAGCGCGCCTGGGCCGCCAACCACCCGCTGACCACCGTCGCCCCGGCGGCCGGCTGCGAGGGTGACAGCTGCACCGTGTGACCTAGGGTCGGCGGCATGGAGGGTTCGCGTGGGTTCCGCATCTCCGACGCCGACCGGGAGCGGGCCGCGCAGCGGCTGCACACCGCGATGGCCGAGGGGCGGATCAGCTTCGCCGAGCTCGACGAGCGGCTGGCCGTGGTCTACGCCGCCCGCTACGCCGAGGAGCTCGAGCCCCCGCTGGCGGACCTGCCGCCCGAGCACCCGGCCGCGTCCGGCCTGGCGGTCCGGCCCCCGTCCACCCCGGCACCGGCCGCGGCGCCGACTGCGTGGCAGCCCGCGCCGCCGACCGGGCCGGCGCCGGTCGTGCTGAAGTCGGGCATGGGCGACGTCAAGCGCAACGGCGCCTGGCAGGTGCCGCCCGTGCTCGAGGTGCAGAGCACCATGGGCAACGCCGTCCTGGACTTCACCCGGGCCCTGCTGCCCCAGCAGGTGGTCGAGCTCCGGCTCAAGCTCGGCGCCGGCACGGCCAAGCTGCTCCTCCCCGACGGTGCCACCGCCGACGTCGACGGCGTGGCGGCCGGCATGGGCAGCGTGAAGTGCAAGGTGCCCGCCGGTCCGCAGCCCGGCCAGCTGCACCTTGTGGTGCGCGGCAAGGTGTCGATGGGCGACGTCGTCGTCCGCTACCCCTACGAGATCGGCCGCTTCCGCTTCTGAGCTGCGGGTAGGGCACGGCCGTGCTGAACCACGCCGACCCCTTCCCCGACCGGCCCGGCCCGGTCGTCGTCCTGCTGCCGGCCTTCCCGCTCGACCACCGCCTGTGGGACGACGTCGCCGCCCTGCTGCCCGCCCCGCTGCGGCCGGTCGCGGTCGACCTCCCCGGCCTGGGCTCCCCGGTCCGCGGCGAACCGTCGCTGCAGCTCGCGGCCGACGGGGTGGTCGAGCTGCTGGACCACCTCGGGGTCGAGCGCGCCGTCGTCGCCGGGTTGTCCACCGGCGGCTACGTGGCGGCGCTGCTGGCCGGCCGCGCCCCGCACCGGGTGGCGGGGCTGGCGCTGTGCGACACCACCACCGAGGTCGGCCCGCCCGACGTCCCGGCCGACCGGCTGACCGCGGCCGACGACCTCCAGCAGCACGGCATCGAGGTCGTGCTCGACTCCGTCGCCGAGGGCCTGGGCCCGCACGCCGGGCCCGACCTGGCCGCCCGGGTGGAGGCGATGGTCCGGTCGCAGGACCCGGACGCCGTCGCCTGGGTCTGCCGGGCGCTGGCGGCCCGGTCCGACACCTCCGAGGGCGTGGCCGCGTTCCCCGGGCCGGTCCTGCTGCTGTTCGGGGAGCACGACACCCCCACCCCGCCCGCGCAGCGGCTGGCCGAGCTGCAGCGGCTGCGCTCCGACGCCGCGGCCGTCGTCGTCCCGGGGTCGGGGCACCTGACCGCGCTGGAGGCCCCGGCCGCCGTCGCCGACGCCCTGACCGGCCTGGCTCGGCGGGCAGTGGCATAAGACGTCCCATACGTCTTGCCCAGTGGTAGACGTCATGTACGTCTCGGCTGTTCTGGACCGCGCGCCGGCGCTAGCCTCCATGGATCGCACCCGCCGGGCGGGTGCCGAGCACCACCGCCGGTGCGAGCTCCGCAGCGGCGGGATCAGAGGATGGAGACACCCTGTGACGTCCGTGGCCACCCCCGGTCTGGAGAACGCCCCCACCACCCACGCGCGCCTGCTGGCCTGGGTGGCCGAGATGGTGGAGCTGACGACCCCGGACCGCGTGGTGTGGGTGGACGGCAGCGACGAGGAGTACACCCGCCTCACCGACCAGCTGGTGGAGGCCGGCACCTTCACCCGCCTCGAGGCCAAGCCGCACTCGTTCCTGGCCCAGTCCGACCCCAGCGACGTCGCCCGGGTCGAGGACCGCACCTTCATCTGCTCGGTCGACGAGGCCGACGCCGGTCCCACCAACAACTGGATGGAACCGGCCGAGATGAAGGCCGTCATGACCGAGCTGTACCGCGGGTGCATGCGCGGTCGCACGATGTACGTCATCCCGTTCTGCATGGGTCCCATCGAGGCCGAGTCGCCCATGTTCGGCGTCGAGATCACCGACTCCGAGTACGTCGTGGTCTCCATGCGGGTCATGGCCCGCATCGGCACCAAGGCCCTGGAGGCCATGGGCACCGACCGCCCGTTCGTGCCGGCCATGCACTCCCTGGGTGCCCCGTTGGAGCCTGGCCAGGCCGACGTCCCGTGGCCGTGCAGCTCGACCAAGTACATCGTCCAGTTCCCCGAGGAGCGGATGATCTGGTCCTACGGCTCGGGCTACGGCGGCAACGCGCTGCTGGGCAAGAAGTGCTACTCGCTGCGCATCGCCTCGGTCATGGCCCGTGACGAGGGCTGGCTCGCCGAGCACATGCTGATCCTCAAGCTGACCAACCCCGAGGGGAAGGTGCACTACATCGCCGCAGCCTTCCCCAGCGCCTGCGGCAAGACGAACCTGGCGATGCTCGAGCCCACCATCCCGGGCTGGAAGGTCGAGACCCTCGGCGACGACATCGCCTGGATGCGGTTCGGCGAGGACGGCCGGCTCTACGCGCTCAACCCCGAGTTCGGCCTGTTCGGCGTCGCGCCGGGCACCGGGTGGGACACCAACCCCAACGCGATGCGCGCCATCGACCAGGGCAACTCGGTGTTCACCAACGTCGCGCTCACCGACGACGGCGACGTCTGGTGGGAGGGCATGACCGAGCAGCCGCCGGCCCACCTCACCGACTGGAAGGGCCGCGACTGGACGCCGGACTCCGACGAGCCCTCCAGCCACCCGAACAGCCGGTTCTGCACCCCGATCACGCAGTGCCCGATCCTGGCGCCGGAGTACGACGACCCGAAGGGCGTGCCGATCTCGGCCATCCTGTTCGGCGGGCGCCGCAAGACCACCATCCCGCTGGTCACCCAGGCCCGGGACTGGAACCACGGCGTGTTCATGGGGGCGACCCTGTCCTCCGAGACGACCGCGGCGGCCACCGGCGCGGTCGGCGTGGTGCGGCGGGACCCCTTCGCGATGCTCCCGTTCATCGGCTACAACGCCGGTGACTACTTCAACCACTGGGTCGAGACCGGCAAGTCGGCCGACGCCACCAAGCTCCCGTCGATCTTCTACGTGAACTGGTTCCGCCGCGACGCCGACGGCGGCTTCCTGTGGCCGGGCTTCGGGGAGAACTCCCGCGTGCTCAAGTGGGTCGTCGAGCGGCTCGAGGGCACCGCGGCCGCCGTCGAGACCCCGGTCGGGCACGTGCCCACCGTCGACGCCCTCGACGTCGAGGGCCTGGGCATGACCCGCGAGCAGGTCGAGGCCGCGCTCGCGGTGCAGCCCGAGGAGTGGCGCGCGGAGGTCCCGCAGATCACCGAGTGGTTCGACAAGTTCGGCGACAAGCTGCCCACGACGATGTGGGACGAGCTGGAGATCCTCAAGAGCCGACTGGCCTGACGGCACCCCGCCGCGGGGTGCGCAGGGCGACGACACCTCGCTCTCCGCACTCCGCGCCGGCGGGTGTCCGGTTACGTTGGGCAGCATGAGGCACCTGTTCGGTCTCGTGCTGGGCGTCGTCCTGGCCGCGGTCGCGTCCGCGGTCCTGCTCTTCGGCATCGGGGAGACGGTCGCGGACGTGGGCTTCCAGGCCCGGGTGAGCACCACCGGGTTCACGCTGCTCTGCGCCGCCGGCGTGCTGTTCGGCCTGCTGGCCG
This sequence comes from Klenkia sesuvii, assembly GCF_037083825.1. Lineage (NCBI taxonomy): Bacteria > Bacillati > Actinomycetota > Actinomycetes > Geodermatophilales > Geodermatophilaceae > Klenkia > Klenkia sesuvii. The sequence continues at coordinate 335,902 of NZ_JBAPLU010000001.1, forward strand.
CGCTGCGCCGGCTCTCGCCGCTCGCCCCGCTGGGAGGCGGCCTGCTGCTGCTCGCCGCGGGCATCGGCGCGTGGGTGCGCCCCTCCTACTACCTCGACGTGCGCACCGGGGTCGACCAGCTGCAGGCCGGGCTGCCCGTCGTGCTCGAGCTGGGCATCGCCCTGCTGCTGGGCTCGCTGCTGGTGGTGGTCGGTCTGCTGCCCGGCGGGCGACGCCGGGCGCGCCGGGAGGACCGCGACGACCGGGAGGACGACGGCTTCACCGCCGTCCCCACCAGCCAGCCGCAGGCCTGGCGGTCGCCGGAGCCCACCACCAACGCCTACCCGGCGGCCGAGACGTACCAGCGGCCACCCCTGCCGCCGTCCTGACCCCGCCGTCCTGACCCAGCCGCCCTGGTCCGGCTGGTCGGCGTCGCTCCCGTCCCCCCGCCGGAGGCCATCCCCTCGTGCCCAACCCGTACCTGCAGGTGTTGCGGACGCCGCACGCCCTGCCGATGGTGGCGTCGGCCTTCATCGGGCGGTTGCCGCTGTCGATGATCGGGCTGGGCAGCGTGCTGCTGGTGCAGGACTACACCGGTTCCTACGCCCTCGGCGGGGGCGTCGCCGCGGCCGGGGCGGTGGCCACCGCGATCAGCGGACCGGTGCTGGGCCGGCTGGCCGACACGGTGGGCCAGCGGCGGGTGCTGCTGCCCCTGCTGGTGGTGTTCGTGCTCGCCGGGTTCGGCTTCCTCTTCTCGGTGCGCGAGAGCTGGCCGCTGTGGGTCGTGTTCACCACCGCCGCGGTCGCCGGGGCCTGCATCCCGCCGGTCGGCTCGATGATCCGGGTGCGCTGGACCTACCTGCTGCGCGGCACCCCCCGCCTGCCCACGGCGCTGGCCATGGAGTCGGTGGTCGACGAGTTCGTCTTCATCGTCGGCCCGGTGCTGGTCACCTTCCTGTCCACCACGGGGCACACCACCTCGGGCGTGGTCACCGCGTTCGCGCTCGCGGTCGTGGGCAGCCTGGCCTTCGCCGCCCAGGGCCGCACCGAGCCCCCCGCGCACGGGCACGAGAGCCGGCAGGGGCCCTCGGCCATGCGGACGGCGGGTCTGCGGGTGCTGTTCGTCGTGGGCCTGGCGGTGGGCACGGTGCTCGGCACGCTGGAGATCGCGCTGGTCGCCTTCGCCGACGAGGTGGGTGCCAAGTCCTACTCCGGGGTGCTCATCGCCGCGCTCGCGATCGGCTCGATGGTGTCGGGCATCGGCTGGGGCACCGTGCACTTCTCCTCGCCGGTGCGCCGACGGCTGGCCGTCGTGCTGCCGGCCTTCGTCGTCCTCAGCCTGCCGCTGGTGCTGGTGGACGACCTCTGGCTGATGATCCCGTTCACCGTCCTCGCCGGGCTGGCCGTCTCCCCCTCCCTGATCAGCGCCTTCACCCTGGCGGAGGTGCTCGTGCCGCGTGCGGTGGTCACCGAGGCCTTCACCTGGATCGGCACCGCCCTGGCCATCGGCGTGGCGCTCGGCGCCTCGGTGGCCGGCAAGGTCGTCGACGCCGCCGGCGCCAACCGCGCGTTCCTGGTGGCCACCACGGCCGCCCTCCTGGCCGGGGTGGTCGTGGCGGCGTTCCAGCGGCTGCTGGTGGTGCCCGCCGAGCACGCCGGGGACCCCGCCCTGGCCCGCTGAGGCGGACATCTGCACCATTCCGGTGCGGTTGCTTGCGCCCGGGGGCTCCCTGTGGTTCCTTCTCCGGCGTGACGTACTTGCTCGAGCTGCACCGGAGGTCCGCCGTGGATCTGCTGCGTGTCGCCAGCGCGCTCTGTCCGGGCTGCTGACCCCCCGCGCCCCGACCGTCACCCCGCCGCGAGGACGCCTCGTCCCGCCGCGCCCGCACTCCCGGAGACACCGCATGACCACCGTGCTGCCCCCTGCCCCGACCACGGCGCCCGCCGGTGCGGCCGCCCTGGCGGTGGCCCTCGCCGTCCGCACCGACCTGTGGGCCCACCGCGTCGAGTACCGCGAGGAGTCCCGCTGGACCTCGCTGCTCGACCCCGCCGACGTCGCCGACGCCCTCGACCCGTCGCTGCACGCCGAGCTGCACGCCGCCCAGGTGTGGCTGCTCTCCTGGCTGCCCGGTCAGGGCACCCCCCTGCACGACCACGGCGCCTCGGCCGGTGCCTTCGCGGTGGCCCGGGGTGGGCTCACCGAGCGCGTCGTGGCCCGCGGCGCCGGGCGCGCCCCGCACCAGAGCACCACCGACCTCGCGGCCGGGCGGGTGCGCTACTTCGGCGCCCACTACGTGCACCAGGTGGTCAACACGCTGCACGAGCCGGCGGTGAGCCTGCACGTCTACGCACCGCGCCTGACGCTCATGAACACCTACCGCATCGACGACGGCGGCCTGGTCCGCACCGGCACCGAGCGGGCCGGGGTGGACTGGTGACCGCCGTCCTCGAGCCGGTCACCCGGCCGGTGCCCGTGCGCCCGCCCGGTGCGGTCTCGGTCGACGAGCTGCTGGCCGGTGCCCGGTCCCGCATCGAGCGGGTCACCCCGCAGCAGGCCGCGGCCCGCGTCGCCGGCGGCGCCGTCCTGGTCGACATCCGACCGGCGGCCCAGCGCAACCGGGAGGGCTGGGTGGCCGGCGCCACCGTCGTGGAGCGCAACGTGCTCGAGTGGCGGTTCGACCCGGCCAGCGACGCCCGGCTGCCCGAGGCCACGGGTTACGACGTCGACGTCGTCGTCCTCTGCTCGGAGGGGTACACCTCCAGCCTCGCCGCCGACGCGCTGCGCTCGCTGGGGCTGGCCACCGCCACCGACGTGGTGGGCGGCTTCCACGCCTGGGTCGCGGCGGGCCTGCCGCACATCCCGGGCCACGGCACCCGGGCATGAGACCCGCCCGGTCCGCGGGCCCGACGGAGGGGTGCGCGGGCCGGGCGCCGTCCCGGGCGGGGGTGGTCGCCGGCTCGACCTGCAGCCGCCCGGGGTGTGCCTCGACAATGCATCCGTGACGACACCCGACCTGGTCACCGCCCTGCGTGCGGTGCTGGCCGGGGACCCCGGGCACGGTGCCCTCGAGGTGGTGCACCAGCCGGTCGTCGGGGTGGCCGCCGGGACCCCGCTGGGTGCCGAGGCGCTGGTGCGCTGGCACCACCCGCGGTGGGGCACGCTGCCGCCGGAGTCGTTCGTGCCGGTCGCCGAGCGGGCCGGCCTGGGCCTGCAGCTGGACACCCACGTGCTCCGCGGGGCGCTGGGCCAGGTGGCGGCCTGGGACGCCGACGGGGTGCGCGTGCACCGGGTCGGGGTCAACCTGGGCCGCACGAGCCTGCACTCCCCGGCGCTGGTCGACCTCGTCCGGCAGGCCTGCGACCTCGCGGGCGCCCTGCCCGACCGGCTGGTGGTGGAGGTGGTCGAGCAGCACGAGCTCACCCTCACCCCGGCCCGCCTGGCCGGCCTGCAGGCCCTCGCCGACGCCGACGTCACGCTGGCCCTCGACGACTTCGGGGCCGGCTACGCGCGGGTGGGGTTGCTGGCCCAGCTGCCCTTCGGCGTCCTCAAGGTCGACCGGTCGTTGCTGCCCGGCCCGCACCGCGCCGCGGCGCCGTCGGCACCGGAGGCCCGGCGGGTGCTGGCCGGGGTGGTCGCCCTGGCCGGCGCCCTCGGGCTGGAGGTCACCGTGGAGGGCGTGGAGACCGCGGCGCACCACGCGCTGGTGACCGGCCTGGGGGTGCCGCACGCGCAGGGCTGGTTCTACGCCCCCGCCATGCCCGCCGACGTGTTCGCCGACTGGTGGCGGGCGCGGGTCGCCACGGTGGCCACCGCCGGCTGACCCGGGGGTGGCAGGGTGGCCCGGTGACCAGGACGCGGGCGGCTGCCGGCGGGGGGCGGGTCGTGCTCGTCCCACCCGAGCGGGTGGAGCGGTGGCTGGACAACGCCGCGGCCCGGCACGGTGCGTTCACCGACGTCGTGGCCGATGCCGTCGGCGTGACGGTGACCTGTGCCGACGGCGAGCTGCTGCGCCTGGTCCCGCCCTTCGGCTGGGACGGCGCCGGTCCGGCCGCCCTCACCCGGCTCGGCGCGGCGGCCCGCACCCGGCACCGGGTGGCCGTGCTGCTGGTGCGCCGCGGGCGCTGGGCCGTGGGCGTGTTCGACGGCCCCGACCTGGTCGTCTCCAAGGTCGACAGCCGCCTCGTGCAGGGCCGCACGGCCGCGGGCGGGTGGTCGCAGCAGCGCTTCGCGCGACGGCGGGGCCACCAGACCGACGCGGTGGTCGAGCACGCGGTGGGGACCGCCGTCCGGGTGCTCGGCCCGTACGCCGCGTCGTGCGCGGCGCTGGTCACCGGGGGCGACCGGGGCCTGGTGGACGACGTGCTCGCCGACCCCGGTCTCAGCGGCCTGGCCGCGCTGCGCCGGCTGGACCCGGTCGAGGTGGGGGAGCCCACCAAGGAGGTGCTGCTGGCCACGCCGGCGCAGTTCCGCGCCGTCCGGGTCCACCTGCCCGGGGCTCAGCGTTGATCAGGGGGGTGCACGACGTTCTGTCCCCCTCCACCAGACCTGGTGGAGGGGGACAGAGCTCTGTGCACCCCCCTGATCGAAGCTGCGGGGCTAGAGGAGCTCGAGGATGGTGGCGTTGGCCTGGCCGCCGCCCTCGCACATGGTCTGCAGGCCGTACCGGATCCCGTTGTCGCGCATGTGGTGGACCATCGTGGTCATGATGCGCGCGCCCGAGGCGCCCAGCGGGTGACCCAGGGCGATGGCCCCGCCGACCGGGTTGAGCACCTTCTCGTCGGCGCCGATCTCGGCCAGCCAGGCCAGCGGCACCGAGGCGAAGGCCTCGTTGACCTCGAAGACGCCGATCTCGTCGAGCCGCAGGCCCGAGCGGTCGAGCACCTTCTTGGTGGCCGGGATGGGCGCGGTGAGCATGATGACCGGGTCGTCGGCGGCCAGCGCCACGCTGTGCACCCGGGCGATGGGGGTCATGCCCAGCTCGGTGGCCTTCTCGCTGGTCATCATGAGCAGGGCGGCGGAGCCGTCGGAGATCTGGCTGGCGTTGCCGGCGGAGACGACGCCGTCGGCCTGGAACGGGGTCTTGAGGCCGGCGAGGGCCTCGACGGTGCCGCCGCGGCGCACGCCCTCGTCGGCGGCGACCCGGCCCTCCGGGGCGTCGACGGGGGCGAGCTGGGCGTCGAAGCGGCCCTCGTCCTGGGCGGCGGCGGCCCGCTCGTGCGAGCGCAGCGCGAACTCGTCGAGCTGGGTGCGCGACAGGCCCCACCGGGCAGCGATCATCTCCGCGCCGATGCCCTGGTTGGGGCTCACGCCGTCGTAGCGGGCCATGAACTGCGGGCCCATCGGGTCCTGGCTGCCGCGCGAGGAGCCCATCGGCACCCGGGACATCGACTCGATGCCGCCGGCGACGACGACGTCGTAGTGCCCGGCGACCAGCCCGGCGGCGGCGAAGTGCACGGCCTGCTGCGACGAGCCGCACTGCCGGTCGACGGTGGTGCCGGGGACCGACTCGGGCCAGCCGGCGGCCAGGACGGCGGTGCGGCCGATGTCGAAGGTCTGCTCACCGCTCTGCGAGACGCAGCCCCACACGACGTCGTCGACCAGGGCGGGGTCGAGACCCGAGCGGGTGGCCAGGGTGGACAGCACGTGGGCGGACAGGTCGGCCGGGTGGACGCCGGACAGGCCGCCGTTGCGCTTCCCGACCGGGGTGCGCACGGCCTCGACGATGACTGCGTCGCGCATCCGGCGACTCCTCTCGTGGGGCGCCGGCTCCGCTGCCGACGCTGGGCGGTCAGTCCTGACTGTAGCGGGGTGCAGCCGGTCGCAGGGGATGACCGGCCGGTTCCTCGGCCGACGGGGTTGCGCCACCACGACCCGGGTAGGGCTGCTGCGGACGCACAACCGCCGACCTCCCGTCCAGCCGTGGGCCGGAGCGGGTCGTGCCGGGCCGTCCCGCGAACCCCCTGGAAGGGGGCACCCATGAAGGCCGTCGTCTACCGCGGTCCCAAGTCCGTCGCCGTCGAGGACCGCCCCGACCCGACGATCCAGTCGCCCACCGACGCGGTGATCAGGCTGACCACCACCAACATCTGCGGTTCCGACCTGCACATGTACGAGGGCCGCACGTCGGTCGAGGAGGGCAAGGTCCTCGGCCACGAGAACATGGGCGTCGTCGAGGCCGTCGGGGACGGCGTCGACCGGATCCGGGTCGGCGACCGGGTCTCCGTCCCGTTCAACATCGCCTGCGGGACCTGCCGGAACTGCCAGACCGGCTGGACGTCGTTCTGCCTGCGGGCCAACCCCACCGAGGGGATGGACGGCGCGGCCTACGGCTACGCCAACATGGGCCCCTACGACGGCGGCCAGGCCGAGTTCCTGCGCGTGCCCTGGGCCGACGTCAACCTGCTCACGCTCCCCGAGGGCACCGAGCACGAGGACGACTTCACCATGCTGTCCGACGTGTTCCCCACCGGCTGGCACGGCGTCGAGCTGTCCGGCTTCCAGGTGGGGGACCGCGTGGCGGTGTTCGGCGGCGGCCCGGTCGGGCTGATGGCCGCGCACTCGGCGGTGATCCGGGGCGCCTCGGAGGTCTACGTGGTGGACAAGGAGCCCGACCGGTTGCGGCTCGCCGAGGGCTACGGCGCCGTCCCGGTGGACTTCTCCGCCGGCGACCCGGTCGAGCAGCTGATGCAGCTCACCGGTGGCCGCGGTGTGGACCGCGGTGTGGACGCGGTGGGTTACCAGGCGCACGACGGCACCGGCGACGAGCACCCCGAGCTGGTGCTGGACAACCTGGCCCAGGTGGTGCGCGCCACCGGTGGCCTCGGCGTGGTCGGGGTCTACATGCCCGAGGACCCCGGCGCGTCGGGCGACCTGGCGAAGGAGGGCCGCATCCCCTGGCAGTTCGGCACCTTCTTCACGAAGGGGCAGTTGATGGGCACCGGGCAGGCCCCCGTCAAGCGTTACAACCGGCAGCTGCGCGACCTGATCACCACGGGCAAGGCGAACCCCGGGGCGATCGTCAGCCACCACCTGTCGCTGGACGAGGCGGTCGAGGGCTACCAGCACTTCGACGACCGCGACCCCGGCTGGACCAAGGTGCTGCTGCACCCCGCAGGCGTCTGACCGACTCTCCCTCCACCGGTCGCCCGCCGATCGGTGGAGGGAGGTCCAGCCGGTCGGTGGATGCCGCCCGCGGGCCCGCCCCGGCGCCGGTCAGCTGAGCCGGACCTGGTCCAGCGGGCTCACCTGGGCGAGGACGTCGAAGTCCCGGTCCCGGTGGACGAGCTGTGCGCCGTGGCGGATGGCGACGGCCGCGATCACGCAGTCGACCATGCTGCGCACCGTCTCGCCCGTCGCCCGCGCGGACCGGTGCAGCGTTGCTGCGGTCCGGAAGTCGGTCTCCGGCGAGAACCTGAGGGACGGGAGGCCGTCGAGGACGCGCTCGAGCCGGTCCACCGTCCCGGACGTCGCGCCGGCGAGCAGCTCCATCACCACGGGTTCGCACACGACGACCTCCGAGGCGCGCTCACGGAGGATCGTGCGCACCTCCGCGAGTGCGGGGACGTCGGCGCCGCGCAGGTGCGTGACCCACGCCGACGAGTCGAGCAGGATCACGTGCGGGGGCCCGACCCGTCCCGCATCGCGTCGAGGTCGCCGGACCACCCGACGCCGCCGAGGGCGAGCAGGTCGTCGGCGGTGGCCGGGCTCCCGACGAGCCTGCGCAGTGCGAGGTCGACGGCGTCCTTCTTCGTCGACACGTCGAACCGGCGCATCACCTCGGCCACCAGGGCGTCGTCCAGGTCGATGTTCGTGCGACTCATACACCGATCGTACACATCAGATGTGTACAGCCGCCAGGAGGGCGACGCGGGCGGTGGTGAGGGACGGGCCGTACCAGGTGAGCTGCCGGCCGCTGACCAGCGCGGTCGCCCGGCCGGGGAAGGCTTCGGGGCCGTCGTCGGCGGTGAAGACGTAGGGCTCGTCGGGCAGCAGCACCAGCTCGGCGTCGACGTCCTCGGGCTCGGCCCCCGGGTAGCGCTCGGCGGTGACGGCGTTGGTGCAGCCCAGCCGGGCCAGCAGGTCGCCGGTGAAGGTGCGGGCGCCCACCCACATCCACGGGTCGCGCCAGATGGCCACCGCCACCCGCGGTCCGGGCGGTGGCTCCTGCGCCCACTCCTGCTCGGCCGCGGTCAGCCAGCCGGGGACCGGTACCTGCAGGACGTCGGCGAACAGCCGGTGCATCGAGGCGAATGCGCCGTCCAGGGTCTCGATCCGGGTCACCCACACCGGGACGCCGGCCTCCCGGAGCCGGCGGACGTCGAGCTCCCGGTTCTCCTCCTGGTTGGCCACCACCAGGTCCGGTTGCAGGTCGCGGACCGCGGCCAGGGAGGGGTTCTTGGTACCGCGCACCCGTGGCACGTCGAGGCCGGCCGGGTGGGTGCACCAGTCGGTCGCACCCACCAGCCGGTCCGGGACGGTGACCGCCAGCGCCTCGGTCAGCGAAGGCACCAGCGAGACGACCCTGCGCGGGGGGCGCGGGAACGGTACGGGGTGCCCCAGGTCGTCGAGGAGCACGTCAGCGGGCGTGCCGGCGCCCCCGACGCCCGCTGGGGTGCCTCTCGACCACGTCACCCGAGGTCCCCGGCGTCGGCGCGGAGCTCGCGGAGGACGTCGACCAGGTCGCGCACGCGGTCGGGGGCCAGGCCGGGGCGGGTGAACACCTCGGCGTTGAGGGCGTCGGTCGCCTTGGCCGCCAGCCGCCGTCCCTCGTCGGTGATGGAGACGACCACCACCCGGCCGTCGGACGGCGACGGCCGGCGCACCACCAGCTCGGCCGCCTCCAGCCGCTGGGCCGCGTTGGTGACCGACGCCGGGTGCACCTGCAGCAGCGCGCCGGCCCGGGTCATCGGCAGGGCCCCGGATCGGGTGAAGGAGAGCAGCTGCAGCAGCTCGTAGCGGGCGAAGGTCAGCCCGAGCGGGCGCAGCACGGCGTCCACCCGGGCCTGCACGATCGCCTGCGCCCGCATGATGGAGGTGACGGCCAGCATCCCCGGGGTGGCGTCGTCCCACCCCCGGGCGGTCCACTGCCGCCCGGCCTCGTCGATGGGGTCCATCACGCCCTCCCGGTCCGCGCTCGATGGGACATCTTGTCGGGTCGCCGACCCCGGACACCGCACCGAGTCACATCGAGCGGGGTCCGGGGCGGGGGTCAGACGTTCCGACGGTATTGCCCGCCGACCTCGAAGAAGGCGTCGCTGATCTGGCCCAGCGAGCACACCCGGACGGCGTCCATGAGCGCGGCGAAGACGTTGCCGCCGTGCATGGCGGCGTCCTGCAGGGCCGACAGCGCGGCCGGGGCCTCGGCGGCGTGCCGGGCGTGGAAGTCGGCCAGGCGCCGCAGTTGCGACTGCTTCTCGTCCTCGGTGGCCCGGGCCAGCTCGACGGTCTGCGGCGCCTCCTCGGCGGCGTGCGGGTCGAGGAAGGTGTTGACGCCGACGATGGGCAGCGAACCGTCGTGCTTGCGGTGCTCGTACAGCATCGACTCGTCCTGGATCCGGCCGCGCTGGTAGCCGGTCTCCATGGCGCCCAGCACGCCGCCGCGCTCGGCGATCCGGTCGAACTCCGCAAGCACGGCCTCCTCGACCAGGTCGGTGAGCTCGTCGACGACGAACGAGCCCTGCAGCGGGTTCTCGTTCATCGCCAGGCCCCACTCCCGGTCGATGATCATCTGGATGGCCAGTGCCCGGCGGACCGAGTGCGCCGACGGCGTGGTGACCGCCTCGTCGTAGGCGTTGGTGTGCAGCGAGTTGGCGTTGTCGTAGATCGCGCACAGCGCCTGCAGCGAGGTGCGGATGTCGTTGAAGTCCATCTCCTGCGCGTGCAGCGACCGGCCCGAGGTCTGCACGTGGTACTTCAGCTGCTGGGCGCGCGGGTTGGCGCCGTAGCGCTCCTTCATCGCCACCGCCCAGATGCGGCGGGCGACCCGGCCGATGACCGTGTACTCGGCGTCCATGCCGTTGGAGAAGAAGAAGCTCAGGTTGGGCGCGAAGTCGTCGATGGACATGCCGCGGGCCAGGTAGGCCTCGACGTAGGTGAACCCGTTGGCCAGGGTGAAGGCGAGCTGGCTGATGGGGTTCGCCCCGGCCTCGGCGATGTGGTAGCCGGAGATCGAGACCGAGTAGAAGTTGCGCACCCCCTCGGCGATGAACCACTCCTGGATGTCGGCCATGCACCGCAGCGCGAACTCCGTGGAGAAGATGCAGGTGTTCTGGCCCTGGTCCTCCTTGAGGATGTCGGCCTGCACGGTGCCACGGACGTTGGCCAGCACCCAGGCGCGCACCTGCGCCGGGTCCTCGTCGGGGGAGGCGGCCAGTCGCTGGTCGATCGCGGTGTTCAGGAACATCGCGAGGATCGCCGGGGCCGGGCCGTTGATGGTCATCGACACCGAGGTGGTCGGCGAGCACAGGTCGAACCCGTCGTAGAGCACCTTCATGTCCTCCAGCGTCGCGATGGAGACGCCGGAGGTGCCGACCTTGCCGTAGACGTCCGGTCGCGGGTCGGGGTCGCGGCCGTAGAGGGTGACCGAGTCGAACGCGGTGGAGAGCCGGGTGGCCGGCTGGCCCTCGCTGAGCAGCTGGAAGCGCCGGTTGGTGCGGAACGCGTCGCCCTCGCCGGCGAACATGCGGGCCGGGGCCTCGCCGTCGCGCTTGAACGGGAAGACGCCGGCGGTGTAGGGGAACCGGCCGGGCACGTTCTCGCTGCGCAGCCAGCCGACGAGTTGGCCGTGGTCGTCGGTGCGCGGCAGCGACACCCGCCGCACCTGGTTGCCGCTCAGCGTCTCGCGGGTCAGCGGGACGGCGATCTCGCGGCCCCGGACGGTGTAGGTGTAGGTGTCGCCGGAGTAGTCCTCCACCAGCTGCGGCCAGCCCTGGAGCAGGTGCACGGTGTCGGGGAGCAGGTCGATCTGCTCCGCTCGGGCCCGGGCGGCGTCCGCGGCCTCCCCGTCGAGGAGCCCCGCCGCCGTCGTCAGGTGCTGGCGGTCGCGGGCGGCGGCGGCCTGCTCGGCCGTCGTGCGGTGGTAGCCGCGCACGGTGTCCGCGACGTCGGCCAGGTACCGGGCCCGGGACGACGGGACGACGCTGGTCAGCCCGGTGGAGGCCATGACGTCGACGGTCGGCAGCACGCCGGTGGCCAGCGACAACCCCTTCGCGGCCAGCAGCTTCTTCAGCTCCTGGAACAGCGCGGTGACGCCGTCGTCGTTGAACCGGGCGGCGCTGGTGCCGAACACCGGCATCGTCTCCCAGCTCTGGCCGAACGCCTCGCGGTTGCGCACCAGCTGGCGGGCGACGTCGCGGCGGGCGTCCTCCGCGCCCCGGCGCTCGTACTTGTTGACCGCGACGACGTCCGCGAAGTCGAGCATGTCGATCTTCTCCAGCTGCGATGCGGCGCCGAACTCCGGCGTCATCACGTACAGCGAGACGTCGGAGAACGGCAGGATCGCCGCGTCGCCCTGCCCGATGCCCGGGGTCTCCACGATCACCAGGTCGAAGCCCGCGGCCTTGGTGGCGGCGATGACCTGGTCGAGGTGCTCGGGCACCTGCGCGCCGGCGGTGCGGGTGGCCAGCGAGCGGAAGAAGGTGGAGCCGCGGTCGCCGGTCTCCAGGGCGTTCATGCGGATCCGGTCGCCGAGCAGCGCGCCGCCACCGCGACGCCGGGACGGGTCGACCGCGAGGACGGCGATGCGCAGCTTGTCCTCCTGGTCCAGCCGCAGCCGGCGCAGGAGCTCGTCGGTGAGCGAGGACTTGCCCGACCCGCCGGTGCCGGTGATGCCCAGGACCGGGACGTGCCGCTGCGCCGCTTCCCGGGTCACCCGCTCGGCCAGCTCGGGCGAGGCTCCGGCCTCCAGCACCGTGATGGCCCGGGCGAGGGCGGCGGGGTCGCCGGTGAGCAGGCGCGTCAGGAGTGCGTCCGCGTCCGGCACCTGCTTCGTCAGGTCGACGTCGCAGGCGGCGATGAGCTCGTTGATCATGCCCGGGAGGCCGAGCCGCTGGCCGTCCTCGGGGGCGAAGATGCGCACGCCGCGGGACCGCAGCAGTGCGATCTCCTCGGGGACGATGACGCCGCCGCCCCCGCCGAACACCTGCACGTGGCCGGCGCCGTGCCGCTCCAGCTCCTCCTTGAGGTAGCTGAAGTACTCGACGTGCCCGCCCTGGTAGGAGCTCAGCGCGATGCCCTGCGCGTCCTCCTCCAGTGCCGCCCGGACGACGGTGGCCACGCTGCGGTCGTGGCCCAGGTGGACGACCTCCGCGCCCTGGCTCTGCAGCAGCCGCCGCATCACGTTGATCGCGGCGTCGTGGCCGTCGAACAGGCTCGCGGCGGTGACGAAGCGGACGGGGTTCACGGGCACGTGCAGGTCGGCCACGGGTCCTCCTGGCGGGGCGATGTGTGGACGTCCAAGCAACCTACGCGGAGATTGCTTGGACGTCCACAGACCTACGAGCCGATGACCTGTGCCGTGAACGCGGCCGACCGGGTCCGCAGGGCCTCGATGTGCTCGGCGACCACCTGGTCGGCGACCGCCTCGATGCCGTCACCGGCCTCGCTGCTGGTCGGGGACCCCGCGCACGTGTGTCGTCCTCCGTCGGCTCCACGCCGCGCCCGGCGTCCACCCGGTTCCGGCGGTGATCACCCCGGGTGGAGTGCTGCCTCGTCGAGCGGGAGACCGCGTCGGAGCCGGGGTGATCATGGGCCCGCGCACATCGAGGAACAGATCGTCCCGGACGTCGGTCTGAGCTCGGCTACCCGAGCGCCGGTCTCGGCCCGGCGGCTGTCGCAGTCGCTGGTCCGCGTGCCGCGCGACCCCGGCGGTGACGAGGAGGCGGTGCTCCTCCACTACCTCGACGATTCGCCGAACCAGACGTCCTTCGTCGCCGACGCAGCCCTCATCGGGACCGGCGTCCACCGCCTGTCCGAGGTCCCCGAGGTGCTGGAGGAGGCGGACCCGGACCTGCTCGACCGGGTGTGGTGATCACCGCGGGTGGGTTGCTGCCTCGTGGACGGCGAGACAGCACCCGGGGTGATCACGGGAGCCGGAGGCCCGGGGCGGTGTGGCACCGTGGGCGGCACACGTCGAGCGAGGAGTGCCAGTGCAGCGGATCGCGGTCATCGGTGGCGGGACGATGGGGGCCGGCATCGCCGAGGTCAGCGCCCGGGCCGGGTGCGACGTCGTGGTGGTGGAGGCCGACGAGGCCGGTGCCGAGCGGTTCCGCGCCCGGCTGGAGAAGTCCCTGCAGCGCGCGGCGTCCTCCGGCCGCATCTCCACCGAGGACGCCGACGGCGCGTTCGCCCGCGTCGAGGTCGCCACCTCCCTGGACGCCACCGTGCACAGCGAGCTGGTGGTCGAGGCCGCGCCCGAGGTCGAGGCGCTCAAGCTGGACCTGTTCCGCCGGCTGGACGAGCTGCTGCCGCCGGAGGCAGTCCTGGCGTCGAACACCTCGTCGATCCCGCTGGTGAAGATGGCCAGCGTCACCCAGCGGCCGGACAAGGTCGTCGGCGTCCACTTCTTCAACCCCGCGCCCGTTCTGCCGCTGGTCGAGATCGTGGCCAGCCTGCTGACCAGCGACGAGACCCTGGCCGCGGTGACCGCCTTCGCCGAGGACCAGCTGGGCAAGACCACCATCAGGTCCAAGGACCGCGCCGGTTTCATCGTCAACGCCCTGCTCATCCCGTACGTGCTCTCCGCGATCCGCATGATGGAGAGCGGCTTCGCCTCCGCCGAGGACATCGACGCCGGCATGGTGCAGGGCTGCGCCCACCCGCAGGGCCCGCTCGCCCTGGCCGACCTCATCGGCCTGGACACCACCGCCGCGGTCGCGCAGTCGATGTACGAGGAGTTCAAGGAGCCGCTCTACGCCCCGCCGCCGCTGCTGCTGCGGATGGTCGACGCCGGCCTGCTGGGCCGCAAGACCGGCCGGGGGTTCTTCCCCTACCCGCGGTGACCCGCACGGCGCGGACGGTTGATCTTCCCCGCCACAAGCCGTAGCGTGCCCCTCGACATCCAACCGCCGGGTGCCAGTCGCGTACGTGCGCGCCGGGCCCGAGGGTCCGCTCCCGGAGCCGAGACCCGTCATGTCGTCCCCGTCGCCCCTCCGTCCTCCCGTCCGCAGGCGGGGGCGTCCCCCGGACCCGACGCTGGGTCCGCGCCTGCTGGACGCGGCCCAGCACCTCCTGGCGGAGGAGGGCTTACCGGCCCTGAACCCCGACCGGCTGGCCCGCCGCGCCGGGGCCGGCAAGGCGGCCATCTACCGGCGGTGGCCGGACGTGCACGACCTCGCCGTCGAGGCGGTGCACGCCGCCGAGCTGGTGCGACCCGTCGCGCCGGGTGCCTCGCTCCAGACCCAGCTCGACCAGCTGGCCGGGTGGTGGTCGGCACCGCTGACCCTGCCCGAGCGAGCGGCAGCCGCCCTGCTCGGCGCCGACCGGCAGCACGCCTCCCTGCGGGCGGCCTTCGCCCGGGTGGTGGACCGACCGGTGGCCGACCAGGCGCGTGCGCTGCTCGCCGGCGGCGGGTCGGTGGACCCGGCGCGGGCCGAGCTCGTCGGCCGCGTGCTGCGCGCCCAGCTGGTGCAGCGGCTGGTCTCCGGACCGGTGCCGGCCGAGGAGGCCACCCGCCTGGCCCAGGAGGTGGTGGGTCGGTTGCTGTCGGGGCGCGGTACGGCCCCCGTGGTCAGCCCGGCGTGATGCGGCCGGCGACGACGTCGGCGGCGACGTCGCGCAGCTTGCGCTGGCTGCGCTGGGACTCGGCCGACAGCACCTCGAACGCCTGCTCGGCGGTGCAGTCGGAGCGAGCCATGACCATGCCCTTGGCCTGCTCGATGACCATCCGGGCCTCGGTGGCCTCGCGCAGTCCCTCGACCAGGGACCGGCTGGCGGCCAGGGCCCGCATGTTGGCGACGGCGGCCCCGGCCCCGGTGGCGAACCGGGCGCAGACACCCACGGTCGGCGGGTCGAAGACGCCCGGGTCCGTGGCGTACAGGTTCAGCGCTGCCCGTACCCGGCGGCGGCGCTGCGCCCGCTCCTCCGGGCTCAGCGGCAGGTCGACCGGCAGGGAGAGGACGGCGGCGGCGCCGCGCTCGTGGGCGTGGCGGGTGAACGCCGGCCAGCGCGTGTCGACGGCGGTGTCGGCCAGCAGGACCGGCCCGTCGGAGGTGCTCGCCGTGAGGCAGGGACCGTCCCCGGCGCGGTACTGGGTCTCGTCGAGCTCGTAGGCCAGCAGGCCCGACGACGCGACGGTGGCCCCGGCCGTCCCGGGCTCGATCATGGTCATCGACGCGTCGGCCACCCCGGGCAGCACGTCGGCGGCCAGCTCGACGACCCGCTGCAGCACCGCGGGCACGGAGTGGTCGGCCAGGAACAGCCGGTTCAGCGACGCCACCGCGGCGTCGACGGCGGCCTCGGCGCCGGCGTGGGGGGCGTCGTCGTCGTGCGGGCGGTCCGGGCCCATGGGCTCCCCAGGTGTCCCTGACGGTGCACAGACCGCCAGGTGCCGCCCCGGGCCGGGACGGGCGCGCGCCGCGGGGTTCGACGCAGACCGGCGGTGCTCACCGGTCACGCACCACCCTAGAGGTCGGGGTCGCCGGGCGGCGGAGCCGATCGGTCGAGCACGGCCACCGCCACGGACTCCACGTCGTCGTCCTGGGCGAAGGCCCGGGCCCGCAGGCGGGCGAGCGCCTCGCCGGCCGAGCCGCCGTCGCGGCCGACCAGGTAGCCGACCGCGCGCCAGACGTGCTGCCGGGCAGCGACCGGCCCCTCGTCCATCCAGGCCGGCATGCCCAGCGAGCGGCTGCCGCTCCCGGCCAGGTCGTCGGCGAGCGCGGCGGCGACCTCCCCGGCCACGGCCAGCACGTCGTCGGCGGCGAGCGCGGCGGTGTCGGTGGCCCGGTGCAGGTACACGTCGAGCGCAGCCACCCCGGCCAGCGCGCCCGGGAGGGGCACCGACACCACACCGCGGTAGTCGGTGCGGGCCATCAGCTGGGCGGTGTAGACGGGCCAGCGGGCGGCGAGCTCGTCGCCGGCGGCGACCACCATGCGCTGCTCGGTCTGCGCGGTGACGCAGGGGCCCTCGCCGATGCTGAACTGCAGACGTTCGGCGGCCGCGGCCTCGGGGTCGCTCGCCCCGATCGGGAGGCGCCGGCCCGGGTGGAACGTGCAGGTGATCCCGGCGCCGTCGACGGGCAGGGAGCGGACGCAGGCCCGAGCCAGCCGCTCGGGCAGCAGCCCAGGGTCCAGCGACCCGGTCCCGGGGTCGGCCATCGCCGCGGCGAAGGCCTCGACGGCACGCATCACCTCATACTGCGCGCCTCTGCTGCGGTCCGCGCGCCGAAGGCCCGGTCGGGGGAGGAAAAGGGGTGGACGGCGCCGCTGCGGGGCGTAACGTCCTCCCACCGTGCCCGACGCCGTCCTCGCCGCCGAACGTGCCCACCTCGAGCTGGCCGCGTCGTGCCTGGGCGCGATGCGCAGCGCGACGCTCGCCACCGCCGACGCAGGTGTCGACGCCTGGGCCTCCGAACGGCTCGGGCAGGCCCGGGCCGAGCGCCCGAGGTCGCTGGCCGCCGACCCCGGTGCCCCGGCGTTCTTCGGCCGCACCGACACCGCCGAGGAGACCTTCCACATCGGCCGCCGCCACGTGCGCGACGCGGCCGGTGAACCGGTGGTGATCGACTGGCGGGCCCCGATGAGCCGGCCGTTCTACCAGGCCAGCGTCGCCGACCCGCAGGGTCTGGAGCGGCGGCGCCGGTTCGGCTTCGCCGACGGTGCGCTCACCTCCTACGAGGACGAGTCGCTGACGGTCGACGACCGCCCCTCGGCGCTGCTGAGGGAGGAGATCGAGCGCCCGCGGTCGGGCCCGATGCGCGACATCGTGGCCACCATCCAGCCCGACCAGGACGACATCGTGCGCGCGCCCCTGGCCGAGTCGATCTGCGTGCAGGGCGCCCCGGGCACCGGCAAGACCGCCGTCGGGCTGCACCGGGCGGCGTACCTGCTCTACACGCACGGCGAGCAGCTGGCCCGCAGCGGCGTACTGGTCGTCGGGCCCAACCGGGCGTTCCTGCGCTACATCGAGCAGGTGCTGCCCGCCCTCGGCGAGGTGGAGGTCGACCAGGCCACCGTCGCCGACCTCACCGCCCGGGTGCCCGTGCGCGCGCAGGACCCCGACGACGTCGCCGTCCTCAAGGGCGACGCCCGGCTGGCCGACGTGCTGCGCCGGGCCCTGTGGCGCGGGGTGACCAAGCCGCGCGACTCGGTGCAGGTGCCGCTGTCGGGGCGCCGGTACCGGATCCCCGAGGAGCGGTTGCGCCGGTACGTCGACGACCTGCGCCGGGCCGAGATCTCCTACGGCGCCGGTCGCGAGCGGCTCGCGCTGTCGCTGGCCGAGGACGCCCGCCGGCAGAAGGAGGAGGCCGGCGGGAGCCCGACGGACGCCGAGACGCGGCGCTGCGCCCGCTCGGCCGAGGTGCGCGCGTTCTGCGACGAGCGCTGGCCCGCGGTGGACGCCGCCGCCCTGGTCGCCGGGGTGCTCGCCGACCCGTCGGTGGCCGGCTCCCTGCTCGGCGTGGACGAGCAGGAGCTGCTGCGGCGTACCCCGGCCCGCTCGGTGCGGGCCACCCGTTGGACGGCGGCCGACGCGGTGCTGGTCGACGAGGTGGCCGGCCTGCTGGAGCGGACGCCGGGGTACGGGCACGTGGTGGTCGACGAGGCGCAGGACCTCTCGCCGATGCAGTGCCGGGCGATCGCCCGCCGGGTGGGGGCGGGGTCGATGACCGTGCTCGGCGACCTGGCGCAGGCCACCAGCCCGTGGTCGGTGGCCGACTGGTCGACGACGCTCACGGCACTGGGACGCCCGGACGCCGCCGTCCGGCCCCTGACCACCGGCTACCGGGTGCCGGCCGAGGTGCTGGAGTTCGCCAACCGGCTGCTGCCGGTGCTCGTGCCCGGGTTGGCGCCGGCGACCGCGGTGCGGTCGGAGCCCGGGTCGCTGCGGCTGCGTCCGGTGTCGGTGCTCGGTCCGGTGCTCGCCGAGGTGGTGCGGTCGGCCGGGCCGGGGTCGGTGGGCGTGGTGTGCGCCGACGCCTCGGTCGAGGAGCTGGTGGCCGCGCTGGGTCTGGAGGGGGTCGACGCTGCGGCGCTGGCCGACGACGGCGGTGAGCCCGCGCCGGTGGCCGTCGTCCCGGCGACGTTGGTGAAGGGGCTGGAGTTCGACCACGTGGTGGTCGTCGAACCGGCCGCGATCGTGGCGGCCGAGCCGCGCGGCCTGCACCGGCTCTACGTCGCGCTGACCCGCGCGGTGAGCAGCCTGGCCGTGCTGCACCGCGACCCGCTCCCGGACCTGCTCGCCGGCTGAGGCCGGGGTCGGCCGGCCGAACTAGGGTCTCGATCATGGCCAAGTCGACGACGTCCCTGCGCGAGGTCCTCCGGGCACCGGCCGGGGAGGTGTCGTTGGCCGACGTCGACCCCCGGGGCACACCCGTGGCGCCCGGTGACAAGGACGCCACCAAGGTGCAGATGATCGCCGACGGCGCCGAGCTGTCCTCGCTGCAGGAGAAGCTCTACGCCGAGGGCGTCTCGGGCGGGGAGCGGCGGGTGCTGCTCGTGCTGCAGGGCATGGACACCAGCGGCAAGGGCGGGGTCATCAAGGCCGTCGCCGGCGCGGTGAACCCGCAGGGCGTCGCGATCACCAGCTTCAAGAAGCCGACGCCGGAGGAGCTCAAGCACGGGTTCCTCTGGCGGGTGCGCCGGGCGGTGCCCGGGCCCGGGATGATCGGCGTCTTCGACCGCTCGCACTACGAGGACGTGCTCATCGGGCGGGTGCGCGAGCTGGCGACGCCGGCGGTCATCGAGCGGCGCTACAAGGAGATCGTGCGGTTCGAGGACCAGCTCACCGCGGCCGGCACCACGATCGTGAAGTGCATGCTGCACGTGTCGAAGTGGGAGCAGAAGCAGCGGCTGCTCGCCCGCCTCGACGACTCGACCAAGCGCTGGAAGTTCAACCCCGGCGACGTCGACGAGCGCGCCTTGTGGGACGACTACCAGCGGGCGTACGAGATCGCGATCGAGCGGACGTCGACCCAGACCAACCCCTGGTACGTCGTCCCCGCCGACCGGAAGTGGTACCGCAACTGGGCGGTGGGCCGGTTGCTGCAGGAGGCGGTCTCCGACCTGGCGCCCCGCTTCCCGGGTGCCGACTACGACGTGGCCGCCCAGCGCGACCGCCTCATCGACGAAGCCGACTGAGCCCAGCCCTCGCGTCGCAGCTGCCCTCGGCCCCTCCCGCAGCCATCGAGGCCTCGGCCCCGCCACCTCGCCGCGCGGGGCGTCATGTGACGGTGAGGACCCACGTCGGCCGCCGTGTGGTCACCAGGCGTCGGATGACGATCACCCAGTGCAGCGGAGTGGGCTACCGGGGTTCCTAGGGCCTCTGAGCTGCGGTTTCGGGTTGATCCGCGCCCGCCCATGCGCTACTCTTCGTACACCTGTTCGAGTCGAGATGAGGGGGCGTGGGTCATGGGTCTGGACGGCGTCGCTGCCTCCGCCGACTGGGTACCCGAACCCCTCGCCCCCGGTGCGCTGGGCGCCGAACCACCCACGCGGCCCTCACCCGTGGCGGCAGCTGCG